>CAMXLV010000021.1 GCA_947244675.1 uncultured Clostridium sp. | reverse complement strand
GATACAATGTCTTGTTTTTCTCCTATTTATGTTGTTTACTACTTAAATGAATCACTAAGTCCATATTATCATCCTTAGCTACTTTATTTCTTCTAATCGCCCCACATTTTTTACAGCGAAAGATTATGACATATCCTTTTTTACTGTCAATTTCTAAGCTAACAGGTTCTAAATCTCCATGGCATTCTTCTTCCCTATCTCCTGGATTTTTATCAATATGTTTAGAATGCAAACAATAAGGACAATGATTTCTACAAGAATAACCTAGTTTGGAAACTTTTTTTCCACAATTTTCACAAATAAATTCTTCATCTATTTTGGTAAAATTTCTTGGTTTCATGTTTTTTATCTCCTTCTTTGCTGTTGTTTTGTCGTTTCTTCTTTTCATTATTTTATTAATATTTAAAGTTTCCTCCTCCCAAAAATTCTTTTAAAAGTGAATTAGTTGGTACATATTCTGGTGGTATTACTTCAAAATATTTTAGCATATTAATTAGCCTTCTTGCCTCTGCATACTCTGGTTCACTTGGATTAATTTCTTCTAATAATGGCATAATGACTCCTTTTAGTACATTTAGTTCATAGATTAAAGAAGTGTTAAAAATACTATTGGCTTCTTCCTGATAAGGAAATATGTTTTTTTCTTCTCCATTATTTACCATATGCCAAGTTGCTATTGTATGTTTTGCACGATAGCCTCTAAATTGATTATCTCTTACAATCCTTCTTACTAATCTTGTATCTGTTGTTGATATTCGATTGTATCGATCCATATTTAATACGGTTAAGGCACTAATATAAATTTTATACTTTTGGCTTTTAGCAATTTTGCTTGTTAATTTATCATTTAAGCAATGAATTCCTTCTATTACTAAAACTTGATCTGGATCTAATTTTAACTTTTTACCATGATATCTTTTAGTTCCTTCATGGAAATCGAATTCTGGCATTTCTACTTCTTCTCCATTTAATAGTCTCGTTAAATGGTCATTAAATAGTTCTAAATCAATTGCTTCAATACATTCAAAATCATAATTTCCATTTTCATCTTTTGGTGTATCTTTTCTTTCTACAAAATAGTTATCCACAGAAATGGTTACAGGCTTAATTTGATTTATTCTTAATTGGATTCCTAATCTTTGTGCAAATGTAGTTTTTCCTGATGAAGAAGGACCTGCAATTAATATCATTTTTACATTTCTATTTTTAGCTATTTCATCTGCAATATTCGCAATTTTCTTTTCATGCAAAGCTTCATCTAACATAATAATATCTTTGATATTTTCCTCTTCTACTGCTTTATTTAGTTTATAAACTGTATTTATATTTAATATTTTATGAATATCATCATATTCATTTAATGCCCATGCTAATTTTTTTGTTTCAATTAGCTTTGGCAATTGTTCTGGATTATCTGAGCTAGGATATCTTACTAAAAAACCATCTTCATATTTTATAATTTCAAATATTTTTGTGACCCCTGTTCGATTGGCAATTGTTCCATAACAATAATTATAATAATCTTCACAATAATACATATAAATTTCTTCATTCTCTTTTGCATCTAATTGAAGTCTTCCTTTTGATGTATCATCTTTTTGATAAAACTCTTCTGCTTCTTTACGTGTCATCACCACTTGCTTAATTGGTAAATCCTTTTGTGCTATTTTGTGCATCTCATTATTCAAACTTTGAATTAACTCTTCTGTTATCTGTACCCCTTCTATTTCACAAAACATAGAATTAGGTAATTGATAATTAACCATTATTTTTTTATCAGGGCATATCTTTTCTACTACTTTACCCAATATATAAATAATAGTTCTTCTATACATTTTTGTTCCTTCTTTGGAAGCAATATCAATTAATTTAACTTCTCCATCTTGCCTTATTATATACCCCAAATTAACATATTCATTATTAAATACTGCCCCTATTATAGGATACTCACTTTTTTCAATTTCCTCTTTTAATAATTCTTGTATCGTAGTTTCTTTTTCTACCTTCATAATTTTTCCTTGATATTGTACTCTCATTTAATTTCCTCCTCTTCTAAGGGATAGGGGGGACGTTGCAAAAATCCCTTTTTTTGGGGATTTAGGGACACTCTTTCTTTTTATTTTAGAGACTATCCCTTTTTCCCTTTTAGAAGGGATTTTTGCAACGTCCCCCCATCCCTTTTTATTTTATCGTAAATGTTTTTGTAAGTCAACTTGTTATATTTTTTTGATTGATGGATATACTTTTATTATGATAAGGAGGTTTTGAACGATGAACATGGATAGAATGTATCATATTCTAAATACAGATAAAAAGTTTGACATTTTTTATGAAGAACGCCCTGTTTGGATTCAAGGAATTAATGACGAAAACCAAATGGCTAAAGTTGGTTTTGTTGATAATTTTGAAGAAAAAAATGTTTTGGTTAGGGATTTACACGAAAAGAATCTAACAGAATAATAGTAAACTGATTACTATTTTCTAACTTTTGATATATAATATTTCGCTCTATTTTAGAACAAAAAAGGAGCATAATTAAAAATTTTGTCCTTTTAGATCTAGTTTATATGCTCCATTTTTGTTCACCTGCCAAATTTGTGTAGAAAGTGTTTTGTTACCACTTTTTATATTTTAAAATAATATTTTAGTTACTTTTAACTTTACCTTCTTCTCCTTTGAGTTCTCCAAAGGCTATTATGTCTTCCCTTTCTGTATTCCAAACTGCTTCTTCTACTCCTTCTTTTTTGACGACTTCTTCTACTGTGATCTCAGATTTTAGAGAAACTACAGGGCACACTGCCAGCTCCTTTGCAATCCAGACACCATCAATTCCGAAAATTCTGTAACCAGCAGTACTACCCACATAGTCTGCATAGACTGTACCTAGGCTGAACTCCGCACCGCTATTCGAACCGCTCACCCACTCCTGGAGATGGAGAAGCCAACCAATATCCTTTAACAGTATTTTCTTCCATTGTTGTTCCTTCAAATAATAATTGATAAATTATACTTCCCTGTTCTATCACTTCATTTGTAGTATAATCTATTACATAAAAACTTCCTGCTACTTCTTCTCCTATTTTTTTACTTTTTAAGTTATCATATTTTCCTGGATAGGTATCTTTCATGTAATTTTCTGGTGCATAATCTCCTTCCTGATAAATATAACTTTCTCCAAATAATCCATTATATGATTCTAATGGCGTTTTGCTAGTATCATTTGTCTTATATGCTTGGTTGTTTTCTTTATCTATTGTAATTTCTAAGGTTCTTATTATATCCTCTATTGTTATACTTCTTACTTCTTTGGCTAAATGGTTTTGATAAATACTACATATTTTATTTAAAGTATCAACACCATTGATATAACTCTCCGCCCCTCCGAAGCACTAAATATGGCTTCTCACTACTATTTGCTCCTTTTGTAATTGGACTTCCACTCTTTAGCAATAAATTATTTCCATCTTCACTTAATCCTAATACTCTCCATGTTGTATTGGGATCTACCATATATGTTTGATTTTCACTATATCCTGTTTCTTCTTTTCCTACTGTTACGCTTTTACCTTCCACAGGAGTGTAATCTACATAGTCCCCTATTTTTATTTCTCCTTCTTGAAAAGCTTCTACTAATGTTTTTGCTTCACTAATACTAATGGTTTTACTCCCTATTTTTATGGTTTCTCCTCTTTTTAATTTCTCATATTCCTCTTGGTTTAATAATTTGTCTTCTTTTAATTTTTTTAGTAACTCTTCTTTTGTTTTTACTGGTGTTATTACACTTTCTCCCATTTCATTTGTCAATTTGTCTGCTTGTTTTTCTGCTTTCCATAGTATGATTTCTTCTTCTACACTTGCTCCTCTTGTTTCTTCTTTTGCCTCATTTGCCTTTGTTAATATTCCATTGTCTCCTGCTAAAGTTGCAATTGATATTCCTGCTAAGATTAATAATACAATGATTGTGATGACTAAAGCAATTAAAGTAATTCCTTTATTCTTATTTTTCATATGATTTATTTCCTCCTCTATTTCTTTTGTTCTCAATAGTTTTTTCCTTATTATTTCCATTCTTTTTAATTGTATACATTTGTTTTTCTGTTATGAGTATAACAATAAATTGTTTTACTGTCAACAAGTTAACATTTTGATTTTTCTCAAAAAAAGTCACTTTAAACTTAATCTCTTAAATTTAAAGTGACTTTCTTAGGCATTTTGCTATAAACTGTATATTAAACACAATAACTAAAAATTCATTTTTTCCTCTACCCATGTAGCTACTTCATCAATATTTAATCTAATTTGTTCCATTGTATCTCTGTCTCTTATTGTTACTGTATTATCTTCTACTGTATCAAAATCAATCGTTACACAATATGGTGTACCAATTTCATCTTCTCTTCTGTAACGTTTTCCTATACTTCCTGTTTCATCATAATCACACATGAATCTTTGGGATAGTTTCTCATATACTTCTTGTGCTTTGTCTGATAATTTCTTAGATAATGGTAGAACGGCTACTTTATATGGTGCTAATGCTGGATGTAAATGTAAAACGGTTCTTGTATCTCCATCTTCTAATTTTTCTTCTTCATAACTATCACATAAAAAAGCTAAAGTTACTCTATCTGCTCCAACAGATGGTTCTATACAATATGGTACAAATTTTTCTCCTGTTTCAGGATCTAAATAGTTGAAATCTTCTTTTGATACTTTCATATGGCTTTTTAAATCAAAATCAGTTCTGTCTGCAATTCCCCATAATTCTCCCCATCCAAATGGAAATGCATATTCTATGTCAGTTGTTCCATTGCTATAATGTGATAGTTCTTCTGGTGAATGGTCTCTTAATCTAATATTTTCTTCTGTCATTCCTAAGTTTAATAACCATTGTTTACAAAAATTTTTCCAATAGACTTGCCATTCTACATCAGTTCCAGGTTTGCAAAAAAATTCTAGTTCCATTTGTTCAAATTCTCTTGTTCTAAAAGTAAAGTTTCCTGGTGTAATTTCATTTCTAAAAGCCTTCCCTATTTGAGCTATTCCCATTGGTAATTTTCTTCTTGTTGTTCTTAGGACGTTTTTAAAATTCACAAAAATTCCTTGTGCTGTTTCTGGTCTTAAATAAATTTCTGCTTTGGCATCTTCGGTTACTCCTTGAAATGTTTTAAACATTAAATTGAATTTTCTGATGTCTGTAAAATTATGTTTCCCACAGTTTGGACAGTTTATTTTGTGTTCATCCATATAAGCTATCATTTTTTTGTCTTCCCATCCATCTACAATTTCTTCACAATTGTTCTCATGCATCCACTCTTCTATTAGTTTGTCTGCCCTATGTCTGGTTTTACATTCCTTACAGTCTATTAATGGATCAGAAAATCCTCCTACATGGCCTGAGGCTACCCATGTTGTTGGATTCATTAAAATGGCTGCATCTAATCCTACATTATATTTACTTTCTCTTATAAATTTTTTTCTCCATGCTTCTTTTACATTGTTCTTAAGTTCTACTCCTAAAGGTCCATAGTCCCATGTATTAGCTAATCCTCCATAAATTTCAGATCCTGCATATACATATCCTCTGTTTTTGCAAAGTGCTACTAATTCGTCCATTGTTTTTACCATAAAAATTCCTCCTTTTTATTTAGCTTAGAATGGGATAGAACAAATCTAAAATCTTTAATTATTTATGACTTTTCTAATAGATAAATTCAAAAAAACTTCCACACCTAGCTATTTATGCTAGGGACGAAAGTTTACTTTTCCGCGTTTCCACCCTAATTCTTAAAATTTTGAAATTCTAAGCACCTTAATTTTTTTGATTACTCCAAAGCTCCCCATATGGATTCCATTACTAGTATTTCACCACCACTAGCTCTCTTTTTAATGTACTTAGCCATATTTTTTCTTCTTCTACGTAACTGATTTAATTTTTTTTATTATATTCTTTTTATAAAAAAAAGTCAAGTTTTTTTTCAAAATAGGGTTGCATATTTTAAATAAAAACGATATAATAAATAATAGTTAATTTATTTATAGGGGCGTCGTCCAACGGTTAAGATAGAAGTCTCCAAAACTTTTGATGAGGGTTCGATTCCTTCCGCCCCTGCCATATTTATATTCTAATTTATATGTATCAAACATTTTTTATTCTTATTTATTAATTTTTATTTCGAGGTGATTCCAATTTTAAAAAATTTAAAAATCATATATATTTTTCTGTATATCCTTATCTTTTTTATTGTAATCTTTTTTATTCCCATTTTTAATTCTAGCAACTCATCCTATTCCACAAACAATTCCCAAATCTTAGACTTCAATCCAAATGGATTTGTTTGGCCTATTCCTGGCTATACAAAAATAAGCTCTTTTTTCGGAAAAAGAAATTCTCCCACTTCTCGGTGCTTCCTCTTCTCATTCTGGTATTGATATTCCAGCTCCTCCTGGTAGTAAATTTATTGCTGTTCATGATGGCGAAATTACTTTTCGAGAATTTTTAGGTGCTTGTCGGATATACTATTACTCTTTCTTTTGACCATTTTAGAATTAGTTATTGTCATTGTGATCCTAACTGGCTAGTATCAGTTGGTGACAAAATAAAGCAAGGACAAGTAATTGGTGTTGTTGGACCAAGAAATGTTTATGGTGTAAAGGGAAATCCTTATTTTGACTCAGAAGGCAAACCTACCAATGGAGCTACTACTGGTCCTCACCTTCACTTAGGAATTCGTATAGATGGAAATTACGTAAATCCTTTACAATATTTTTAGTCTTTAATAATATTACTACTGGTAAACTTTTTGAGTTTTCCTATATAACTAAAAAAATAGATGCAAATTTTATTTGCACCTACATATCATCTTCTTCATCATTTTCTTCTTCACATCCACTACATCCATGGCAATTCCCTTGACATCCTTGTTCTTCTTCTCCTCCAGACCAGTCTAATTCAATTACGTTTTGGCATTCTGGACATTCGATTTCTGTTTTATTTTCATCTACATCAATAATAAATTCGTAATTACAATATGGACAGACAATTTCAAAGTCAAATCCGTCTTCTGCATAAATGTCTTTTTCAATGTTGTCAATTACTTGTTGCATTTGCCCTATTTTATCTGTAATTTGATTTTGTGCGTCTTCTAATTTTTCCATTTCTTCTTTTTTGTAATCAATTATGCAATCCATTTCGTCTAATACAACATCTAAAAATGTTGTAAATCTTTGTTTTATATAGTTTAAATCTTCTTTATTTTTTATATTTTTTTCTACGTCATCTAAAAAACTTTTGTATTCGTTTTTTAATTTTCTCATTTTGTATTCACCTTTCTTAAACTCTTTCCATGTATTCACATGTTCTTGTGTCTATTTTTAAAATGTCTCCAATGTTGACAAATAGTGGTACTTGGATTTCTAAACCTGTTTCTAATTTAGCTGGTTTTCCTGATGTGGTTGTTGTGTTTCCACTAAATCCTGGCTCTGTGTATGTAACTTCTAATTCTACAAAAGTTGGTGGCTCTACTGCAAATGTGTTTCCTTTAAAGGATAAAATGGTCACTTCCATATTTTCTTTTAGGTATTTTAAACAATCTCCTAATTGTTCTTCATTTAATGGTGTTTGATCATATGTTTCATTATCCATGAAATAGTATAATCCTCCATCATTATATAAGTATTGCATTGTTTTTTTCTCAATCTCTGCTGCTGGAAATTTGTCTGATGGATTGAATGTTTTTTCTAATGTTGCTCCTGTAATAACATTTTTTAGTTTTGTTCTTACAAAAGCAGATCCCTTTCCTGGTTTTACGTGTTGGAATTCTACAATTCTATATACATTCCCTTCCATTTCAAATGTGGTTCCATTTCTAAAATCTCCTGCTGAGTATACTGATGCCATAATTATTTTCTCCTTTCAAATTTCATTTCTCTTCTCTTTTTTTATTTGCTTTTCTATTTTACTACAAATTTGCCGAAAAATCAAGTGTAACATCAAAACTTAATTACAGGATAGTATAATTTTTCCCAGATTTGGTTAAATTTATACATCCAAATTTGGTAATTTGTACAGTATCTTCGATTCTTACTCCAAATTTTCCTGGAATATAAATGCCTGGTTCATTGGTAACTACCATATTTTCTTTTAATTGGGTATCTGAGTTGTAACTTATATAAGGTGCTTCATGTATCTGCATTCCAACACCATGTCCTAAACTATGTACTAAATCATATCTATATAATTTAAAGTCATTTTCTACCATTTTAGTGAGTAACCTTGTACTCATTCCATCTTTGTATTGTTCTCCTGTTTGTATCTGGTTTTTTAGCACTAAATCATAAATTTCTTTTACTTCTTCTGGTACTTCTCCTACAAAAATTGTTCTTGTCATGTCAGAACAATAACCATTTACTTTGCATCCCATGTCTATAGTAATAATATCTTTTTCTTGAATTTTTCTATCTGTTGGTATGGCATGTGGTTTGGAAGTGTTTTCTCCAGAAGCAACTATGGTGTCAAATGCTAATCCATCTGCTTTTTGTTTGTAATATTCTTCTATCTCACAAGCAATTTGCTTTTCTGTCATTCCTGGCTTGATATAGGCTAGTAAATGGGTAAAACAATTGTCTGTTATTTCACAGGCTTTTTCTATGTTGCTTATTTCTTCTTGGTCTTTTATCATTCTTTGCTTTTCTATCATATGCTCTGTTTCTACAAAATTGTGTATTTTAAATTTTCGGATGTATTCTTTGTATTTTGCATATGATATGTCATATTCTTCAAATCCTACATTCTCACAAAATAGAAAGAAGTTTTCATAGTCTTCTTTGGATACATCGTGAACATCATATACTATAATTTCATCAAATAGTGTTAGTGTTCCATGTACTTGTTCAATATATCGAGCATCTGTAATATAGATATTTTCCTTTCTTGTTAAAAGTAAAATACCTTCTGCTTCTATATTGCTTAAATACTGTATGTTAACTGGATTAGTTATGATTAGCCCCTGCAAGTCTAAACTTGCCATTTTATTTCTTAACCATTGTAATTTAGCATTCATTTTTTATTCCTCTATCTTTCTCTTTTACCCTTTATACATTCCTAATGTAAAAATTTGCATCAATAATGTTTTGATTTGTTCAAATGGTATATACATGCTAATAAAGGTAGCTATTACAATAAATGGACCAAATGGTATGTATTCATCCGATTTTTTGATTTTTGTTGCTAATAAGACAATGCTAAGGATAGCTCCTATTAAGAATGAAACTAATGTTATGATAATGATGTTAGATAGTCCAAAATAAAGCCCTAAAGCTCCCATTAATTTTACATCACCAAATCCCATTGCTTCTTTTCCATAGAAAAGTCCTCCTAATAAAGTAATTGCTAAAAAGATTCCTCCCCCAGCTAGCATTCCTAATAGCATATTAATGGTAATTGCTACATCTGATAATCCATACAAAAAGGCAAAGATAAATCCAATTTCAAATATGGTTAGGTTTAATCGATTTGGTATGATTTGCAATTTGTAATCAATTACAAATACTGATAATAGCAATGGCGTTAAGATTAGAAATTTCATTAGTTGTAAGTTAGCAATTAATGTTTCTTTGATGCCTAATGTATAAATTAGTGTTACATAGATAATTGCCGTTATTGCCATTAATAGATAATTGGGTTTAAAGTTTATTTTGTATTCACTAATTATATCTTTTGATATAACCTTTTGATATTCTGGTAATCTTTTGTTAGCCCAACTTACTAATTGTCCTACTATTGCTCCTACTATTATTGCTACAATATAATAGATAATATGTACATCATTTAGATACATGTTTTTCCTTCCTCACTTTGCTTTTTCTTATCATAGTTCTTTTTTATTTTATTCTCTATTGGTCTTTTCCATGCTGTATACCAGAAATCTTTTGGATTAATTGGATCTACTAATATAGTATACATATGGCATCGGTTTCCTCCTAATATGTCTGTAAATATTTGATCTCCCACTACAGCTATGTTTTCTGGTTTTTCTTGCAAGTCTTTTTGTACTTTTCTAAATCCACTTTTTAATGGTTTTTTACCTAAATTTTGATATGGTATTTCTAATTGTCTAGCCACTTTTTCCACTTTTTGTTTATCATTTGTATTAGATAATATATATAATTTAATTTTTTGCTTTTTTAGTTCTTTTGCCCAATTTATTACACTTTCTTCTAATCTTTGCTGATAATCTATTAAGGTATTATCAACATCTAAAATTAAGGCTTTTATTTTATTTTTTTGTAAAAATGATATGGTAATTTGTTCTACTCTTTTGAAATGTTCCTTTGGATACAATTTCATCTTTATTTGCTTCCTTTCTTTTTTAGAACACATTTTTAATCCTTATCTATATGATCTTTTCATTGTCTCTTCTTTTTTCTCCCAAATTCAATTATATCTTATCAATTTGATTTAGATTTGTCAAGTTTTTTATATGGGATAAGTAGGTGGGGGAGAATTTGGGACAGGTACAAGTTAGCCCTTTAGGGTATAATAAGGGACAGGTTTAAATAAGCTTGTTTTAAGTATTATTTAAGAAAATACTACTTAAAACAGAGATATATACTCTATATTACTTATTTAGACCTGTCCCTTATTATACCCTAAAGGGCTAACTTGTACCTGTCCCAAATTTATCACTTGCAAAATCTGTGCCTTCCGATTGTTATGGTCATTGGTCTTGACCAGATCCATTTGTTGGTTGCTGTGGATGGATTGAAGTAGTAGATTGCTCCATAGCTTGGATCCCATCCATTTAGTGCATCTTGTGCCGCTTTTTTGGCTGTCGCATCTGGGGTTAGATTGATTTGTCCATCTCTTACTGCATCAAAAGATCCTGCTTGATAAATTACTCCTGAGATGCTATTGGGAAATGAACTACTTTTTACTCGATTCATAACTACTGCTCCAACTGCTACTTGACCTGTGTAAGGTTCTCCTCTTGCTTCCCCATAGATAAGTCTAGCTAATAAATTTACATTACTACTATTGCTTGTTCCTCCTCCAGATGATGTTGAACTTGATGTATAAATTCCCATCGCTTTTAAGGTTGCAGGGCCTGCTATTCCATCTACTGTTAAGCCATTTTTTCTTTGAAAATATTTAACTGCTTCTAATGTTTGCGTTCCATAGATTCCATCTATATTTCCTTTGTAATATCCCCACCTTTTTAATTTAGTTTGTATGGTGGTTACTTCACTTCCTCTGGATCCATATTTTGATAAAGTCTCTACTGATTTATTTTTTAATCCCCACATCATTAAAATCATAATTCCTACACATAGAATGAGTGCTATTCCTATTTTTGTTATTTTCTTTTTATTTTTTAACATAAAAAATCACCTTTTCCAAAAATTTTCTTTTTACTATTTTTGTCATTTCGGTGATTTATTATACATTTTTATGAACAATATTTACAAAGTATGGTTTCCAAGCCAATTTGTAAATCAATTTGTCCTATTTTATAGTTGTTATCTAAATCAATTAAATTTTGCAAAATATTACGTAGTTCTTGCTCTTTAAAGTAACTAGCTTGTGATTTGTATTTTCCTACTAAAAATGTTTGATTTGGTTTTAAATTCAAACTATTTGCAATATCTTTGTTGTATTTAATGGCAAGTTTTACAAGATATATTTTTTTAAAGTGATTGTATAACGTAATTAAAATCTTTTGTAATGGTTCTTTGGTATATATTAGGTTATTTAGTACTTCTAATGCTTTGCTTATATTTTTTTTGCCTAAAGAATCAGTTAGATCAAAAATGACACTCTCTATTTTTTTGATACATAGTTTATCTATATCTTGTTTTTGTATTTTTTCTCCCTCTCCTACATACTCAATTAGTTTTCGTATTTCGTTTATTAGATCTTGCATACTACTTCCGCAAAGATTCAATAAGGTATTTTATTGTAAATTCTTCTATTTCTACTTTATAAGCATTGCAAATAGCTTTGATCCTCTTTTCAATTTGGATTGGCTTTTGGTAATCAAATTGACAAACAATTCCTAGTTTATCTATTGTTTTATATAATTCATATTTAGCATCAATCTCTTCTTCTACAAAAACTACTATACATGTATTATTAATAGTTTCTATATTTTCTTTTAGGTAATTGCTGATTTTTTCTCTTGTTGTAACTAATTCTGCGTTTTTTCTTTTTCCTTCTTTTTTTAATAATCCTGTGTTTTTAACAATAATTAATTTTTTTTCATAACCAAAACTAGGTGTTTCTAAGTTTGGTATTAATTCTTTACTATTTGTTTCATCAATTACGATATAATTAATCCCTTTGATTGCTTCTCCAAATAAGTTTTTTATTTTTTTTAGGGATGTTTCTAATAAAAATGTTTCTTCTCCATATAGCAAGTATAAGCTATGTAATTTTTTTTCTTTTAGTTCTTTTTCTAAGTTTTCGATTGTTATCATGTTCTTTCTCCTAGTTATTTTTTTCTTATCTTATCATTCCTTTTATTCTTTTTCAAGTTTTTTAAAATAAATTTGGCACATAACAGTAGAGATCCTCACAATGTGAGGATCTTTACTACTTACTCGTCATACCTAATACTTACCTCCTCTCCCGAGAGGTCGATATAGTATTGTGGCATTTCGTTTGGAGGAACTATCTCCTCCATCTCTCCGTCTGGACTAATCGAATGAATCGATCCGTCCATCCTTATTAGAAGCTGAGCCTCTTCATCAGGCTCAATTTCTATTTTGCTGTCATTTGTGTCGACCTCCTCTTCCTGTTGTTCTTCTGAAGAAGTTTCTACAACCTCAGTTCCAACTTTAGAGGAGGCTTGAGAATCTTCGATCCATTCCTCCTTCATTAATTTCACTTTATACATTGTATGAAGTGAAATTACTATCGATACAATAGCTAAAAACCACGCCAACAGTGTCAAAATTTTCCGCATTCTCCTAGTCATGAAAATGCCCTCCTTTTCTTTTTTATTACTTCTATTTTATCACATTTTATGTAAAATTTCAAGCAAATACCTTTAAAACCAGTTTTTTAGCCTACTTCAAGCATAAAAAAGATGGTTTGTTTTCTTATTACACAAACCATCTAAAAAACTATCTTCTTAAAATAATTCTAAACACTTCTGATACACTCCAAGCTTGGTTAATTGTACCCTTTGGAAGATGTGGCTTTATTGAATCATAAATCTCTGCAATACCACCAATACAACCTTGATCAAAAATTTCTTTTTGATAAGTCTTTGTTGTTTTTTGAATAAATTTTTCTAGTTTTTCTTCTAAAATTTTCTTTTCTTCTGAATTCTTAGCTACCTTCAAACAGTTTTTTAAACTATTATAATACAACCCCAATAGCCATGGCCAAGTAATTCCTTGATGGTAACTAGTATCTCTTTGTTCTGGACCGCCTTCATATACTTCCACATAGTTTTCTTCTCCTTTTGCTAGTGTCTTTAAGCCATAAGCATTTAACAATTTCTTTTCTACTGTTGCCATCATTTGTTTAGCTTCAAATGAATTTGGTTCTAAAACAGGATAACTTAAACTCAAAGCAAACAATTGATTTGGTCTTATTTTATCATCACCTAATACATCATATAAACATTTCTTCTTTTCATTATAAAATTTATCTTCAAAGGCATTTTTACACTTGCTTGCCATCTCTTTATATTTTTTTGCTAAAAGTGGATGTTTGAACTTTTTAGAAAGCTCTGCCATAATTTGATTTGCATTATACCACATTGCATTGATTTCAACTGCTTTTCCATTTCGTGGTGTAATTGCTTTTTCTCCATATTTTGCATCCATCCAAGTATTTTGTGTCTTATCTGTTCCAGAAACAATTAATCCATCAGAATCTAAGTAAATATTGTTATCATCTACATCAATTCCTTGACAATAGTTTTCCAAAATATCTTGCAAAATAGGAAATAGTTTATCTCTTACAAAATCATAGTCTCCTGTATATTGAATATATTTTTGGATTTGTTCTAACAATAATAACGAAGCATCTACACTATTATAAAGTGGACGATTATCATAACCTGAATAACCATTTGGAATTAAACCAAATTTTATATCACGCACCATCGTTAATAATACCTCTTTGGCTAGTTCAAATCTTTTTGGTACTAATAAAATTCCTTCAAAAGCAATTAGTGTATCACGCCCCCAGTCCAAAAACCATGGGTAACCTGCTATGATAGTATGCAAATTAAAAGATGGTCGATAGACTAAAAAACTATCTGCTGCCATTAAATAGGTTCTAATTAAGTCATCCTTCTCAATTTCTTTTAGTGTTTTATTTTGTTTTCTATTGTCTATTAATAACGATTCATTAAACATCTCTCCTAAACGAATGATTTCATTATTAATGAATCTTTTTACATTTTTTTGTTCTATATTTTCTTCTAATGAACATACAAAGGAAATTTCTTTTTCTGTTTTAGCTGGTATTTCTATTTCATAAACACCAGGCACACAATGATTTTCTTCTGCCCAAAATCCTCTTTTTTCTTCTTCTAAGTAAAACATATTAGCAAATGTATCCTGGTTGTGTTCTTGATATGCTCCTTCTGATAAATGCATATAAACAGGTGTCTCAGAATTTCCATCTATTACTAATTTTACTTTTGTTTTATTGATAGTTTGCTTGACATCAAAATAATGATCCTGACTCATTTGATGAAAATCTCGATAATTCATAACTGGTGCTAAGGTAAGCTTTGCTTTCGTTCCTTCATTTTTCACCTTATAAAATACCCCTACTGTATTATGCCCATATTCCATACATACCATTTTTGTAATTTCTACTTTTCCTACTTGGTATTTAAAAATTGGTATATAATCTCTTCTAAATTCTTCTTGATAGGTATACCCTTTCGCAATATAAGTTTTTCCTATATTGGTATATAAATTGTATTTTTTGTTTCTAATTTCTATACTCTCATCTAGTTTGGATAAAATTAGAAATCTTCTAGCAGGTGGGGTTAGTGCTGCAATTAATAAACCATGATACTTTCTTGTGTTAGCACCTATTACTGTAGAAGAACTAAATCCTCCTATCCCATTTGTTATGATCCATTCTTTCTTTAGTCCCTCTTCCAAAGTCAACTTTTCCTTCGTAATTTTCATAGTACTTTTCTTCCTTCCTTTGTTCTTTCCTTTTTATTTCAAGGTTTATTGGGTAACTTCTTTTTTTCTTTTCATTCCTCTTGCACTTTTTGGTTTTGGACTTTTTGGTTTCTCTTCTTTCCCTTTTTCTTCTTTACTTTTTTCTTCTTTTGGTAATTCTTCTTTTAACATTTCTTCTTTGTTTTCTTCTTGATTTATTTTTGTTTTTTCTAAATCAGCTTTGGCTTGTGCTAATACTTGTTCTAAATTTGCTTTGGCTTGTTCTAAGTTTCTTTTGGTTTCTAAATCTTTTGGTGTTAAATTTTTTGGTTCTTCAACTGTTACTTCTACAATTTCTGGCTCTATTATTTTTTCTATTTTATTTTCTTGCTTCTTTTCTTTTTTGGCTGGTTCCTTACTAACCTTTATTTTCATTTTTTCGTCTGCTTCACGAATAGAAGCAATTCTTTGACTATATTTATTGCTAAACTTGCTTTTGCTCTTTAAGATCTTTTCCTGTTTTCTTCCTTTACCATGTTTTCCCATTTTGCTATCTTTCTTTTCTTTTTTCTTCATGGCTTTTTTCTTTTTCCCAATTCTCTTTTCTTCTCTTAATTTGGTATTTAACATTAAATATTGTGGATCATTTTGTTTGTCTTGATATTTTAAGTCATCACATATTAATTCAATAATTGATGTTGCTACTAAATTAGGATCATGCCTGATATGGCCATTGCTGATCATTGATAGATTTCTTTGTAAAAATTTAACTCCCTTTATTTTTCCAAGATCTTGTTCTACTAGCTCTTGCCCTTCTCTATTGTATTTTTTGATGAACTCTGGAATAACTTCTCCTGTATCATAAATACAATAATCTACTATTCCCATACCACAATGTTCGGCAATGGCATTCAAATGGTCTGATACGGCAAAATTATCGGTTTGTCCTGGTTCTGTCATAATATTACTGATATATACTTTAATTGCTGGACTTTCTTTGATTGCTTTTGCAATTCCTCCTACTAATAAGTTAGGTATTACATTTGTGTATAGGCTTCCTGGGCCTATAATAATACAATCTGCTTTTTTGATCGTTTCCATTACTCCTGGTGTTGGTCTACAGTTAGATGGATTTAAAAATACACGATTGATTTTAGTTATTTTTTCCTCTGCTACTTTTGCAATTCTAGATTTTTCTTCTACCATAGAACCATTTTCTAATTCTGCTACAATTTTCATTTCATCTAAGGTAACTGGCATTACTTTACCAATTACTTTTAATACTTCATTACTTTTTATAATGGAGTCTTCAAAATTTCCATTAATTTCTTTCATAGCAGAAAAATAGATATCAGAAAAGTTTAGTCCTTTTAGTTTTCCTTTGGTAAATTCATAATTAAGTAATTTATTGATTTCTCCTTCTTTAGAAGCAAGTGTTACAAAACTATCTTTTACATCTCCTAATGGTAACATTCCTAATTCTTTTCTGGAATTACTTACTCCTTCTCCATAATCAGAGATGGTTACAATGGCTGTTAGGTTACTTGTATAGTTTTTTAAACCTGCCAATACAGTATTTAATCCTGTTCCTCCTCCAATTACCACTATGTTAGGTCCTTGATCATATACTCTTTTATTGAATATTAATGATTTTACATTTACATTCTTCTTATTTTCCATACGCTCATCAGTTGCTTCTATTAAAATTTCTAGTGTTCTTTTATTTAGAAAAATTAATCCTAATACAATGGAAATAAATCCTAATACAAAGGCTACTACTACTTTTCCTACTTCTTGAAAAGAAATTTCTTTCATTACTAAAATTTCTGCTAATCCATAGCAGGCAAGTAAAATTCCTATTACAATTAAAAACATCCATCTTTTCATTTTGTTGCTCGCTTTAAACCACTGCATAAACCCTCTCATTACTATTTCTTCATTCCTTCCTATTCCTTTTCTCCTATTATTTCTATTTCTAATTCAATTTCTTTTTGAAATTTATGGTATACTGTTTTTTGAATGTACTCAACTAATGTTAAAACGTCTTTGGCAGTTGCTCCTTCTTTATTGATAATAAATCCTCCATGTTTCGTTGATACTTCTGCTCCCCCTATTTTATATCCTTTTAATCCTGCTTCATCAATTAATTTTGCAGTAATAAAGTCTTCTCCTCTCTTAAAAGTACTTCCTGCACTTGGATATTCTATTGGTTGTTTCTCTTTTCGATATTTAGCATATTCTTCCATTTTAGCTTGTATTTCTTCTTTTTTTCCTTTTTGCAAATTCATAGTGACTTCTGTTATAATGTATTTTTCTTTTTTGAAGATACTATTTCTATAACTAAATGCTAATTCGCTATTACTAAATTCTTTTTCTTCTCCATTATAATCAACACATTTTACACTTTGTACTATATCTTTCATTTCTCTTCCATATGCTCCTGCATTCATTTTAATGGCTCCCCCTATGGTTCCTGGTATACCGAGATAACTCTTCTAATCCGACTGATTTGTTTTTGTTTTGCTATTTGTGCTAATTTTCCTAGTTTTTCTCCTGCTCCAACTGTTATTTGTATAGCTCCATTTTTTTCTTGTATTTCAATTTTTTCTATTTGTATTTTTAGTGTAATTCCTTTTATTCCTTTGTCTAATATTAATATATTACTTCCATTTCCTACTACAGTTATTGGTTGATTATTTTGTTTTGCAAATTTTAAAACTTCTTTTAGTTCTTTTTCGTTGTCTATTTTTATAAAGTACTCAGCTTTTCCTCCTATTTTAAAGGTTGTGTGTTTTTTCATTGGCTCATTATATTGTATTTTTTCTTTAGCGATTTTTAAGCTTTCTAACTTGTTTTTGCTATCCAAAAAATCCACTTCCTTTTTTGCTTTTTATGTTTTTTATTCTACTATAGATTCATGAAAAAAGCAAGAGAAAAACTTGCTTTTATCATATGTTTAAAAATGGAATAAATTTATATTTTAGGTCATATTTATAAAAGAGGTGTCTTACATGCTTACAAAACCTAGTATTTATGTTATTAAACTAAAAAGAAATTTTTTACCCTTTCTTTTCTTATGTTTTACCTTTGGATTACTAATTTTTTCCAGAAGCAATCTTCCAGCTGCAAAATCGCGGATTAACTTTATGGGCGACTTCTGTTGTACCATCATTATTTCCTTTTTTTGTTGCTACTGAATTACTCATGCACACTAATTTGGTTTCTATTGTAGGAAAATTATTGCATCGTTTTATGAAACCAATTTTTAATGTTCGTGGTGAAGGTGCTTTTGCTTTTCTTATGGGAATAATTAGTGGTTATCCTATGGGTGCTAAAATTGCTAGTAATTTTAGAAAAAACAATATTTGTAGTAAAGAAGAATGTGAAAGGTTGCTTAGTTTTACCAATAATTCTGGGCCTTTATTTATTTTAGGAACTGTTGGTATTTTAATGTTTGGTAATAGTATGATTGGTATTTTGCTTTTGATTACTCATTTACTAGCAAGTATTAGCGTTGGTTTTCTTTTTCGCTTTTGGAAAAAAAATAAAAATTCTTTTTTAAATTCTTCTCCTCCTGCTTATCAAATAGACAAAAATATGGTTTCTTTTTCTAATTTAGGTGAAGTCTTAGCTCAAAGCATTACTAGTAGCATATCTACTATTTTCTTAATTGGTGGATTTGTTGTTATCTTTTCTAGTATCATCTCTATTTTAAAAGCAAGTGGCTTGTTAAATTGTTTGTATATAACCATTAAGCCTATTTTTCAATTTTTAGCTATTGATACAAACTTTATTCAAGGACTTTTAACAGGTCTTTTAGAAATTACAAATGGAATAAATAGTATTTGCACTATCAAATGTAAAAAAATTTCGATTAGTATTATTTTTACTGCCTTTTTACTTGGTTTTGGTGGTATCTCCATTTTCTTCCAAGTTTGGAGTATCACTTCAAAAACAGATTTGTCTATAAAACCTTATGTGTATGGTAAACTAATACAAGGATTTTTAGCTTCTTTATACACCTATTTATTTATGAATCTATTCCCTTTTTTTAATTTCGATCTAGTTTAAATTACAAAATTATCAGAAAGGATGTTTTTTTATGGAAAGAGATTTTAATAATGGCTTTATACCTCCTTTTATGGATTATAATATGCCACCTCCTAACATGGATATGAATGAAATGATGATGCAATATGAGCAAGCTTGTAGTTATTATCGTTATTTGTGTATGCAAATGGATTATAAAATTAAATGTAAAGAATATGAAAAATTGTGTAATCCACCAACAAATGAAAGAACAAATCGAAAAATCGAATAATTTAAAAAGGCATACCCTAATGTTTCTTAGGTTATGCCTCGAGACTATCGTAAAAGTTGTGTAAATCGGATTTCCTTCCGATTGATAACTTAAAA
>CAMXLV010000020.1 GCA_947244675.1 uncultured Clostridium sp. | reverse complement strand
TTTATTAAATCAAGTAATTAATGAAGCTATTGCGATTGTGCAACCACCAACAGATAAAGGGAAAAGATTAAAAATATATTATGGAACACAAGCTTCAACCAAACCACCAACTTTTGTAATTTTTGTAAATAATAAAGAATTGTTTCATTTTTCTTATGAGCGATACCTAATCAACCAAATCAGAAAAGAATTTGGTTTAGAAGGAACACCAGTAAGAATTATAGTAAGAGAAAAAATCGAAAAATAGAACAATTCAAAAAAGGAGGAAATAAAAATGATAGAATATATTATTATGGCAGTGATAGCCTATTTAATAGGAAGTATAAATTTTTCTATTATCATTAGCAAAAAAATCGCAGGATTTGATGTAAGAGAAAAAGGAAGTGGAAATGCTGGAAGTACAAATATGTTACGCACTTGTCGGAAAAAAAGCAGCAGCTATTACCTTAATTTGTGACATTTTAAAAGGAGTAGTAGCCATTTTATTATCAATTATTCTTGGAAATGTAGTAAGTAATACCAATAAAGAATTATTATTACAAATAGCAGGAATTGCTGTTGTTATTGGTCATACTTTTCCTCTATTTTTTGGTTTCAAAGGAGGAAAAGGAGTAGCTACCTCATTAGGAATTTTATTAATGAGTAATTGGCAAATAGGCTTAATTTGCTTGGTATTTGCATTAGTATTAATGGTTTTAACAAGAATGGTATCTTTAGGCTCTTGTGTAGCAGCAATTCTATTTCCAGTATTAACTTTATTTATTAATGAAAATTATATGATTTTAACAGAAGGAAAAAAAGGAAGCAACTATTTAATTTATAGTATCATTTTAGCAATTATTGTATTATATAATCATAGAAGTAATATAAAAAGATTGATGAATGGCACAGAAAATAAAATAAGTTTTTAAGGAGATAAAATAATGAAAAAAATAGCGATTATTGGAAGTGGAAGTTGGGGAGTAGCATTAGCTACACATTTAGCAAGAAGAGGAAATGAAATAAAAATATGGTCTTTTAATACAGAAGAAATGAAGATGATCAATGAACAAAGAAAATGCAAATTTTTACCAGAGGTAACAATTCATGAAAATATAACTTGTTATCATAATTTTGAGGAAGTAATAAAAGATACAGAATTTATTTTACATGTAACACCATCTAAATTCACAAGAGAAACCTTTAAACAATATAAACAATATGTGGGAAACAAACCAGTTATTATTTGTTCAAAAGGATTTGAAAAAGAAAGCTTAAAAACTTTAGATGAAGTCATAGTAGAAGAGATGCCAACAGCAAGAGTAGGTGTATTGTCAGGTCCAAGTCATGCAGAAGAAGTATCCATAGCAATTCCAACAGTTTTAGTAATAGCATCTAAAGAAAATGCTATATTAGAAATGATCCAAGAAACTTTTATGGGAAACGAAATGAGAATTTATACTTCAAAAGATGTAAAAGGAGTAGAACTTCGGAGGAGCTTTAAAAAATATTATAGCTTTTTGCGCTGGTGTAGCAGCAGGAATTCATTTGGGGGACAATACATTTGCAGCTTTAATCACAAGAGGATTAAACGAATTGACACGTTTAGGAACAAAATTAGGAGGAGATAAAGAAACATTTTATGGTTTGAGTGGTCTTGGTGATTTAATTGTAACGTGTCTTAGTGAACATAGTAGAAATCGAAGAGCTGGAAAATTAATTGGACAGGGAAAAACTTTGGAAGAAACCAAAAAAGAAGTAGGAATGGTAATTGAAAGTATTGATAATATTGAAGTTGCTTATGAATTAGGAAAAATACATAAAGTAGAGATGCCAATTGTTGATACAGTATATAAGGTAATTTACGAAAACTTAGAACCACAAGAAGCAGTTAGAAAATTAATGACAAGAGATAAAAAAAGTGAATAATTCTTAAAGAAAAGTCGAATAATAAGAAAAAACTTGCCAAGTTGTCAAAAGTGACGAAAAAAGATGGCAAAAAGGAGGAAAAATATGGATTTTTTTGATAAATTGGGAAAAAAAGCTTCAGAAGCTGCTAAAGTAACAGCTGATAAAACAGGAAAAATAGCAAAGGAAACAAAACTTAAATTCAAAATAGGAGAATTAAAAACACGGTATTAATGATATTTATGAAGAAATTGGTAAAAAGGTTTATGAAAAACACAGAATAGGAGAAGAAATATCCATCAAAAAAGATTTAGAAGAACAATGTACCAAAATTGATGTTTTGAGTGATGAAATTGATAGTTTGTTAAAAGAATGTTTAACACTAAAAAATAAAAAGCAATGTGCAAAATGTTTTAAAGAAATAGAAAAAGACGATAAATTTTGTCCAAATTGTGGAGAAAAACAAACAATAAAAGAAGAATACCAACCAAAAATAGAAGAAAAACAGGAAGAGTCAAAAGAAGAAAAAACAAATTTAGAAAAGACAGTAGAAATAGAATCTGATGTTAAATTAGAAGAAGGTCAAGAAGTAAAATTGCAAGAAGAAATTGAAGAAGAGGAAGAAGAATGAAAATAGTAGTACAAAGAGTAAAAAATGCACAAGTAGAAGTAGAAGGAAAAGAAGCAGGAAAAATAGAAAAAGGATTTTTGGTTTTATTAGGAGTTACTCATAGTGACACCAAAGAACAAGCAGACTATTTAGTAAACAAACTTTGCAAATTACGTGTATTTACAGATGAAAATGACAAAATGAACTTGGGACTAAAAGAAGTAGGAGGAGAATTGTTAATTGTATCACAATTTACACTTTATGCAGATTGTTTGCAAGGAAACAGACCTTCTTTTATCCAAGCAGCTAAGCCAGACAAAGCAGAGGAACTTTATCAATACTTTTGCATGGAATGTGAAAAAAATGGTATTCATGTCGAACAAGGAATATTTGGTGCTGATATGAAAGTAAGCCTTTTAAATGATGGACCAGTTACTATTATTATAGAAAAATAGTGAGCCAGTTGGGACGATTCTTAATAAGACTTTTATTTGAGTCAAAGAAGCGTCCCTTAATTGATAGATGAGATACTAGTAAGGGAAACGTTCATATAAATATTTAATTAATTCATCAGCATTATCTTCTGTAACATGAACAAAGATATTTTTATCTAAACTAATCCACATACAAATGGAAAAATCTTCACAATTGTCAATAAAAGTACCAACAATTTCTGCTAATTCAATAGGATTAGCATACTTTTTTTCCCAATGCAAAGGATTTTCTAAATGAAAAGTAGTATTGTAAAACTGACTTAAAAATCTATTTAATTCGCCTTCTTGTTGGCTATATAAATTAACACTTACTATCATAAAAACTCCTATTCTATTTTTGCTTTTATATTTAGTATAAAAAATACAATAAAATTTATACATAGAATAAAGTAAAACAAAAATGCAAATACTAGAAAAAATAGAAAATACGAGGAGGTTTTAAAATTGAAAAATATAAGAAGAATTGCTTATGTTATGGTAACTACTATTTTGTTGATCTTATCATTAGCTATTTATACGAATGCTAGTAAAAATGATGAAAAGGACCAAAAAAATAAAACATTTTCTCAAATTAAATATTTAGAGGGAAAAATAGCTAATTTATTAAATTCTATGAATCATATAGAGGTAAGAAATTATAGTGTAGTTACTAGCGAAATGTCAAAAGCAACAACACAAAAGACAGAAAATAGTGAAAATAGCTCAGGAGGAGGAGGCGGCGGCGGAGGCAGTAGTTCGCAAGGTGGTGAAAAATCGTCAGCAGGAGGAACAGGTGGTGGAGAAGCAAGTGATTCAAGTCAAGGGCAAACTAACAACCAAGAAGAAAAACAACAAAAATTTGAAATGAAAGCAACAGGAGTACTAACCAAAAAAGAAGACATTAATTGGGACATCATAAAAAATGAAGTTGAAAATATATACACATCATTACCAAGCATTACAATGGATTTATATCAACAAAACATCAACCAAGAAAATATATTATCCTTTAATACACAATATGATAAATTGACAAGTGTGATCAAAGACGAAAAAAAAGAAGAAGCTTTAACAGAACTTGCCAAAACTTATGAATATTTTCCAAAATTTTTAAGAGAATCAGGACAAGAAGTTCTATACACTACTTTAATAGAAACCAAAGCAAATATCTTTAAAGGATATGCAAAATTAGAAGCAGGAAATTGGGAAGAAATAACAAACGACATAAAAAATGCGATAGATGTTTATGCTAAATTATTAACTAATACAGAAATTGATGAGAAGAAACAATACAATATTAGTAAAGGATATATCATGCTAAATGAGCTACAAAATGCAGTAAATTTGAAAGATACAACTGTATTTTTGATAAAATACAAAAATTTACTAGAAGAAATGAACAATATATGATATAATAAAAAACAGAGTAAATTGAATAGTCGCTGGTAAACTCCGAAAGGACTTACGAGAGGAAAGTCCGGGCTTCATAGAGCAAAGATGCTAGATAACGTCTAGTGAGGGTGACCTTAAGGAAAGTGCAACAGAAAACAACCGCCAAGTTAATTGGTAAGGGTGAAAAGGTGAGGTAAGAGCTCACCGCCACTGTGGTGACACAGTTTGGGCCAATGTAAACCCCATCTGAAGCAACACCTTAAAAGAAGATTAAGCCTGCTCGGCGCCTTCTAATTTGTGTGGCTTGAGGTATATAGCAATATATATCCTAGATAAATGACTATTTTAAAAGACAGAACCCGGCTTACAGATTTACTCTTATTTTGTTATAAAAATTTATCCATTATTTTGTTAAAAAATGTCTTTGACAATTTAACAAAACAAGTGTATAATTTAGAACAAAATACAAAGGAGAAAAATACCAATGGACGAAAGAACAAGAGCAAGAAAACAAAATATGAAAATATATCCATTATATAGAGCCATTTCATTTGACTTGATTTTTTATTATGCCATAGAATTCTTATTTCTAACACAAGTAAAAAACATCAGTGGATCAGACATTGTTTTAGGAGGAGCTTTTTATGCCATATTCATGATATTATTACAAATACCAGTAAGTGTTTTAGTAGATAAAATAGGAACCAAAAAGTGTACCATAGCAGCTAACATCTTCAATAGCATTTTTGTAATTTTAATTATAAGTTGTGAAAATCTAGGAACACTTATATTCGCTCAATTTATTAGTAGTTTATGTTATTCACTCAAAGAAGTCTCAGACAATGCATTAATACAATATTCTATTCCAGAAGCAAAAAAACAAGGGGAAATATTTTCCAAATTAGAAGGAAAAGGCGCCAAAGATTATTACCTATTAAATGCTATCACTTACATATGTTCAGGATTTTTATATATCATTAATCCATATATTCCATTAGTAGGAAGCTTATGTTTTACCATTCTTGCCATTTTCTTATCTTTAGGATTTGAAGAAATTGAACCAGAAAAAAAAGAAAAACAGACAACAGAAAAATATATGGATGACTTATGGGAAGGAATAAAATTTATTGCTAAATCACAAAGACTAAGAAGCTTATTCTTATATTCTGGAATTGCATGGGGTGTATTTTGTTTAATGAGTACCTATCGAGCCAGTTTATTAGTTGATATTGGAACACCAGAACAAGTTATTACAATCATTGCAGCTATCATAAGTATAGCAGCATCAATTGGATCTAAAAAACAAATACAGTTTCATAACTATTTTAGAAATAAATCCCTATCAGCTATATTATTTATCATAGCATTTTCTATTTTAACAGTAGGAATAGCAGGTATTATTAATATATCTTATGGAATTACCTTAAGCATTATCATAATAGCATTTGTACTAATTGATTTTGTAAAAGGTGTAAGTGGAATATTGTCAACAAGATATTTAGCAAACTTTGCTAGTGAAAAAATTATAACACAAATTTATGCAGTCAATTCCATTAGTAAAAATCTTTTTCGTGCAGGAATAGGATTTTTGGGATCTTATTTATTGCGAATAACCAATACAACTAACAGCATAATACTAATAGGAATTTTATTATTAATTACCATATTAGGATTAGTATCTTATATGAAAACAAGATTAGGGTTAAAACCAGAACAATATGAAGATAGTGAAATATATAAAGAACCAAATAGGTAAAACATTTGATTTTTCCTATACAAAAATAAAAGAAAAAGTGCATAAACGAAATTTAGGTATGGACTTTTTTGACATTTTTTATTATAATAAAAAACAAATATGAAATTTTGGAGGTAAGGCAAATCATGTATGAAAGAAATGCTATTGTTCTAGAACGATATATGGAAAAAATACTAGAGCTCAACAAAGAATTTAATCTAAAGAAAAATAATGAAAACTATAGCCAATTAATTCATGAAATAGAAAACTACCAAGTAGTAACCGATAAAGAATCCAAAGTCATAGGTGAATTTGATGATACAGCCCAAAAAATAGAAAATTTACAACAAGAGCAACAGCGTTTATATAAAATGAACAAAAAATTTGAAGAAGATAGAGCACAGTTATTTTCTGATTTGGGAGAAGATGCAAAAGTATTAGACAACAAATTCAAAAAAATAGAATATGCTATTGAAAAAAATAATGAGCAATTAAAAGAAATCAGAGAAGAATTCATCAAGCAGTTAAGTGATTTTTCACAAAGGCAAAAAGATAGAAACAAATGTGAAAAAGCCAAAAGAATTGGAGAAGCAAATCACATTGAATATATAAGAAGAATGCATGAAGAATTTGAAGAAATTGATGTAAAAGATGTAATTAACCTAAAAGACTTTGTAAGTTCTGAGAAAGAACAAGTAAAACAAGATGCATTAGAAATTATGATTAAAAATGGAAGAAGTGAAAGAGTAGCTTTTGATCAAGACGTATTAAGAAGAGCAATTAGTACTAGAATTGACATAGCAGAAAAAGAAGCAGAATGTTATGTGTTAATTTATGATAGAATGAAAAAACTATTAGCAGAAATTGATAGTGAAACCATAAAATCCAACAAACATAGAAAAGTTTTAAGAGATACAAGTGTAAAACTTGCTTTTTTAAAAGCAGAAAAAGAATACATAGTAGGATTTTTAGATTATGAAAGAATGACATCTATTAGTGGAGCCAAAGCACACAAAAAAATGATGGTAGAAGCTTGTAACAATTTTGAATTAGATATGATGCAAATTAAAGACTTATATGAATTAATCTTAAAAGAAGTAGCAGGAAAAGCTACCAAAAAAGCTTATAAAGAGCTATACAATAAAAATTACTTAAGAAACATTGAAGATAAAGAAAAAAACTTTGAAGAAGAAGTAAACAATGTAAATATTAGAGTAGGAACTGTAATTAACTCTAATTATTGGAGAATAGAAGGCGTTAGAAATATCTATAATATATTCCAACAGGAAGTATCCGAAAAATTTGGAAAAGACTTATCTGATTATCGTGTAGAAGAACCAAAAGAAGAAAAGAAAGATTTACTAATTCATAAAGCACCAGAACCAGTAGCAAAAGCTCCAGTATATGAACCACCAAAAAAAGAAGAAACTTATGAGCCACCTAAAAAAGTAAAATCTGTATCAGTAGCAGTTCCTAAATACAAAGAAGAAATTTATGAAGAAGAGGAAGAAGAAGAGGATGACTTTATGGACAAGTACAAGCAAATGACATATCAGTATGACAAAGAACAAGAGGAAGAAGAAAGCTACAGAGGTTATCTATATGATGAAGATGATGAGGAAGAGTATGATTACGAATATGAAGAAGATGACGATGAAGAAGAATATGAAGAAGATGATGAGTATGAATACGAAGAAGATGATGATGATGAATACGAATACGAAGAAGATGACGAATATGAGTATGAAGAAGATGATGATGACGATGACGAAGAATATAAAAACATTTACAAATACAATTATGATGATGACAAATACAGAAGAGAAAAAAGAAGGCAAGATAGAATTACAGTTAGCTTTGATGACCAAGATAGCTTAGACATGATCATTGCTAAGAGTAGAAAAAAATCAATCAAAACGAATAAGAAAAAAGGAAATAAAGGATTATTTGACAAACTATTTAAAAAGCCACTTTTATAAAAAAGTGGTTTTTTTATTATATAGGAAAAATCAAAGATTTTACCTGTTGTTCTACTAAGATAAAAAAATTTACGTAAAAAACACAAACAAATGGAATATATATGATATAATAGCAAAAAAAGGAGGAGAAAATGTTAAAATTACAAAAAATAACCAAAAACTATTTATCAGGTGATACAGAAGTAAAAGCCCTAAAAGGCATTGACATAGAATTTAGAAAAAATGAATTTGTATCTATTTTAGGGCAAAGTGGATGTGGAAAAACCACACTTTTAAACATTATAGGTGGATTAGATCGATACACAGCAGGAGATTTAATTATCAATGGAAAATCTACTAAAAAATTCAAAGACAAAGACTGGGATGCTTATCGTAACTATTCCATTGGATTTGTATTCCAAAGTTATAATTTAATACCACACCAAACAATTCTTTCTAATGTAGAATTAGCTTTAACTATTTCTGGTGTTGGTAAAAAAGAAAGAAGAAAAAGAGCAATCAAAGCTTTAGAAGATGTTGGATTAGGAGAGCAAATTCATAAAAAGCCAAACCAATTATCAGGAGGGCAAATGCAAAGAGTAGCTATTGCAAGAGCTTTAGTAAATAATCCAGATATTATATTGGCAGATGAGCCAACAGGGGCGTTAGACACAAAAACAAGTGTACAAATTATGGAAATTTTAAAAGAAATAGCAAAAGAAAAACTAATTATTATGGTTACACACAATCCAGAATTAGCCAAACAATATTCAACAAGAATCGTAAAAATATTAGATGGAGTTATTACAGATGATACCAAACCATTTACCAAGCAAGACCAAGAAAAAGAAAAAATACAAGCCAAAGCGGGAAGAACCTCCATGAGATTTTATGCAGCTTTAAGACTAAGTTTAAATAACTTAATGACCAAAAAAGGAAGAACACTACTAACCTCTTTTGCAGGGAGCATAGGAATCATAGGAATAGCATTAATTTTAGCAATATCAACAGGAGTGCAAAATTATATTAGTAAAGTAGAAGAAGATACCTTATCATCTTATCCAATAAAAATTGAACAATCCGCAATCGATATGTCTAGTATGATGGAAAGTATGATGGGAGGTGCAAAAAAGAATGAAAACCAAGAAGAAGGAAGAATTTACTCAGCAGATGTTATGAATGAAATGATAAGTACTTTATCGAACAAAAAAGAAAATAACAATCTAGTAGAACTCAAAAAATATTTAGAAGAAGGCAATAATGAAATAACTAACAACAGCAATAGTATAGAATATGGGTACAACTTAAAAATTAATTTATACAAAGAAAATACACAAGAAGGTATTGTAAAAGTAAATCCTAGTACAGTTATGAATGCTTTTGGAATGGGAGAAATGATAGAAGCTAGCAACAATTCTTCTGTTAGTTCAATGTTTGGAAGTGCTATGATGACTAATACAGATATTTGGATTGAAATGTTAGACAACCAAAAATTGTTGGAATCTCAATTTGATTTAGTAAAAGGAAATTGGCCTAAAAATTATAATGAAGTAGTTTTAATTTTAAAAGAAGATGGAAGAATTGATGATTACACTTTATACTCTTTGGGATTAAAAAATCAAGATGAATTAAAAGAAAAATGGGAAGCAGTAGAAAAAGGAGAAAAAATTGAAGAAGAACAAGAAACAACAAGTTATACTTATGAAGAATTATTAAATTTATCTTTTAAACTATTACTAAATGCGGACTATTACAAAAAAGACAATGGAATGTGGATTAACCAAGAAGATAATGAAGAATATATGAAAGAAAAAATAAAAGAGGCTGAGAGCATAAAGATTGTTGGAATTATCAAACAAAATGAAGAAAGTGTAGCATCAACAGCAGTAACAAGTGGAATTGGTTATACAAAACAATTAAAAGAATATGTAATTAACCAATCAAACGAAGCTGAAATTGTAAAAGAACAAAAAGAAAACAGGGAAACAAACGTATTTTCTGGACTTAAATTTCCAAGCCAAGAAGAAAAAGAAAATTATAGCATAACAAACTTAAGTCAAGAACAACGTATGGCAATGAGTACTTTAAGCAGTGAAGAAATTGCAAAAATGATGGAAACATATACAGCAAACAAAGAGGCAAGCTACGAAAAAAATCTAGAAAAATTAGCAGCTGTTGATTTAGAAGAGCCAACATCTATCAAAATATATCCTAAGAATTTTGATGCGAAAGATAATATAGCCAAAGCAATTGAAGCATATAACCAAAAGCAAAAAGAGGATGGAAAAGAAGAAAATGTTATCAATTATACAGATATGATAGGGCTTATGATGAAATCAGTTAGCCAAATTATAGACACCATTAGTTATGTGTTAATTGCTTTTGTAGCCATTTCTTTAATCGTATCTTCTATTATGATAGGAATTATAACATATATTTCTGTTTTAGAAAGAACAAAGGAAATAGGAATACTAAGGGCAATAGGAGCTTCTAAAAAGGATATTTCTAGAGTATTTAATGCAGAAACCTTTATTGTTGGGTTAATAGCAGGATTGCTAGGAATAGGAATTACAATTTTAATTACTATACCAATTAATAGTCTGATTTATGCTTTAGCAGGTGTTAGTGTAAATGCAATGGTACCACCAGTAGCAGGTGTCATTTTAGTAGTAATTAGTATGGTACTAACAATGACAGCAGGATTGTTACCAGCTAGAATGGCAAGCAAAAAAGATCCAGTAGAAGCATTGAGAATAGAATAATCAATGAGTTAAAAAACTAGAAAAGTATTTATGGATAAGAAATTATGTCGAGTAGTAGATAGAAAAAAAGAATAATGTAAAAAATTGGAGAAACTTTATAACTACTAAAATTAGTCAGTTTTGGAAGTTATGGAAAAAAATTTCAAAATTATTGAAAAAATACTATTGACTTCTAATTTGAAATGGGATAAAATGTGTGTGTCTAACCTAAAACAGATTAAAAATACAATATAAGGGGGTGAATTTTTTAAAAAGTGGGAATGACAGTTTATGCAAAAGCCAAGAGAGCAAAAAAAGGAAAATCAAATAAGAAAAAAATCACAACTTGTATTATTTTGTTAATTATTTTAGGAGCTATCGCTTATCTAATTATCAGTAATAGATTATGGGACTTAAAAATAAATAAGCCTATGCAAGAGATAGAAGAAAATATAGCACAAAATAATACAGAAGAGGAAACAGCAACAGTAGTAGAAGAAAAAAAAGATGAAGTAGTTGATGTCGAAATACCAGCTAAAATGGGAGGTTATGATGTAATTGGTCAATTAGTAATTGACAAAATAGATTTAACCAAAAACATATTGGCAATAGCAGATGACAATGCTTTAGATTTATCCGTTGCTCATTATTATGGTGGAAGCTTAAATCAGTCAGGAAACTTTTGTATTATCGGACACAACTGGAAAAATATGTTAAAGAGGTTGCCAGAAATGCAAGTAGGGGACACTTTTTATCTAATCAACGCAGAGTCAAAAACAAAAGTAACATATCAAATATATAATATGTACACTTGTGTTCCAGAAGATTTATCAGCTTTAGATGAAATACAAAATGGAAAACGAGAGGTAACTCTCATTACTTGTAATCCAGGAGGATTAACAAGACTCATTTGCAAAGCACGTGAGATTTAAACAATGGTATAGAACAATACCAAAAAGAAAAAAAGAGAAAAAGAAAGGAAAGAAAGAAAATGAAAAATATGAAAAAAACAATATTAGGAGTAGCATTAATCGCTATGTTATTAATAACAATGATGGGGAGTGTAAACGCAGCTAGTGTATCAGCACCAGCAGAAGTAAAAAAAGGAGAAACAGTAGCAGTTACTGTATCAATGGCTTCACCAGTAAAAGCAGTTGAATTTGAAATGAAATATGATGCATCAAAATTTGAATTTACAGGAGCTACAGCAGGAGCTTTAGGAAAAGCATCTGCAAGTGCAACAAATGGAGTTGTTACAGTTGCAATCGCAGCATCTGATGGAGTATCAACAACAGAAACAGTTACACTTACATTCACAGCTTTAGCAGAAACAGAAGCAAAAGGATTCACAATTAGCAATGTAGTATCTGACACAGATAACACAATTACAAATGCAACAGCATCAACAGCAGTAGTTGAAGATGTAGTAGTAGATCCAGAAGAACCAGAAACACCAGGAAATGATAATGAAAACAAAGAACCAGTAAAAGATGAAAAACCAGGAACAGATGGAAAAGTAATTACAACAATTTACCAAGCTGGAACACCAGTAGCACTAGGAGCAATTGCATTAATCGTAGTTGCAGGAGTTGTATTAGTAGCTAGAAAAACAAAATAAGAAACAAATACACCACAAACAAAATAAAAAACAAATATAAAAAGAAAAAAGTTATATACTTTTAGGAGGAATGAAAAGTGAAAAAGAATTTTAAATTTCTATCATCATTAGCCTTAACAGGAATGTTAGCAACAAGTGTTATGGGAACACCAGCATTCGCTGCTACAACAGAAAATACAACAAAAACAGAACCAGTTGGTATCTATGAAAAATTAGTTACTGGTAAAAAAATCGTACCATTTGTATTAGCTAACAGAGATGACAAAGTAACAATTTCTGACTTAACAGCAAGATACAATGTTGTACAATTCAATGGAGCATCTGTTATGGATCCAAAAACAGTTGTATGTACAGGAGATACATTCAAAGTTAGAGGAGAATCAAAAGAATACACAGTAGTTGTATATGGAGATGTTGACAAAGATGGATCAATCACAGTTTTAGATGCTTTAGCTCTTCAACAATATAGAGCAAAATTAACAGAATTAGATGCTGTTCAATTAGAAGCAGCTAACGTAGTTCGTGCTGATGGATCGGGAGTAAACATTGTAGATGCATTACATCTTCAACAATATAGAGCAAAATTAACAGAAGAAATCATCGACAAAACACCAGCTCCAGAAACAGCAGAAGAGCCATCAAACTATACAGTAGTAATGAATGAAAAAGGTATTGTTAACAATGTAAACATTAAAGAAAGTAAAATGACAATTGAACTAGCAGAATAATTAGAAAAAGAACAAACTGTTACAGTTCAATTAGTAAAAGAAGATGGTACAACTGTTGAATTAAAAGCAGATGTTACAGTACCAGCTTATACAAGCAAAGTGCCAGTAGATTTAGGAGATATTACTACTAAATTAGCTGACTTTGAAGATGGAATTGTTAATGGAAAAATAGTAACTACAGAAAATGGAAAAACAGTTACTGTAGGAACATTCACTTTTGAAAGACGTACAAGTGTATTACCAGAAGCAGCACGTGTAACAACAAACCGTACTAGTACACCAGATGCAACTATCTCATTTGTTGCAAAAGGTGATAGTGATGTTGTAAAAATGTATTATGTAGTAAAAGAAATAAGTGAAGCAGCACCTACAACATTAGAAGAATTAACAGAAACAATCAATGTTACAAATAATAAATTAGAAAATGCTACTATTACAACAACATTAGAGAATGATAAAGCTTACAAAGTTTACTATGTATTAGAAAATTCTTATGGAAGTATCCATGATGTAGCTAACATAGCAGAAGCTGTTATCACAAAAGATACATCAGCTGTAACAACAGAAAAGAAAGTAGCAAAAGTAGAAGCTCCTGTTTTAGCAAAAGAAGGAGAAAATGTTACAACAGCAGAATTTACATGGGAATTAGCTGATGGTGAAGCTACAACAGGAAAAACATATTTAGTTACTTTATACAAAGATGGAAAAGTAGTTGAAGAAGTTCCTGTAAATGCAGCTCTTACAACAACTGGATTTGCAGATAAAATGACAGAAGCTGGAACTTACAAAGTTGCAGTAGTTGTAAAAGGAAAAGCTGATGGAACAACAAAAGATTCTGAAGCAACAGAATCAAAAGAAGTTACAGTAGCTAAATTAAATCCAGTTACTAATATTGATTTTGCAGTAGAAACTGTTGCTGGAGTAGATGTTAAAAAATTAACATGGGATAGTGAATATGATGAAGAAGCTATCGAAAACTACAGCATCCAATTAAAAGTTCTAAATGACAAAGAATATGAAGATGAAGGTGCAGCATTTACTGTAACAGAAAAAGAAGCTGATATCAGTGCAAAAATTACAGATAACAAAATTTACAAAGCAGAAATAACTGTTGTTAAAAAAGATGGACAATTAGCACAAATAAATTCTGATGTAGCAACATCGAAAGAATTCTTTACTGTTAAAACATCTACTATAACAGTAGATGACAAAACAGAAAAATCTGTAACATTAAAATTAACAACACCAGTAACAGTAGAAGGAAAAACAACTACATATGATGTAGAAGTTTATGAAGTAACAGGTGAAGATGGAACAACAAAACCAAAATATACTAAAGTTGATACAAAAGTAAACCTTGCAATTGACAAAGACAATAACATTGTAGTTGAAGGTTTAAAGAGTAATCAAGCTTATACATTCAAATTAATTGCTAATGTAGAAGGTATACAAGGAGAATCTGGATTTATTGCAGAAACAACAACTTTATGCGAAATGCCAGCAATTAAAAATTTAACAGTTGTAGCAACTGCTGATGAAGCTGGAGCTAATAAAATTGTTAAAGTAGCTGGAGCAAATGCAGGACTAAATATCAATGGAACATTAATTAAAGATGCAGAAATTGCTAATTATCCAGAAGCATTAGCTAAAATTAATACAATTATGGATAACTTAGTTCCAAATGATGTAATCACATTAGATGGAGAAAAATTAACAGTAAAATTACCTAATGAAGCATCAGCATCAGGTGACTATATTAGAGATTTTACAGACACAACAGCTGGAATGATACTTGAAATCGAAGGAAACAAATTCAGCAAAACAATACAAACAACAGCAGGAGAAGATAACCAACCAGCACAAGTAATCCTAAAAGGAGAAGGTGCAATCTTCAATATTGCAGGTTTAAATGCTGATAAAGTTGTATTAAATAATAGTATAGTAGTAACTACAGGTGCTCAACCTGTAACAGTAGCTGCAGGAACAACTGTTACAATTAATACAGTAAAAGTAACAGCTCAAAGCGAAGTTACTTTAACAGCAACAGGTAAAAACTTAGTAGTAACACCAAATAATGGTTCTAATAACTTAACATTTGAAAATACAACAACTGGAAATACAAACATTACATTTAAAGGTGAATCTGGATTTGGTTCAACACAAGCTGGAACAATAACAATTAAATCAACAAATGGAACTGTAACAGTTAAAGGAGAAGACATGAATGTTGCAAGTAATATAACTGTTGACGTAAAAGAAGGAGAAGTTGATATTACAAGCAATACTTTAGGTGGAAACAAAAATGTTAATGTTAGCAGTAGCAAAGATGCTACAACAACTGTTAAAGCAATAGCAAAAACAGCAGCACCAGATGAATTAAAAGGTAAAACAGTAGAATTAAAAGTATATGATGCAGAAAACGAAGAAGATATGGATGAATTAAAAGCAGCATTAGGAGTAGCTTCTGTATCATCTGAATTACTTGCAAAAGTTCAAGAATACATTAATGCATTTGCAATTAATGGAAAAGGTGCTACAGTAGCAGTAGATGTAACTGATGCAACAAAAGTAACTATTACATTAGATAATACAGTTGAAGTTTCAAATGTAAGTATTTCTAATATCAAATAAGATATTTTAAAAATAAAAGTTCTCGTAAGAGAGCTTTTATTTTGCCTTATATTGACATTTTATTCAAACAGTGGCATAATAATATAAATTGTAATAAAAATAGCTATATTTTCAATTTAGAAAGAAGGAATGAAGAAAATGAAGAAATACTATTTCACATCAGAAAGTGTAACAGAGGGGCATCCAGATAAATTATGTGATACCATCTCAGATGCTATTTTAGATGAATGCTTAAAACAAGATAAAAATGCAAGAGTAGCAGTGGAAACATTTGCTTCTAAAAATAAAATAACTTTAGCAGGGCAAATAACCTTAAGAGGAGAAATTAATTATGAAAAAATTGTAAGGGAAACAATTGAAAACATAGGATATCATAATAGTGATATTGATATTGACTATAAAACTTGTGAAGTAGATATTAATATTACCAAACAAAGCCAAGATATAGCAATGGGAGTGGATGTAGGAGGTGCAGGAGACCAAGGAATTATGTTTGGTTATGCCTCAGATGAAACTAAAAATTATATGCCATATGCTATAATGATGGCACATCAATTAGCAAAAAAATTAACTGAGGTGAGAAAAGAAAATACAATACCATATCTTAGACCAGATGGAAAAACACAAGTGACAGTTGAATATGAAGACGGTATACCAAAAAGAATTGAAACAATCTTAATATCTACTCAGCATGAAGAAAATATAGAACAAGAGCAAATAAGAAAAGATATTATTGAAAAAGTAATACAAAAAATCATACCAGAAAACATGATAGATCAAAAAACAAACATTTATATCAATCCAACAGGAAGATTTGTAATTGGAGGACCATTAGGAGACACTGGTTTAACAGGAAGAAAAATAATAGTAGATACATATGGTGGATATGCATGCCATGGTGGAGGAGCTTTTTCTGGAAAAGATCCTAGTAAAGTAGACAGAAGTGGAGCCTATATGATGAGACATATAGCCAAAAACATTGTAGCAAATGGATATGCTAAAAAATGTCAAATACAGGTATCTTATGCTATTGGAATGAAAGAACCATTATCCATTTGTATTGATACATTTGGAACAGGAAACAAAACAGAAGAAGAATTAGTAGCCAAAATAAAAGAAAAGTTTGATTTATCACCAGATGGTATCATTCAGTATTTAGACTTACAAAAACCAATCTATTTACAAACAACTAATTATGGGCATTTTGGAAAAGAAAATTTACCTTGGGAAAAAATCATAAAAATGTAAATAAGAAAGGAAGAATAATGAATTTAGAAGATTTAAAAAATAGTATACAAAATTACAAACCATATAATGAACAAGAAGAAAAAGACAAACAAATTATGTTAAAATATATAAACAATTATACGAATATTCTTTCAAGAGAAAATGAATTTGCACATTTTACAGCCTCTAGTTGGGCGATAAATCATGAAAAGACAAAAGTACTAATGGTTTATCATAATATTTATCAATCTTGGACTTGGACAGGTGGACATAGTGATGGAGAGGCAGATTTATTAAAAGTAGCAATCAAAGAATTAAAAGAAGAAACAGGAGTAAAAAAGGTTAATGTATTAAAAGATGAAATATTTTCTTTAGAGTCCATAACAGTAAATGGGCATAGAAAAAAAGGAAAATATATATCTTCTCATATTCATCTAAATCTTACCTATCTTTTAGAGGTAGATGAAAAAGAAGAATTATTTATTAAAAAGGATGAAAATAGTGGTGTAAAATGGGTTCCAATTGGAGAAATAAACCAAGTATCCCAAGAAGAATGGATGAAGAAAAACATCTATTCAAAATTAAATAGCCAATGTTTATCAATGAAAAATAGCTTGTCAAAATAAAGACAGTTGGATAAAATAAAAAAGAAGAGGAGAAAGAATGTACAAAATTGACAAAATTCAAAAGGAAAACCAAAGAATACAAACAATAGGAAGAGTAATTAGTAGTATTTTGTATATCATACTAATACCAATTATTATTTTTAATTTTACTTTAATTATAAAATCATTTATGTATCCAAATGAAACACCAGATTTTTTTGGTTATAAAAGCTTTGTAATTGTATCTGGAAGTATGGAACCAACCATTATGACAGGAGATGCTATTTTAGTAAAGCAAGTGCCAGAAAGTGAAATAGAAGAAAAAGATATCATTTCTTTTCGACAAGGACAAACTAATGTAACCCATAGAATTGTTGCAATTACAGAGGAAAATGGAATAAAAAGTTATACAACAAAGGGAGATAACAATCATATAGAAGATAAAGAAAAAATAACATATCAACAAATAGAAGGAAAATATCAATTTAAAATAAACCAATTTGGTATAGTTATTGAAATTTTGAAGAGTAAAATTACATTAATTGTATTAATGATAATGGTGATTTTCGTTTATATTGGTAAAGGAAATATGAAAAATAAAAGAAAAACGAGGAAAGAAAAGAGAGAAAAATATGAAGCCAACAAAACAACCTAAGTACAAATTTACTAGGTTGTATTTTTATTAATCAGCCTACTTTGTTCTATATTTATACTAGCAAGTAAAGAGAATGTCGAAATTTGCGATGAAAATAGAGTAAAAAACTATTGAAAAAGAAAGAAAAATGTGTTTTAATAAATAATAAATTAACATAATACAAAAAAGATACATACTATATAATACAAGAGGAGGAAAACAAAATGGAAAACGTATTATATAGTATAGCAGGAATTCTAATACCATTTGCAGGAACTAGTTTAGGAAGTAGTTTAGTATTTTTTCTAAAGAAAAACATGAATGAGAAATTTCAAAAAATGATGGTAGGATTTGCAGCAGGAGTTATGATAGCAGCAAGTGTTTGGTCACTTATATTGCCAGCGGTTGAAATGGCAGAAAGTCAAGGGAGTATCGCTTGGTTACCAGCAGCATTAGGAGTAGCATCTGGTGTAACATTTTTAATATTAATCAACAAATTAGCAGAAAAATTTGAAAAGCAAGGGAACGAAAAAAAATTAGATATGTTAATATTTTCTGTCACACTACATAACATTCCAGAAGGAATGGCAGTAGGAGTATGTTTTGCTGGATTTTTAGCAGGAAATGCTGGAATAGCCTTGTTTGAAGCTATGATTTTAGCAATTGGTATAGCCATACAAAACATTCCAGAAGGAACCATTATATCCATGCCTTTAAAAATGAAGGGGCGTAGTAAAAAGAAAGCATTTCTATGTGGTGTTTTATCAGGAATTGTAGAACCAATTGCAGCATTTATTACTATATTATTACTTAATATAGTGGTACCAATTCTACCATATTTATTAGCATTTGCAGCAGGAGCCATGATTTATGTTGTAGCAGAAGAATTAATTCCAGAAATGCATGGAGGAAAAAAATCAATCTTAGGTGTAATTGGCGTAACAATTGGTTTTATCATTATGATGGTATTAGATATTGCTTTAGGTTAAAAAGGTGATTTAGGGCAGAAAATTTTTCTGTCCTATTCATTATATAAAAGGTTTACAAAGAAAAACATGAATGGTATAATGAAAAACAACTGAGGCAAGAACATAAAAAGGGGGAAAACAATCATGAGCAATATTATAGAAATTAAAAATTTAACCAAGCAATACAAAAATTTAAAAGCTATTGATAATTTATCTTTTGAAGTAAAAAAGGGAGAAATATTAGGTTTACTTCGGACCAAATGGAAGTGGAAAATCAACTACAATTAATTGTATTTTATCATTATTAAAAATAGATAAAGGGGAAATTAAAATATTTGGAAAGGAAATGAAGCCAGATGCTTATGACATAAAAGCCAAATTAGGAGTAGTATTTCAAGAAGTAGCTGTATTA
>CAMXLV010000019.1 GCA_947244675.1 uncultured Clostridium sp. | reverse complement strand
CAGGCATATTCAATTCTTTCATACGATTTAGTAACTTATTATAATCTTCTTCTCTTTGACTACCACCAATAATTTCTCCAATACCAGGAACCAACAAATCACTAGCAGCAACAGTTTTTCCATCTGGATTTTGTTTCATATAAAAGGCTTTGATATCTTTTGGATAATCTGTTACAAAAACAGGTTTTTTAAAAATGTTTTCACACAAATATCTTTCATGTTCTGTTTGCAAATCAACTCCCCAAGAAACTTTATATTCAAATTTGTCATTATGTTTTTCAAGTTCTTTGATAGCATCTGTATAACTAATTCTAACGAAATCAGAAGAAATAACGTGATGTAATCTTTCTAACAAACCAGTATCGATAAACTTGTTGAAAAATTCCATTTCTTCTGGGCAAGTATCTAAGACATATTGAAAAATAAATTTAATCATATCTTCTGCTAAGTCCATATCATCTTTTAATGTAGCAAAACAAATCTCAGGTTCTACCATCCAAAATTCAGCAGCGTGTTTTACTGTATTAGAATTTTCAGCACGAAAAGTTGGACCAAAGGTATAAACATTACAAAAACTTTGTGCAAAAGTTTCTGCATTTAATTGTCCACTAACTGTTAAATGGGCAGATTTTCCAAAAAAATCTTGTGAGAAATCAGTTTCTCCTTCTGGAGTTTTAGGAATATTATTTAAGTCAAAAGAATTGACATTAAACATTTCTCCAGCACCTTCAGCATCACTTCCAGTAAGAATAGGTGTGTTGACATACACAAAACCTCTTTCTTGGAAAAATTTATGAATAGCATAAGCAAGAGCACTTCTTACACGAAAAACGGCATGAAAAGTGTTTGCTCTGGGACGCAAATGTGCAATGGTTCTTAAATACTCAAAAGAGTGTTTTTTCTTTTGAAGAGGGTAACTACTATCAGAAAGACTCTCTACTTCAATCATTTTTGCTTGAATTTCAAAAGGTTGTTTAGAGTCTTTCGTTAAAATAAATGTTCCTGTTACTTTAATAGAAGAACTAATCGTTAGCTTACAAATGGTTGCAAAATTTTCTAAAGTATCATGAAAAACAATTTGAACATTTTTAAAAAAAGTTCCATCATTTAATTCAATAAAACCAAAAGACTTAGAATCTCTAACTGTCTTTACCCATCCTTCTATTGTAATTTCTTGATCAACAAAGTGATTCGTATTTTGATACAAATCTCTTACCATAATAGATTTCATAGTTAAATTCCTTTCTTTCTTCTTAATTATGAACCTATTATATGATAATATGCAAAAAAATTCAAGAGAGCTAAGGGGGGAATTTGGGACAGGTACAACTTCTCCCTAGGCTTAAACATAGGTAGAAGTTGTACCTGTCCCAAATTCACCTAGGTGTGGTTAAGCTAGAAGATAAGTGACTTTTAACATTTGAAAAGTCACTTTTTACGTAAAGAAAACATAATATATACAAAATAAACGTGAAAGGTGGAAATAAAATGTCAGAGTACATAATCAAAGGAGGAAAAAAAATAGAAGGAGAAGTTATGATATCTGGTTCTAAAAATGCATCATTGCCAATTATTGCCGCTAGTATATTAAACAAGGGAAAAACGACTTTATATAATGTGCCAAATATTCATGATACACAAATGATGTATGAAATTTTAAAAAAATTAGGAGCAGAGGTAACCAAAAAGAAAAACAAAGTGATTATTGACACAAGTAAAATTAACAAATATGAAATTCCAGAGGAACTAATGAGACAAATGCGTTCTTCGGTAATATTTGTTGGAGCTTTGGTTGGAAAATATGGAAAAGCAACATTTTCTTATCCAGGAGGTTGTGATATTGGAACCAGACCAATTGATTTACATTTAAAAGCATTTGAAAAATTAGGAATAAATATTAACAAAAACTATGGAAATATTACCTGTATATGTGATAGAATAGAGGGAGAAAAAATTGACTTAGATTTTCCAAGTGTTGGAGCAACTGAAAATGCAATTTTAGCAAGCTGTTTAGCCAAGCGGAAAAACAACCATAACAAACAGTGCAAGAGAACCAGAAATAATCAATTTACAAGACTTTTTAAACAAAATGGGAGCCAAAATAAAAGGAGCAGGAACAGACATAATTGAAATAGAAGGAGTAAAAAAACTAAAAGATATAAGTTTTAATATCATGCCAGATAGAATAGAAACAGGTACATTTCTTTGTATGGCAGCTATGACAGGAGGAAGTATAGTAGTAAAAGGAGCCAACCCAAGTCATATTACACCAGTATTAAATAAATTAGAAGAAGCAGGATGCAAAATAAAAACGCAAAAAGATGAAATCGAATTACAAGCACCCAAAAGACTAAAGGCAGTAGACTTAAAAACTATGCCATATCCAGGATTCCCAACAGATATGCAATCTATTTTTACTACTTTATTAACAACAGCAAAAGGAAGCTCTGTAGTTGTTGAAAACTTATTTGAAAATCGTTATAAATATACACAAGAATTAATTCGTATGGGAGCTAAAATTACAATAGAAGGAAAAACAGCAGTAGTAAAGGGAGTTAGAAAACTTTATGGTGCCAATGTTAAAGCAACTGATTTAAGAGGGGGAGCAGCATTAGTTATGGCAGGAATCATAGCTAAGGGGAGTACAAAAGTAGAAAACATTTCTTATATATTAAGAGGATATGAAAAATTTGATCAAAAATTAAAACAATTAGGTATTACTATTGAAAAAATAAACTAAATAAAGGAAGTGTGGCATCAATCTAATAAACATGCCACCTCCTTAACTTAGGGTGTTTACCATAAATTAAGTAAAAAGCAAGGAGGAAAGAAAAATGGCTAAAAAAATAGGAGAAGAGGTTAATTTTTATTACATAAATCGTGGACAAGCACCAAAAAAAGAAGAAGAGATAAAAAAGAAAAAAGCCATAGAAAGAGAAAAAAGAGTTAAGCAAAATAAAAAGCAAGAGAAAAAAACAGATCTTGCGATGGAAAAAGAAACTGTTATTGAAATGAAAAAAAAGAATAAGGAAAAAAGAGAAGTAGAAAGAAAAAGAAAACCAACCAAAGAAGAAATAAAACAAAAAAAGAGAGAAAAAAGAATCAAAATAATAGTAAAAACCTCTCTATTATTAGTTTTGATAACAGGAGGAGTAACTTTTGCTATGATTTCGCCAATTTTTAATATAAAAGAAATACAAGTAGTAGGAAATGAGCAAGTAAGCAAAGAAACAATTATTAGTTTATCCGAATTAAAAACACAGGAGAATATATTTCGTTTCTTTGGTTCAAAAGTTGTAAATAAAATAAAAGAAAATGCATACATAGAAAAAGCAAAAATACATAGAAAAATTCCCAATATAATAGAAATAGAAGTAAAGGAAAGAGAGCACAATTACAGTATTGACTTTTTAGGAAAATATGCTTATGCCAATAAACAAGGATACATATTAGAAATAGCAGAAGATAGTAAGCAAAAAATAATTTTACAAGGAATACTAACACCAGAAGAACAAATTGTGCCAGGAAATCGATTACAAAAAGAAGACTTAGAAAAATTAGAAGATGTCATAAAAATTTTGAATGTAACCAAAGAATATGAACTACAAGAAAAAATAACAAGTATTAACATTGCCAATAAGAATGAATATAGTATCTATTTAGAAGAAGAAAAAAAGAGAATTCATTTAGGAGATAATAGTAATTTAAGCAATAAAATGTTATATGCTAATGCAATTATAGAAAAAGAAAAAGGAAAAGCGGGAGAAATCTTTGCCAATGGAGAATTAAATAATAAATTCAAAGTTTATTTTAGAGAAAGTTTAAATGTATAAAAGAAAGGAAGGCGTTTAAGAATCATGAAAAACCAAAAAATTATAAGTCTAGTTTTGGGAAGTATGTGTTTTGCCTTAACATTAGGAATTTGTATACAAATCAAAACAGTAACTGGTTCTAATTCTGTTGTAGGAAAAAGAAGTAGCAATAATAATGATGAATTAAGAGCAGAAGTTTTACGTTATAAAGAAAAATATGATAACACATACAAAGAATTAGAAAAAGCAGAAAAAGAATTAGAAAAAGAAAGAGAAGACTCTACAAAAAATAATAGTGAACTAGAACAAAAAGAAGAGCAAATAAAACAAGGAAACAAAATGATAGGAACAACAGAAGTAACAGGTCCAGGTGTAATTGTAACATTAAGTGATGGAAAAAAAGAAACAGGAACAGTATTGAATGCGAATGATTTAATTGTACATGATACTGATGTTTTAAGTGTTATTAATGAATTAAAAAATGCAGGAGCAGAAGCAATATCAATTAATGGACAAAGAATTGTTCCAACGACTAGCATTTCTTGTGGAGGAAGTATTATTGATATTAATGGAGAAAAAGTAGGAGCGCCTTTTGAAATAAAAGCAATTGGTTTACCAGAACAATTAGCTGCTTTATCAAGACAAGATGGTTATTTAGACATCTTAAAAGAAGCAAATGTAGGTGTAGAACTTAAAAAATCAAATAATATCACTATTCCAAAATATACAGGTGTTATAACTTACAAATATGCCTATTAACCGTTTTTAATAGAATTAATAAAAAAGAAAGGAGTAAGCTTATGAAAAGTAATATAAAAAGAGGAAAAGTTACAATGGCAATTGCTATATCTATTGCATGTTTTGCACTAGCCTTAGTTATGTCAATGCAATTCAAAATTGTTAATCAAACAGATATTACAGCTATCGAGAATATGAGAGAAACCGAACTTAGAACTGAACTTGCTAATTGGAAAGCAAAATATGAAGAAACAGTGGCCAAATATGAAGAAACTAAAAAAACAGTTGAAGAATACAAGCAAACGAAACAATCGAATGAAGAAACAGAAAAGTTAATGGATGCGGAACTAGAGCAAATCAATAAAACACTAGGAAAAACAGACGTAGAAGGAGAAGGAATTGAAGTTATTTTAAGAGAATCGCAAGAAGAAATTGCAAGTATCAGAGCAGATAACTTATTAGTAATAGTAAATGCATTAAAACAAGCAGGAGCAGAAGCAATAGCAATTAATGAACAAAGAATTATAAATATGTCAGACATCTTTGAAATTCAAAATGTTTTTATTAAAGTAAATGGACAAAGAATTTTACCACCATATATAATAAAAGCAATTGGAAATCAGTCCTATTTAGAAAGTGCTTTGTTAGGAAATGGTGGCTCAGTAGACGAACTTAAAAAATTAGGATATAATGTGTCTATTAATAAAATAAGCAAATTAAAAATAGAAAAATACAATGATGAGATAAAAACAAAATACATGCAATAATAAGAGATAAAAAACAAATTAATTTAAGAAAGGAAAGATTAAAAATGATAATGATTGCTATTTTAATAGGATGTATGCTAGGGATAATTTTTGGTGTAAATGCTCCTATGATTTCATATACCTATTCAAGTTATTTAGCTATTGCAATTATTGCAGCATTAGATTCTGTATTTGGAGGAATTACGTCAGTTATTAAGAAGAATTTTGACTTAAAAATATTTGTAACAGGTTTTTTTGGTAATGCAATACTATCTATCTTACTAACAATTTTAGGAGAAAAATTAAATGTAGATATTTATTTAGCTGCTATTGTTGTATTTGTAGGAAGAATGTTTATTAATCTTGGTATCATAAGAAGATACTATGTAGATAAATGGACTGGAAGTAAGGAAAGAGAAAAAGAATAAAAATAATATTACAAAAACATTACAAAAATATTACAAAAATATAACGGTTCCTATTGACATTTGTCTAAAAATGTAATATATATAAGCTTAGAGAAATTATACTAAAAAATGGAGGAATTAACTTGGCTATCGGAGATATCATTGTGGGTATAGACATAGGAACGAGTAAGGTATGCACTGTTGTAGGGGAAGTCAACAACTTTGGACAAATCGAAATCATATGTAATACCTCATATAAATGTAGTGGACTAAAGAAGGGAAAAATAATAAACGAAGAAGACATCACTTTAAGCATAGCAAAAACAATAAAAGATGCCGAAGATGAAACCAACTTAAAAATCAATTCAGCCTATGTAACTATTCCAGGAAAGTATATAACCATAGTACAAAATAGCATAACCAAAGATATCAAAGACAAGTATGCAGGGATCTCAGTAAGAGACGTTCAAAATGCTATTATGCAAGTAAAAGACATAGAAATTCCAGATGGGAAAACCTTAATTGATATTGTCCCAGACAAAATAACCTTAGAGAATGGAAATGTTGTAACTGATCCAGTAGGCAACTTAAGCTCCAGTTTTACAATAAGTGCACAAGTTATTTTAGCAGATAGAGACTATGTAAGGCAACTAAACAGTCTATTCAAAAAAGCTGGATTAGAAATAGATGGCATTGTACCAATCACTTTAGCAGAAAGAAATTTAATACTAGACAAAAACGAATTACATGATAATGTCATGTTATTAGACATAGGAGCAGGAAATACTGATATAGGTGTGTTTGAAGGATCTACTTTTTTATATACCAATTCCATACCAGTAGGAGGAGACAACATCACCAATGACATTGCTTTAGTATTAAATATCTCAGAAGAAGAAGCAGACAAGTTAAAAAGACAATATGGACTAGCCTTAAAATCTTTTATTGACAATGATAATGACATCATATTAAACACATCAAAGGACAACAACAAAAATAGAATTATCAAAAGTTCAGAATTAATAGAGATTATAGAGGCAAGAATTGAAGAAATGTTTTCAATTATCAATAAAGACATAACAAACCATGGTGTAAAGCAAAAAATCAATAATGTTATTTTGACAGGGCAAGGGATCATTAATATCAACAAAAGTGATGTGGCAGGAAAAATTAATTTAAACATACCTGTTAAAATATCAACAGGAAGAGCTGTTAGTACAGTAAAATCAATGTATCGAACCAGTTATGCCTTAGTTCGATATATTGCAGCAAGACCATTTGCTAAGACAGTATCTAGCAGTATTGATACACAAAGTGATGAAAACATATTCAAAGCGATAATGGAAAGAATAAAAGAATTTTTCTATTCATAAAAACGTTATTAATTTTTTTAAATATATAAAGATAACCAAAAAAGTTATTCAAAAAAAGGGAGGAAGAACTAAATGATGGATTACAATGATGATAGCAATAATATTACAATGATGGATGGAACCGCTACTATAAAAGTTATAGGTGTGGGAGGTGCTGGAAACAATGCTGTTAATAGAATGATCGATATGGGGATAAAAGGTGTTGAATTCATTGCTGTTAATACAGATAGACAAGCATTACAAACATCAAAAGCAAATACAAAAATACAAATAGGAGAAAAAATAACAAGAGGATTAGGAGCAGGAGCAAATCCAGATATTGGAGCTCAATCAGCAGAAGAAAGCAAATCAGAAATAGCAGAAATACTAAGAGGAGCAGATATGGTATTTGTTACTTCTGGAATGGGTGGAGGAACTGGTACTGGAGCAGCACCAATTGTAGCCTCAATCGCAAAAGAAATGGGAATTTTAACAATCGGTGTTGTTACAAAACCATTTACTTTTGAAGGAAAGAAAAGACTTTCTCAAGCAGAAAGAGGAATTGAAAGTTTAAAAGGAAAAGTTGATACATTAGTTGTAATACCAAATGACAAATTATTACAAATCATTGATAGAAAAACATCAATTATAGAAGCTTTCAAAATGGCAGATGATATATTAAGACAAGGTGTACAAGGAATTTCAGACTTAATTGCCATACCAGGACTTGTTAACTTAGACTTTGCTGATGTTAAAACCATTATGCTAAATCAAGGAATGGCACATATGGGAGTAGGAAGAGCTGGAGGAGAAAACAGAGCAGAAGATGCAGCTAAAGAAGCAATTCAAAGTCCATTATTAGAAACTTCTATTGAAGGAGCAAAAGGAGTTATCATTAACATTACTGGTGGAGAAGACTTAGGATTACATGAAGTAAATACAGCAGCAGAATTAGTACAAAGAAGTGTAGATCCAGAAGCTAATATTATTTTTGGTACTGTTACAGATCCAAGTATGAGTGATGAAATTCAAATAACAGTTATTGCCACAGGATTTGAAAAAAATAATGCACCAATTTCAAGTATCGGAGTAGATAACATAGTATCAAAAACTTGGGAAAAGAAAATTAATTCTATACCAGCAAGTTCAGAAACAAGTGCTTCACAAAACGATTTAGATATACCTTCTTTCCTAAGAAAAAATAAAAACAAAAATATGTAATTAAATAGAAAACGAAAAAAGAAATAGTCGAAGAAGTTCGATTATTTCTTTTTTTCGCCAAGAAGAAAAGACAGCTTTTTCAAAAAGAAAGGACTATAATAATTCTTACAGGTGATGGCATGACTATTTATATTGATATTGTATTAATTGAAAATTTGGTTATGAATTTTATTATTTTATTGGCAACAGGAATTGTATTAAAAGAAAAAGTAAAAATAGCAAGACTTTTTTTGGCTAGTTTATTAGGAGCAATTTATACAATTATATCTTATATATCAAATTTAGAAATATATGCTAGTATGATTCTAAAAATCATTTTATCAATTTTAATTGTATACATAGCTTTTAATCCACAAACAATGAAAAAAATGTGGAAAGATATTTTATTATTTTACTTAACTTCTTTTGTATTTGGAGGAGCAGCTTTTGCTCTTATTTACATTGTAAAACCACAAGATATTTTAATGAAAAATGGATTATTTTTGGGAACATATCCATTAAAGACGATTTTTTTAGGAAGCATAATAGCATTTATTATAATTATAGCAGCATTTACTATTGTAAAGTCTAAAATTACAAAGAAAGATATATTTTGTGAAGTAGAAATAAAATTAAATGGAAAAACAATAACAACTACAGCTATGTTAGACACAGGAAATTTATTAAAAGAGCCAATTAGCAATACACCTGTTATGGTAGTAGAACATACACTTTTATATGAATGTATGCCAAAAGAAATTTTAAATCATTTAGAAGAACTATTAGGAGGTGATTTTCAAAATATACCAGAAGAAGTAAGACAAGAATATAGTACAAAATTAAAATTAATCCCTTTTTCTTCTTTAGGAAAACAAAATGGAATGCTATTGGGAATAAAAGCAGATGGTATAAAAATTAAAAAAGAGGAAAAGGAAAAGCAAGAAAAAAATATGATGATAGGAATTTATGATAAATCATTAACGAAAAGAGGAGAGTATAGAGCATTAATTGGAATAGAATTAAAATGATCCAAAAAGAAAAGGAGTTGAAAGGTCTTGAATATTTTTGAATTTGTTAAGAATGGAATTAACACAATTTGTGCAAAATATATAAATGAAAAAGAGGAAATAGAGTATTTACCAATTTTTTATATTGCAGGGAGTCAAACATTACCACCTCCATTATCACCAGAAGAAGAAGCAAAATTAATTGAAGAACTAAATAAAGAAGATAACTTAGAAGTTAGACAAAGATTAGTAGAAAGAAATTTAAGATTGGTGGTGTATATTGCCAAAAAGTTTGAAAATACAGGAATTGGAATTGAAGATTTGATATCAATTGGAACAATAGGGCTAATGAAAGGTGTCAATACTTTTAATGCAGATAAAAAGATAAAACTAGCAACTTATGCTTCTAGATGCATTGATAATGAAATTTTAATGTTTTTAAGAAAAAATAATAAAATAAAAGGTGAGGTTTCAATTGATGAGCCATTGAATAAAGATGGTGATGGAAATGAGCTTCTCCTATCTGATATTTTAGGAACAGAAGCAGATATTACTTCTAGAAATTTAGAAGATGAAGTAGATAAATCACTTTTACGTGATTCAATTAAAAAATTAAATGCCAGAGAAAAGAATATTATGGAGATGCGTTTTGGGTTTCAAACAGGAAAAGAGAAAACACAAAAAGAAGTAGCAGATGAATTGCGGTATATCGCAAAGTTACATATCGCGATTGGAAAAAAAGATTATTGGCAAGATGAAAAAAGAGATTGCAAGTAAAATTGGATGAGTTTAATTGGCATAGATAAAATAGAAAAGTATAAAAAGACCAAATTTGGAAATACTTAAAATAAGTAAATTCAAAGGAGGTTTTTCTTTTGTTATACAACAAAGTAGAAATATGTGGGGTCAATACCTCAAAATTACCAATACTAAGTAGAGAAAAGAAAGAAGAACTATTTGTAAAAATAAAAGAAGGAGATAATGAAGCAAGAACAGAATTTATTAATGGAAATTTAAGATTAGTATTAAGTGTGATCCAAAGATTCTATGGAAGAGGAGAATCAGCAGATGACTTATTTCAAGTAGGATGTGTTGGATTAATTAAAGCAATTGATAATTTTGATTTAAGTCAAAATGTGCAATTTAGTACTTATGCTGTACCAATGATTATAGGAGAAGTAAAAAGGTATTTAAGAGATAATAATAGTATCAGAGTTAGTAGATCAATACGTGATCTGGCCTATAAGGCAATTCAAGTAAAGGAAAGATTTACAAAAGAACAGGGAAGGGAGCCTAAATTAAATGAAATTGCCAAAGAGTTAGGAGTAGGCAAAGAAGATATTGCATTTAGCTTAGATGCAATACAAGATCCAGTATCTTTGCAAGAACCTGTATATAGCGAAGGAGCAGAAAGTATTTATGTAATGGATCAGGTAAAAGACAGTAAAAATACAGATGAAATGTGGACAGAAAGAATGGCAATAGAAGGGGCTTTGGAGAAATTAAATGAAAAAGAAAAAATGATTGTAATAAAAAGATTTTTTGATGGAAGAACACAAATGGAAGTAGCAGAAGAGATTGGGATTTCACAAGCTCAAGTTTCTCGATTAGAGAAAAATGCAATTGTTCATATAAAAAGATTTTATAATTAATATTATTTCTATTGATTTCTTGTATAATTTGAGGTATAACAAAAGTAGATGATAAATAAGAATAGCATAGAGGAAATTTTAGTATTTTATGCAAGAAAGGAAAATAAGAAAGATGTCAGAAGATTTTGAAAAACAAGAGGAGATAGAATCTTTAGAAAAATTAGAACAAGAAGTAAAACCAGCCAACAAAAAAGTAATGATATTTAACTTTTTATTAATAATAGCTATTTTTGTTGGCTTATTTATTTATATGGTAAAGGTAGATGGAATTGACAATATTATTGCGTTATTGCAACAAGTGGACTACAAGTGGGTGAGTTTAGGTGTTGTTTGTTTAGGAGTTCATTGGGTTTGTGAAGCGATTAATTTGCATATACCTTTAAAAAAGATGTATTCAAATCAAACTTTTGCTAATTCTTTTAAAGTGTCAATGATAGGGCAATTATTTAATAATATTACGCCATTTTCTACAGGAGGACAACCAATGCAGGCGTATGAATTGACAAAGACAAGAAAAAGAGTAAGTGATTCATTATCTGCGATGGCAATGAAATTTATCATTACACAAACAGCATTAGTAGTTACAACTTTAGTGGTTGTACTATTTGAATTTGAATTTTTTGCAAAACTAATGCAAGAATATGTGTGGATAGCAATTTTAGGTTTTGCTGTTAATATTGTAGCCATAATTATTGTTATCTTAGCAGGAATTAAAAAAAGAGTGATTACCTTTTTTACAACACCTGTTATAAAACTATTAGGAAAAATACATATCATTAAAAAACCAGAAGAAACAATTGAAAAATTAGGAAAAAGTATAGATAATTTTAGAGAGCAGTTTTTATATATGAAATCCGAGAAAAAGATGGTAGTAAAAATGTTTATAACAGCAGTTATACAAAGCTTTGCATATTATGCAATCACCTATATGGTATATCGAGCCTTTGGAAACCAAGGAATCACCATTTGGCAGATTATACCAGTACAGGCATTTTTACTATTAATTATGACATTTGTACCAACACCTGGTTCTGGATTAGGCGCAGAAGGAGGGTTTTACCTATTATTCAATTCCATATTTCAACAAGGAACCATTAACATGTCAATCCTATTTTGGAGATTATACACATTTTATCTACCAATAATAGTAGGCACTTTGTTTTTAATCGGGATCGGGGGACGTAGCAAAAATCCCTCCTGAAAGGGATTTTGGGACAGTCTTTACAAAATTTGTTTTGGCAATTTTACTGGGTGAACAAAAACGAGGCATACAAATTATCAAAAAGGTCATAAATTATAAGTATGCCTCTTTTCAAATTGCTCATTAAGACATTATCACAAATGAATTAGGAAACCTAAGAGTAGCGTGAAATTTTTGGGTATGAAAAAATCTTGACAAAAATTGTAAATCGTAGTAAAATGACAAATATTATCATTTATTTGTAAATAATAAGTTTTTAATCAAAGAATTTTTATAAAATCGAAGTGTTATATCGATGAAATTCAAGAAAAGTAAAAAGTAAGAAAAGTAAAATTAAGAAAAAGTAAGTCAGGAGGTTTTATGCCGAGAGTTGCAAGAGAAACTATCAAAGTGCCTTATATTCATGTAATGACGCAAGGAATCAAAAAGGAGTATATTTTTGAAAAAAAAGAATACAAGGAAGAATATTTAAAATTAATAAAAAAAGCAATAAAAGAGCAACAAGATTTTTATATGTTATCATATTGTATTATGGATAATCATGCACATTTTTTAATCCATACAAAAAGAATTGAAAATTTATCAAAAGTAATGAGTAAAGCAAATTCATCTTATGCAAATTTTTATAATAAAAAAGAGGAAAGAGTAGGATATGTATTTAAAAATAGATATAATTCTCAGCCAATTATGAATGAAAGACATTTATATAATACAGTGGTGTATATTCATAAAAATCCAGTAAAAGCTGGTATAGTTAAGAAAATGGAAAAATATCCATATTCATCTTATGTAGTTATAAAAAATAAGCAGATAGAAAAAGATTGTATGGAACTATTATTTCATACCAAAGACTATATAAAAAGGTTTGATTGGATCCATCAAAATTATGAGGAAGAAAACATTTTAGAAGTAAAAGAAGAAAGCACATCGAAGGAAAAAATATTAGAATATATTTATGAGTTTTGTCGAAGTAAACAAGTAGAAATAAAAGAAATAACAACTAATAACTATTTACTAAATAAAATGATTAATCAGTTAAAAGAAAATTACAAGGTATCAAATAAAGAAATTTGTCAAATACTAAAGATAGGGAAAAATAGAATTAGTAATTTAAAAAAGCAGTGCAATTAGAAGAGTTGCAATGCTTTTTTAATTACTAATTAATTAAATTTTTAAGGAAAATCTGTTAAATTAAGACTGTCCCTAAATCCCTGTTAGAAGGGATTTAAAGAACGTCCCCTAATCCCTCTAAATCTAAAAGTTCTTGCCATCTGGCATCTACTTCTTTTTGGAATTCCTCTATCATCCACTCATTACCAGGTTTAAACATGTGTTTAAATCTTTTCTGTGGTTTTAAGAATTCTTCGATTGGCAATTTTTTTGCAGGTTTGTAATTGATTTTGTATTTTCCATCAATGACTTCATATAATGGCCAATAACAAGTTTCAACTGCTAGTTTGTTAATGTTCATTAATTCGTCAGTTGGATACCCCCAACCTCTAGGACATGGTGCCATTACGTTTAAAAAGGCAGGTCCTTTTGTATAAATTGCTTTTTCTGCTTTTTCGTATAAATCTTTAAAATTCATATAGCCTAAAGTTTGTGCAACATAAGGCAAATGATGTCCTACCATGATTTTGGCTAGATCTTTTCTAGGTTGCATTTTTCCTGGAATTACTTTTCCAGCAGGTGAAGTAGTTGTATCTGCAAATTTTGGTGTAGCAGAAGAACGTTGAATACCAGTATTCATGTAAGCTCCATTATCATAACATACATATACCATATCATGCCCACGTTCCATAGCGCCAGACAAACTTTGAAGTCCAATATCATAAGTTCCACCATCACCACCAAAAGCAATAAATTTTGTTTCACCATCTGGCAATTTGCCTTGTTTTTTCATAGAGCTATAAGCAGCTTCTACACCAGATAAAGTAGCACCAGCACATTCAAAAGCAGTATGGATAAAAGAATCAGTCCAAGCAGTGTAAGGATAAATAAAAGTAGAAACTTCCATACATCCAGTAGCACCTGCAACAACAGCATGATCTTCTGGTTTTAAGGCTCTCATAATATGTCTTGCAATTGGTGGAGCTCCACAACCAGCACACATTCTATGTCCAGAGGTAAATCTGGAAGGTTTGTTTGTAACGATTTCTTTCAAATTATAAGCCATTATTTTTGCGCCTCCTTTCTTAATCCCAAGTAACGATAAGGATGATCAATTTTATTTGTTTTTACAATTTCCAATAAATCTTGATAAACAGATTCAATATCCTCTGCTTTAGTATCTCTACCACCAATACCATAAACATAGTTTATAGCAGGTACATGAGTATTATTTACATACATAGCAGAAGTTACATCTTGGAATAAAGCACCACCAGCAGCATTTAGAGAATCGGCTCTATCTAAAATAGCAATTGACTTTAAGTGAGATAAAGCTTTGGCAATTTCTTGTGCAGGGAATGGACGATAAACACGAACTTTTAAAAGTCCAGCTTTAATCCCTTTAGCTCTTAAATTGTCTACAACAAATTTAGTAGTTCCTGCTGTAGAATTCATACAAACAATAGCAATCTCAGCATCATCTAGTTTGTATTCCTCAAACAAGGAATAACTTCTACCTGTCATTTTTTCAAAATCTTTTGCTACATCTAAAATAACTTGTTGTGCATTTATCATAGCTTCTGCTTGAGCAGCTTTATGTTCAAATAAATAAGCTTGCAAATCTAAAGGCCCGAACAGCAATTGGTTCTTTCTTATTTAATAAATAATGTTTTGGTTTATATTCACCAACAAAATCTTTTACTTTATCATCTTCTACTAATTCAATATTTTCAATTGCATGAGAAGTAATAAAACCATCTTGGCATACCATCAAAGGAAGTCTAACATTCTCATTTTCTGCAATTCTATGAGCCATTAAAGTATTATCGTAAGCTTCTTGATTATTCTCTGAAAATAGCATGATCCAACCACTATCACGAACTCCCATCGCATCAGAATGATCACAGTGAATGTTTAATGGACCAGATACAGCTCTATTTACTAAAGATAAAACAATTGGCAGACGTAAACTAGAAGCAATATAAATCATTTCCCACATTAAAGATAAACCATTAGCAGAAGTAGCAGTCATAGCTCTTGCTCCTGCAGCTTCAGCACCAATACAAGCAGACATAGCACTGTGCTCACTTTCTACTGCGACAAACTCAGTATCAACACTTCCATTGGCAACAAAAGTTGAAAAATATTGGGGGATCTCAGTAGAAGGGGTAATTGGAAATGCTGCGACAACATCAGGATTAATTTGTTTCATAGCAATAGCAGCAGCTTCATTACCACTTAATCTTTCTCTTATACTCATTTTAAAACTCCTTTCTTCTTTTTGAAATTATTCTTCTTTCATTTCAATAGCACCAAATGGGCATACTTTAGAACAGACACCACATCCTTTGCAATAGTCATAATTAAAATCTTTTCTCTTTAAATCTTCTTTATCAACTGGAATAGCATCTTCTGGACAAACAGGAAAACATAAACCACATTGCTTACATTTATCACTTAAAAAAACAGGTCTAATACTTCTCCAATCTCCAGTCTTAAATTCTATGGCGTTTCCAGAAGTATAAATATCACCACCAGGTGTTAATTGTTCCATAGGTGTTTTATTGTTAATTTCCGTCATATCTTTTTTACCTCCTTTAAGGCTAATGCTAAAGCCTTCATATTTCCGTCAATAACTTCTGGCTTTTTAGCAAATTTATGCTTAAATGAACTTTTCATATCTTCTAGCAATTGTTCATCAGACATGATACCACTTACCTTTACAATCGCAGCAAGCATTGGGGTGTTAGGAAAATATTTTCCTAATGCTTCTTCTGATATTTTTCTTGCATCAATACAATAGATGTTTCCTCTATATCCTTTTAATACAGATTTTAAATAATCATCAGACTTGGTTGTGTTAATAACAATAGCACCTGTTTCTTTTAATCCTGCTGTAACATCAACAGATTCCAAAAGGGTATCATCAACTACAACTACATAGTCAGGTTCATAGATATTACTATGAATTGTAATAGGGGAACTACTAATGCGATTGTATGCTGTAATGGGTGCTCCCATTCTTTCTGGACCATACTCAGGAAATCCTTGAATGTATTTACCAGTGTTAAAAGCAGCATCTGCTAGTAATAATGATGCTGTTTTGGCACCTTGCCCACCTCTACCATGCCATCTAATTTCAATTAAGTTATCCATGATTGTTAAGCCTCCTTTTTGTATATTTTTATGGTTTTAGTATATGCCTAAAACAACCTAATGTCAAGAAAAAAATATCAAAATTCATAGAGGAAAGAGTTTTAAAAATCATACATAATAAGGATGCTATATTTTTTTGCCAAATAATATTTACAAATTTAATTTTTCTGCTATAATAATAACAGAAAGGGGAAATAGAAAATGAAAAAAGGTTTAAAAATTGGACTAATAGTAGGGGCTATAGTAATCATTATAGCAGCAATAGGAGGATACTTGGTTTTTAATGACATCATGCAAAAAGCTAAAATAATGGAAACATTTGCAGAAATTGAGCAAATAACCAAATCAGGAGACTTTGAAATGGAAGCACTAAACGAAAAAACAGGAACAATCGTATCTAGTGGAAAATATGCTAAAGTAGAAAAAGCTGCTAAAAACTATGCTCATGACTTATTTTCAAAAGCATTTGAATTAAAAACATTATTAGAAGATGAAAAAATGGCACAATTACTAAGTGCTAGTAACTATGAAGAAGATGGACCAGAATTTGTAGAAACCAAAAAATACATAGAAGAAACAAAGCAAAAATTAGAAGAAGGAAAAAAAGAAATGTTAGCCTTTATTGATGAGGGAAAAATCAATTCTTATATTGAGGCTGAAAATGCAGATGCTTATGGAGTAGAACTATACAAACAATTATTATCAGAAGACATTAATATGTCAGATGCAGAAAAAAATCAATTAGAAAAATCAATTGATCAAGTAATTTCTAAATTAGGAATAGCAGAAGAAGTATTAAACTTTTTGAGTGAAAACGAAGGAAAATGGAAAGTTCAAGGAGAACAAGTATTATTTGATAACAACAGTTTAGTGATAAAATACAATTCATTTTTAACAAAATTAAGAATATAATAAAGCAAAATTAGGAATAATGAATAAAAAGGAAATAAGTTTGAAAAAGATTCTTTTTCAAACTTAACTTTTTATAAGAAGAAAGGAATGGAGCAATCAATGAAAGATACCAATATAACTAATAGCATAATTTATATAGGAGCTGATGACAAAGACATTCGATTATTTGAAGCACAATATGAAGTTCCAAATGGAATGGCTTACAATTCCTATTTAATAAAAGATGAAAAAAATGTAATATTAGACACAATTGACCAAAGAGTAACAAACACATGGTTAGAAAACCTAGAGAAAGAATTAAAAGAAGAGACAGTAGACTATCTAGTTGTTTCTCATTTAGAGCCAGATCATGCTTATAACATCGGATTATTAGCTAAAAAATATCCTAATATGAAGATTGTTGGAAATGCTATGACATTTAATATGCTTCCAAACTTTTTTGATATTGATTTAAGTGAGAGAAAAGTAGAGGTAAAAGAAGGAGAAACATTAAAAATAGGAAAACATACTTTACAATTTTTTATGGCACCAATGGTACATTGGCCAGAAGTAATGGTTACGTATGAACAAACAGAAAAAGTATTATTCTCAGCAGATGGATTTGGAAAATTTGGAACATTAGATACAGAGGAAGACTGGGATTGTGAAGCGAGAAGATACTATTTTGGAATTGTTGGAAAGTATGGGGCACAAGTGCAAGCACTATTAAAAAAAGCAAAAAATTTAGATATTAAAATGATTTGTCCTTTGCATGGTCCAATTTTAAAAGAAAATTTGGAGCACTATTTAGAAAAATATGATATTTGGAGTAGTTATAAAGCAGAGAGTGATGGTGTATTCATTGCATGTGCATCTATTTATGGCAATACTTTAGAAGCAGCTAAAAAATTAAAAAAGATGTTAGAAGAAAAAGGAGCCAAAAAAGTAGTTTTAACAGATCTAGTAAGAGAAGATATGGCAGAAGCAGTAGAAGATGCTTTCCGTTATGATAAAATTATTCTTACAGCTTCTAGTTATAATGCAGGTGTATTTGTTCCAATGCAAGAATTTTTACACAAATTAAAAGAACGAAATTACCAAAATAGGAAAATAGGAATTATTGAAAATGGTTCTTGGGCACCATCTGCCAAAAAAACAATAAAAGAAATTTTACAAGAAATGAAAGAAATTGACATAGTAGAACCAGAAATAACGATAAAATCCACTATGAAACAAGAAAACATAGAAGAAATGGAAAAATTAGTAGAAAATATATTAGGGAGGTGAAAAATATGAAATATAAATGTACAGTATGTGGATATGTTTATGATGATGAAGCAGAAAGCGTTAAATTTGAAGACTTACCAGATGATTGGACTTGTCCTTTATGTGGGGTTAGTAAAGATATGTTTGAAAAAGTTGAAGAATAAAATAAAAAGGGAAGAATTTAATTTTCTTCCTTTTTTTCATCTTTATTTTTTTTCTTTTTAGAAGTTTTATTGCATTCTTTAGGAATAACAATATAACTTGGCTTTTCTTTTGTGCATTTGGGTTTTGCGGCATTCAAATGGTTGTGTACTGGTGAAATATCTAAGTCAGAAACATTACCAGAGACTACTTCTAAATTTTTCTTTTCGCCCATAAAAATTCCTCCATTTTTAATTTGATTAAATCGTATCATATTCTATTCAAAAGTGCAAGCAATAAGACGATTTTTATGAAGGAAAAAATATTGACAGAATCCCTATTTCATGACATAATATATAAGATAAATCAAAAGCAAAAGGGGATAAAAATGGAAATCAGTAAAATAAAAGCAATAATAGAGGCCATCTTATTTGCAGCAGGAAGACCAGTTGCTAAAAAGGAATTAGTCTTAAGCTTAGAAATTGAAGAAAAAGACATCGAAAGTATCATAGCAAGTATGCAAGAAGAATATAAAGAAAAAGAAAGAGGCATTGAAATTATAAAAATAGACCAAAACTATCAATTATGTACCAAAAAAGAATTACATGATTTTGTTTATCCTGTCTTAGATAGAAGAAGTAAGCCAAATTTATCCAATGCAGCTTTAGAAACACTAGCCATTATTGCATATAATCCTAAAATAGCAAGAGCAGAAATAGAGGCAATACGTCGGAGTATCTGCTGATGCATGTGTTTACAAATTATTAGAATATGGTTTAATTGAAGAAGCAGGGAAAATTGATCTACCAGGAAAACCAATGTCTTATCAAACCACAAGTAATTTTTTGAAAATGTTTGGCTATACCTCTTTAGAAGATTTGCCAGAATTACCAAGATATAAATTAGATGAAAACAAACAAATTGTAATAGATGAGTTAATAGAAGAACAAGAAGAAAAAGGAAAAATAGAGGCTCCCATGCCCGAAAGGGAAGTTTTTGAATAAAGAAAAACAAAGAATACAAGGCAAATAAGCCAAAAGAAAGGGAGAAATAAATATGAGCAATAAAAAAGAATTTGTAAAAGACATTACCAATATTAATGAAGATTTTGCTAAGTGGTATACAGATATTGTTTTAAAAGCCGAATTAGCAGATTATACAACTGTAAAAGGATTTATATCCATTAGACCATATGGATATGCTATTTGGGAGAACATTCAAAATTATGCAGACCAAAAATTTAAAAACTATGGTGTAAAAAATGTATCTATGCCAGTTTTAATTCCAGAAAGTTTATTAAATAAAGAAAAAGAACATGTAGAAGGGTTTGCACCAGAAGTAGCTTGGGTCACAATGGGCGGAGGAGAAGAACTAGAAGAAAAGCTATGTATAAGACCAACATCAGAGACCATTTTTTCTACTATGTATGCAAAATGGCTAAGTTCATGGAGAGATTTGCCATTTTTATATAACCAGTGGTGTAGTGTATTAAGATGGGAAAAAGAAACGAGGCCATTCTTACGCTCTAGGGAATTTTTATGGCAAGAAGGACATACCATCCATGAAACAGAAGAAGAGGCCAAAAAATTCACATTAGATATGTTAGAAGTATATAGTGATGTAATTGAAAACCTATTAGCCATTCCAGTACTCAAAGGTCAAAAAACCAAAAAAGAACAATTTGCAGGGGCAGAAGCAACCTATACAGTAGAAACTTTAATGCATG
>CAMXLV010000018.1 GCA_947244675.1 uncultured Clostridium sp. | reverse complement strand
TATTTTTTATTTTATCACGGAAGGATTTATTTACACAACTTTTTCTATACTCTCTATGCCTCTAATTCTATTAACGCTATACATTTTTGTTTTAATTCTTTTACCACTTGTTTTAATTCTATTTCTTCATTACTTACTTGTTCATACAAGTAATTGACATCTATCATAATTTCATATCGTTTTTCATCTGATAAACGATAATGTTCCATAATTTCATATAGATTTAAGATTTTTTCTTCATCACCAATATGTTTATTATTTATCATTTCTATTGTGATTGCTAATGCTTGTATTGCTTTAACATATTCTCCTTTTTGTATTAATTTTGTAATTGTTTCTATTTTTTGTTGATACAACTTATCTATCCTCCAAATCATAACGGTTTAAAATTTCATCTATTTTTTTATTTCCCACTACTTTCCCTTTTTGCAAAGTTTTTAAAGCATGTGATAAATATGACTCTGCAATATGCATTGAGATAACAACATCTGATTTAAATGAATGTTCTCTTACATAATAATTAGTCAAATTAACTTCTAATACTGCTTTTCCTTGCTCATCAATTCTTCTACAAACTTCATACTCTGGACTTTGTTTTGCTTGTTCTATTATAAATTGAATGAACATATCTTTGCTCGCAAAAGCATATTTTCTTAATTGCTTTCTTCGTTCTATAAATTTTAAATCTTCATGAATCAAAATTTTTTGTTCGGTAATTGGATTTTTCTTCTCTAAGATATCATGTGCGATTCGATTGCTTATATAAGCACCATAAGCATAAGATACTATAACATCTTCTTTATGTAATACCTTTTCTAAACTTTCTAATAAAATTCCTGAGCTTTGATCTTCTGAATTTTTACCAAGAAATTGCTTATAAGCTAAAAATAATTCATTTACTTTTTCTTCTATTTCTTCTTTGTTCATCTGATCAAAGTCACTTTTTAAAATTCTCACTAATATTTGCTTTAATTCTTTATAATATGACATATCTACTTCCTTTTTTATGTAAAACAAAAATAAGTTAGCACTAAAATTCCTAAAATAATTCGATAGTAACCAAATGGCTTAAAATCATGTTTCTTTATGTAATTCATTAAAAATTTTATGACTAACATAGAAACTAAGAAAGATACTATCATTCCTACAAGTAAGATGATTAATTCTGTACCAGTAAAGCCAAATCCAAATTTTACAAGTTTTAAGAGGCTTGCCCCTAGCATCGTAGGAATAGCTAAATAAAAGGTGAATTCTGCTGCATTTGGTCTAGATAATCCAATTAATAGTCCTCCTATGATAGTTGCTCCGTGAACGTGATGTTCCTGGAAAAATGGCTGCTAATAATTGAAATATTCCAATTATAATGGCATCTTTGTATGTTATTTCCTCTTTCTTTTCTTTTTGTTTTTTGTTTTTTGTTTTACGATTTTCTACTACAATAAATGCAATTCCAAATATGATTAAAGCAAAGGCTATACATATTGGATTATAGAACAGTGCTTCTAACATTTCATCAAAAAATACACCAATAATTGCTGCTGGTATGCATGCTACTAAAATTTTTGTCCATAAAATCATAATGTCTTTGTTAAAATATGATAAGATTCCTTTCTCTTTGATTCCTTCTTTTGACTTTGTTGTAATTGGCCATATTTGATTCCAATATAATAACACAACTGCTAAAATAGCACCAAATTGAATTACTACTTGAAACATACTCCAAAATTCTTCTGATACTTGATTTAATTTTATAAATTGCTCTACTAAGATTAGATGTCCTGTACTACTAATTGGTAACCATTCTGTTACTCCTTCTACAATTCCAAATACTATAGACTTTATTATTTCTATGAACATTCTTTTTCCTCCTTTGTTATATGGTAAATCGTATTTTTTATGATTTCTGCACTGGCAAGTGGCGCTACTTTTCCTGGTAATCCTAATCCTAAAATATAATTTCTTTTTGTTTTTTCTATTTCTTTTTTGTCCATTCCTCCTGGATTAGATGCTAGTTCCAGCAATAGGGTTTCTTTTTTTATTTGTTTTAATTTTTCTTTGGTTAAGATTATTTTTGGCACAGTGTTAATTATGATATCATACTGAGCCAAATTTTCTCCTAATTGATTGATATTTGTTTCTTGATAACCATATGCTGTAATCCAAGCTAAGTCTTCTTGTTTTCTTGCAGCACAAGTTACTTTACTGCCTAATGCTTTTAATTTTTGTGCTAATATTTTTCCAATTCTTCCAAATCCTAAAATTAAAATTTTGCTTCCCTGTAAATTTCTATTTGTATGATGAATGATAAGTTCAATCGCACCTTCTGCTGTTGCTATTACATTTAGTATTGCAAGTTCTTCTTGTTCCATAAGATCTATGATTTGGTTTGATTTATGGGATAATGTTTTTTTTATTTTTTCTCCGTATACTTCCCACTATTAGTGTTTTTTGCTCTAATTTTTGTATTAGTTCTTTTATGGCTATTTCTCTTTGGCTAAATGGTGCATGGATGTTTTCTCCATCTTTTGAAAATGGAATCGGTCCTATGATTGTTTCGGCATTTTTTATAACTTCTTCTATTCTCTGACATTCTATGATTTTTTCTTGTTCTTTTATTTCTTCTGCTTTTTCTAATCCATAAGTATATATTATTTTTTCTTCTTTTGCAAGTAATTTTGCTAATTTTATCATTCGTAAGTCCCCTCCAATTATCGCTATTTTGTTTTTCATTTTTTGCACTCCTTTTTGTTTTTTCTCTTTTTATTCTATGTTTTGTTTGCCCATATTATGGCAAAATACTTGTTTTCTTTGTTTTTTCATGGTATACTATTTGTTATGTAACCTATTTGTGATGCAAAGGAAGGATGTAACTCGTTAACATTGATTCAGATGGAGGTCAGATGGAGGTATGATATGTTAAACTTAAATTCCTTCACATATTCCGATGTTTGGTTCTTCGATAAAAACGATTTCATTTTAAAAAATCGTTTTACCAAAGAATCATATTCTTTATGGGATGCTATTTTCTATTCTTTAGGAACATCCCAATTTAACTTAAAAGGAGTTTTAGAATTAGATTCCTGCTCCTTTTTAATTCATGTAACAATTGCAGGAGAATTTCTTCACTATGTGATGAAGTTCTCCTTCAAAGGGGAAAATTTTACCAAAATTTTTTCCGAAAGTTGTAAACATTTTTACATCCTCTCGGATATAACCATTCTCTTTGATAATCGTTTTGTTTTAAATGTTATGACAAACGATTATATCAAGGAGTTTGAATGGCTTAGTTTAAAAGAAATAACCTTAATAGCTAAGCCATCTGCTCTTAAGGTAAAATTCCCTGTCGCAGGCACTGAATATTTACTTGCTTATGTGGATACTTTACATTTTAAAGTACTTCATAACAAGGTATTTAGTAGCCTACGGGGAAAAACGTTTAAGCTATCTAGAAATCATGAGATAGCTGACGTTATCTCCCAAGAAGTAAAATATTGGGAAAGTATTAATGCATTTTATTCCTCCCAAGAGGAAAAAGATCTTAATGCTTTCCAAAAAGAAATTTTGGGATAATTTCCCTATTACTTCCTTTGCCATCACACACAAAAACAGAGCAATTTTTGCTCTGTTTTTTCTATCCCTAGTATTTTCTTTTAGTCTTGTCGTTCTTTTTGATATTCTTCTTCTATTTTTTGATTCTCTATCTCTTTTAATGCTTTTCCTCTACCAGTTTCATTTTTTCTTAACATATTAATATCACTATAGCTTAAATGTCTTGTTATTTCACTCATTTCCTCTAGGTGTTCTTTTGCCTTTTGTTCTTTTGCTTGTAATTTATTACTTTCCTTATATTCTTCTTGTTCTGGTTCTTCTAAATTGAATGGCATTGAAATTTTAGCCATAATCGGTATAAAGATAGGTTCTTTCTTTACTTTTTCAACAATTTTTTTAGCATTACTATCAATTGCTGTATTTATATATTTGATTGCTATGTCTTTATCCCCTTTAATTAAATGGATTTTTGCTAATTCATAATAAGCATCTGCTGATAATTCTTCCTCCTCAATTGCTTCTAAAAATCTTTTTTCCGCTTCTTCTAAATCTTTATAAATTAAAGCAATTTCTGCTAAAGAATATTTGGCATTATATAATAAAGTATTAATTTGAGCTGCTTTTTCATAACAAATTTTAGCATTTTGAAAGTCATTTAACATCGTATAAGCAATTCCTAAATTATAGTTTAATTCGTAACTGATTGGATTATATTTTAAAGCATCCTGATAAATTGTAACTGCTTCTTTGTATCTTTCTTTTTCTAATAAAAGTTCTCCTAATAATTCTGTTGCTCTGTACATTTCTGGCTTTTTATTTAACAAATTAAATAACATTTCGGTTGCTTCTTCTTTTTTGTCTAAATTTGTCAATAATTCTGCTACTTTGTAGTAAGAATCATAATCTTTTTTGTTTAAATCTATTGCTTGTACATATTCATCAATTGCTTTTCTCATACCACCTTCTTGCTCGTAAATCTCTGCTAACATTCTGTGTGCTTTATAAGATCTAGCATTTTTTTCCACTAAGTCAATTAATGCTTGTTTGGCTTTTTTACTATCTCCTAAAAATAGATATAGTTTAGCTTTTTGAAGATATACCATTTCAAATAATGTGATATTTCTTTTTTCTAAGATAATAATAGCAATTGGAAGTAATATGGATAATATGTATTTTAATAGAATAAATACCATATTTAGTTTTACTTTAAATAATACCTCTGCAAAATCAAGTGCTATTCCTATAAATTCTAAAAGTAATACTACTACATAAGTTGTATCATTTTTTCGTATCATATGAAAAAACATAGTTACAAATATGGCAAATGAAATAACGATAAATATTAATTGTTCTACTATCATTTTGTTTCTCCTTCTTTCTTGATATGTCTATTTTATTCCATTTTTTGTCATTTGTCCAGTTATTTTTCTATTTTTGTTACTCCTTTACTTAACTAATACTGACTCTTTTATTTCTTTTACTTTTGCTTTTTTAATATAAATTTTCATAAATTTTATAATCTCTTAGTATTTTTCTTACATAATTATTGGTTTCTTTATAGGGTATATTTTCAATATCAGAACCATCCTCTTGAATAATTCCTTTTTCAATCCAACCATCTACTGTACCTATCCCTGCATTGTAAGCAGCTAAAGCTACTTCTTTATTCTTATATTTTTGCATAAGGGTAGATAAATAACAAGTTCCAATTTGAATATTTTTATCAACTTCTAATAACTCTTCTCTTACCTTTTCACCATCTAATGGAATATCATTCTTTCTTGCTACATCTTTTGCTGTTTCTTCCATCAATTGCATTAGACCAATGGCATTATGGCTTGAAATTGCTTCTTTATTAAAATCACTTTCTGCTTTGATAACAGCAAAAATCAAATTTTCTTCTACTTCATATTTTTCTTGATATACTTTTACTACTTCTTGATAAGTTTTTGGATACATCATCTTTAGTATATTACTTTTCAATAGAAAAACAAACAGGATAAAAGTAATGATTCCTAAAATAACTAATATACATGTTCTGTTCTTCAAGTTTTTTCCCTCCTTCTTAGCACTTTATTTACAATCATACCAGTTCTTTGCTTCTTCTATATCAGCTATTAATGGCACTTCTAACATAGTAGCTGTTTCCATACTTTGTTTGATAATCTCTTTTATTTCTTCTTTTTCTTCCTCTAATGCTTCTATCATCATTTCATCATGTACTTGCAATACAATCTTGGATTTAAGTTCTCTTTTCTCAATCTCTTGATATACTTTGATCATTGCTATTTTCATAATATCTGCTGCTGTTCCCTGAATTGGTGTGTTCATAGCTGCTCTTGCTCCAAATTGCCTTACCATATAATTACTAGATTTTAACTCAGGAATGTATCTTCTTCTATGAAATAAAGTTTCCACATAACCGTTTATTGGTGGCTTCTTTTGTTATTTCCTCCATAAAAGTTTTGATTCCTGCATATTGCTCTAAATACTCTTCGATATACTCTTTGGCTTTTTTTCTCAAAATTCCGAAGCTGCTCTGCTAATCCAAAATCACTAATTCCATAGACAATTCCAAAATTTACTGCTTTAGCGTCACTTCTTTGTTCTTTGCTTACTTCTTCTATTGGTGTTTTAAATACTTTAGAAGCTGCTTGTTTATGAATATCTTGCCCTTCTTTAAATGCTTGTATCATATGGGTATCTTCTGATATATGAGCTAATACTCTTAATTCAATTTGAGAGTAATCGGCATCTACATAAACTTTTCCTTCTTCTGGTTTAAATACTTTTCTAACTCTTTTTCCTAACTCAAATCTAGTTGGTATATTTTGTAGGTTTGGTTCTGTTGAACTAATTCTTCCTGTTGCAGTTATAGTTTGATGGAAAAAAGAGTGGATTCTTTTAGTTTTTGGATTAATATATTGTTTTAATCCTTCTACATATGTAGAATTTAATTTCATCAATTGTCTATATTCTAATATCTGCTCTATGATTGGATGTTCTCGTTTTAATTTTTCTAGTACATCTACATCTGTTGAATAGCCACTTTTTGTTTTCTTAATGACAGGAAGTTGCAATTTTTCAAATAAAATTTCTCCTAATTGTTTGGTTGAATTGATGTTAAATTCCTCTCCCGCCATTTCATAAATAATTTTTGTAATATTTTTTAATTGACTAGTTAATTCTTCCCCAAATTCATTTAGTTCTTTTTCATCCACATACATTCCATTCCACTGCATATTTGATAAAACTTCTATTGTTGGCATATCAATTTTGAAAAATAATTCTTTGGCTCCTATTTCTTCTAATTTACTTTGTGTTATTTCTTTTATTTGGCTAATGGCATAACTATATAATTCATATCTTTCTTTATCTTGTGTATCTCTTTCTTCTTGTTTTACTTCACAATCAAATAAATTTAATTGTTTTTCTTCTTTCGGTTTTTCTTTTATTATCTCTTGTGCTTCTAACGCTAAATAATTGTTCATTAAATTTTCAATTGTAAGTTTATTATCTGTTGGATTTAAAATGTAACTTGCAATAGCAATATCATAATAAATTAATTCCAATTTGTTTTAATAAGATATATGTTTTGGTTAGATTAATACTAATTTTTTGTATGGTTTCCTCTTCTAATATTTCTTTCCATTCTAATAAATCATCCTCTTTTGTTAGTGGTATATAAATAGCCTCTTTTTTTTCTTCTTCAAAGAAACTTAAGGCTACAATTTTTTCTTGTATTATTTTTTCTTGTTTCTCATCTTTTTTAGTTTGTATAGAAAAAGTCATTTTTTTTTGCTCTTTTATTAATTTTATGATTTCTGCTTTAGATTTATCTACACTGGTAAAGCAATCTTTTGGATCTTCTTTTTTTCCGCCTTCTTCTTGCAAAGAAAATCGATCAATATAACGATTAAAATTTAATTCTTTGAATAAAGCCAAAACTTTTGGCTTATCCCATTCTTCTACTTTAAAATCTTCCAATGTATCATGGATTGGAACTTCTAAATTGATGGTTCCTAATGTTTTAGATAGAAAAGCTAAATCTTTATTATTTTCGATATTTTCCTTTTGCTTTCCTTTTAAATCAGCTTCTCCTTTTTCTACTTTTTCATATAAATTTTCAATAGAACCATATTTTTGAATTAAAGCTAAGGCTGTTTTTTCCCCAACTCCTGGCACTCCTGGAATATTGTCAGAGGTATCTCCTTGTAAACCTTTTACATCAATTAATTGTTTTGGTTCTAATCCATAAGTTTCTAAAATTCTATCTCGATTATATTCATCTGTTTCTGTTTTTCCACCTTTGGTATGAGGAATACGAATTGTTACTTTGTTAGTTGCTAATTGAAAGGTATCTCTATCTCCAGAGAGTATGGTTACTTCTAATCCTTTCTTTTCACCATAACGAGATAAGGTTCCGAAGCACATCATCTGCTTCATAACCTTCCATTTCAACAATATCTATTTTCATGGCTTTTAATATTTCTTTTATGATCGGCATTTGATCTGCTAGTTCTTGTGGCATCCCTTTTCTTGTTGCTTTGTAACCATCATAAAGTTTATGCCTTGCTGTTGGTGCTTTTAAATCAAATGCAACTACTAAATATTCTGGCTTACTATCTTCTAATAATTTAAATAAAATAGCTAAAAAACCATAAATTGCATTGGTATATTTTCCATCTTTTGTGGTTAGCATTTTACTTCCCATAATACCATAAAAAGCCCTATTCATGATACTATTTCCATCCACTAATACTAATTTTTCCAAATTCTTTTCCTCCTAATTTTTTTTGATGTACGCTAAAAATGCTTGTAATCCTTCTACAATATCTGAATATGTCTTATCAAAATCTCCTGTATACCATGGATCTTCTATATTTCTAGGATTTGCTGTAAAATCTAGTAATTTGCTTATCTTATTTTCTCTATCTTCTCCTATGATTCTTTTTATATTGATTATGTTTTTTTCTTCCATTCCTATGATATAATCAAATTTTTCGTAATCTTGCTTAGTTATTTTTCTTGCTCTATGGTTTCCTATTGCTATTTTCATTTCTTCTAATTTGTTTTTGGTTCCATAATGCATAGTATTTCCTATTTCTTCTGTACTCGTTGCCGCAGAATCAATATAAAATTCATCTTCTATTCCTTGTTTTTTTACCATGTCTTTTAGAACACATTCTGCCATTGGCGATCTACAAATATTTCCTAAACATACAAATAATACTTTTATCATTCCTCTTTTACCTCTCAATAAATTATTTTATCTTGTTTTTTAGCAAATTGCTCAAATTCTTCTATCGTTTTTTCATGATCTATATTTATTAGTTTTAATGTTTGGCTATCTTGCTCATTTTTAGCTAATTTACTAATGTATTCATATAAAAAGTCATCACGAAATCCTATTTTCTTGGCATCTTCTTTTGTATTACCATAATAAACAGTTTTTATGTTTGACCAAATAATTGCAGACACATAGGACATGGATAACAAGATGTATATAATTCACAATCTTTTAAATCATAAGTTCCTTTTTTTTGACAAGCATCTCTAATTGCCATGATTTCTGCATGTGCTGTTGGATCTTTTTGGGCTAGTACTTTATTAGCTCCTTTTCCTATTACTTCTCCATTTTCTACCACACAGGCTCCAAAAGGTCCTCCCTCATTGGTTTTTAGGTTTCCTTTGGCTAATTCTTTTACTATCTTCATATATTGGTTCATTGCCTTTTCTCCCCCTATTTTTTTATTTTATTCATGTCTACATTACGAATTCCTTTTTTTGTGATATCTTCATTTTCAAATAGAACTTCATTTGAAATTGCTATCTCTATTCCTTTGTTGTAGTATTCATTTATTATAAATATATTATCAATTTTAAAGGTGTTGTCTTCTAAAATCTTACCATCAAAAAATCCTATTCTTTCTCCTTTTACTGTAATTACTTTTATATTCTTTGCATTTTCTTTTATATATCTTTCAAATAATTTTGTCTGTATTTTTTCATCCAATTGTTCTTTGTTTTCTTCTTTATATTTTTCTTTTTTCATGTTGTGTATAAATTCTATTTCTTCCTTATTTTCTCTTTTTAATGGTCTAAAATTAAGATTTGGTATCCTATCTGATAATCTTATTTTTCGTTCCGTATCTCTATTGGCTCTATCTGCTATCTCTTTATCCTTTTTTTGTTGTGCAAAACTTGGCATTTCTTTTGAAAAAATACATCCACAATATTTTTGTCGATATAATCCAAGTTCTTTTGCTTTCTCTTGTCCTTCTCGAAATCCTTTTCTAAAATCACGATAGAAAAAAATAAGTTGATACTTTTTAGCCATTTCTTCTGCTATTTTTATTAACTTTTCATGATTTTGATAAGGACTTACCAACAAAGTAGTTGAAAAACTATCATATCCATTTTCTTTCGCATATTTAGCCGTTTGTTCTAAGCGAACAGGATAGCAATAATTTTGACATCGTTTTTCTAAATCATTACTTGTTTTTTGGCAAAACTCTCTTAAGCCATAATTTTCTTCAAAAATGGCATCTATTCCTATTTGTTTTGTGTATTCTTTTAAACAATCTCTTCGTAGTTTATATTCTGCGTAAGGATGTATATTGGGATTGAACCAATACACAATTGGCTCTATCTTTTCTTTTCTTAAAGTATCAATACAATATACACTACATGGTGCGCAACAAGTATGTAATAATAATTTCATGTTTTTCCTCTTCTTTTACTAATAATTTTTGAATCTCTCTTAAGAATCTTCTCCTACTGAGCATTCATAACCTAAATGTTGATAAGCTACTGGCAAGGCTTGTCTTCCTCTTAAAGTTCTTGCTATAAATCCAATTTGGATTAGATATGGCTCATAAACATCTTCAATTGTATCTATTTCTTCTCCTACACTTACAGCTAATGCTTCTATTCCAACTGGTTTTCCTCCATATTGAACAATCATCGTTTCTAATATTTTTCGATCAATTTCATCTAAACCAAGTTCATCAATTTCTAATTGGTTTAGTGCATGTTTTGTTATTTTTAGTGTGATGTTTCCATCTCCTAAAACTAAGGCATAATCTCGTACTCTTTTTAATAATCGGTTAGCTATTCTTGGTGTTCCTCTTGATCTTCTTGCTATTTCTATTGCTGCTTCCTTTTCTATTGCCACTTCTAAAATTTTGCTTGACCTTTTTACAATAGTTGTTAAATCTTCTATAGAATATAACTCTAATCTGTGAACAATACCAAAACGATCTCTTAATGGTCTTGATAAAGCCCCTGCCTTCGTAGTTGCTCCAATTAATGTGAACTTTGGTAAATCTAATCGAATGGAACGGCTGCTAGGTCCTTTTCCAATGATAATATCTAATGTATAATCTTCTAAAGCTGGATATAATATTTCTTCTACACTTTTACTTAAACGATGAATTTCATCAATAAATAATACATCAAACTCAGAAAGGTTTGTTAAAACAGATGCTAAATCTCCTGGCTTTTCAATAGCTGGTCCAGAAGTTATCTTAATGTTAGCATTCATTTCATTAGAAATAATAGTAGACAAAGTAGTTTTTCCCAGTCCTGGTGGTCCATATAATAATACGTGATCTAGTGCTTCCCCTCTTTTTTTTGCCGCTTCTATGTAAATTTTCATATTTTCTTTTACTTTGTTTTGTCCAATATATTCTTCTAATGTTCTTGGCCTTAAAAAATTTTCTAATCTCTCTTCATCTTGATTTTCCATTTGTGGACTTAGTATTCTTTCTTCTTCCATTGTCTTACCTACTCCTTTTCTCTATTTTAGTAAATTATGAATGCTTACAGATTGTGAAATGGCTAATTCTAACTTCATATTTTGCTCATATTCACTTAATAATTTTTTTGTTTCTTCGTCTAAGTTATTAAAATTTAATTCCTTTCCTGTTTTTCTATCATACCAATTTTCATCATAGTAATAATCATTTGTAATAATTCTTTCATTATTTAAACAGATAAAATCTTTTTTGGTAAATATATTACTACCTAATGAAAAAGTGTCTTGTAAATTGCACAAGTATGCTAATGTAGGCTTAATATCTAATTTATTGATTGGCTTTTCTATTTTCATTTTTTCTATGGTTGGAATTTTTAATCCACAAACTACTCTTGTATAGTTTAGCTTTAATGGTATTTTTGCTTCTTCTAAATCTTTATATCCTAAGAAATCCATTAATTCTTCATTATACATATTTAATCCATTATGATCGCCAAAAACTAGTATTGCCATATCTTCATATAATTCAGCCTCTTTTAGGGATTCTATCCAAACACCAAATGCATAATCTGCATAATTCATTGCTTCCAAATAATTTCCAAAATATGTGTCTTTATACTCTCCTACCTCTATATTAATTTTACTTCTATCTTGTAATCCATCTAAAGTAAATGGTGTATGGGAAGAAGCCGTAACGATATAAGAAAAAAATGGCTTTTCTTGGTTTTTCCACTTTTCGACTACTTGTTGATAAAACAGCTCATCTGACAGGTCTCCATTGATATTTTCTGACAAATTTTCAAATTGTTCTTTAAAAACCAATTCGTCCAAATTTAAGCGTCCGTATACATTTCCTCGATTCCAAAAATAAGGATAATTTCCATGCATATAAGAAGTATGATAATTTTTTTGATTAAAAATTTTAAATATGTCATCATAATTATTGGTAAAATATCTACTAAATGACATCCCATTTTCCATTGGATATAAGGATGTAATCGTAGAATGTTCTGAATCTGCTGTAGTAGAATAACTTTGCATATGCATATTAGTAATTTCAATATTTTGGTTTAAAAATTCATTTAGGTTAGGCGTAATTGGTTTTCCATTTATTTCTTTGTTAATTACAAATTCTTGTACTGATTCTAATTGCAAAATAACGATATTTTTGTTTTCTAAGATCCCTTGTAGGCTCACTTCACTTTGACCATATTGTTCCTGATATTTTTCTTTTAGTTGATTATAATCATGTATCATTTCATGATAATTTTTATATTTTGTTTGCTTTTTTGCCATAAAAGCATTTTTAATGTCTGATATATGATAACCAAAAATAGTTGCTTTTCGGATCTGTAGATCTTTGTTATAAGAGTTTTGTACTCCTTTTTCTATATAATTAATTCCTATGAAACAAAAAATACTTATTCCTACTATTCCCGTAATGGTTCTTGCTATGATTTGTTTTTTTGTTGCTCTTTTTGTTTTTTCTATCTTTACTATTTTTCCTAAGCATAAAGTAATAATTATTAAGATATCTAAAAAGTATATTATCTGCTTTGCTTGCATTACCATTGGAAGTGTACTTACAATTTCATCTCCATATTGAAGATTAGTAATTTGGGCTACTGATAATACACTATTAGAAAAAATGTAATAAACATGATCACTAAATAGCAATAAGCTAACTAATACATCTATTACAATTACCATTACTCCCCTTATTCTATTTGGCAGGGTACAAAATAAGCATAGAATTGCTACAATAAAACATAAACTTCCAAAAATAGTATCTATTCCTATTGTTTCATCTAATGCTATTGTATTATGATAAAAAAAGAAGGTTTTTATAGCTATTACCATTCCCATTAATACAACAAATCCTATTGAATTAAACACTCTATTTATTACTTTCTTTATTTCTTCTCTTTTTGCCACATATTTCACTCCTTAAAAGGGATTGGGGGACGTTGTTAAAATCCCTCCCAAAAGGGATTAAGGGACACTCTTTAAATCTTTTATCTTTTAACAACTCTCTATAAATTCTTCTATTACTTTAAGCATTTTTTCGTTGTTTTGTATATATTTCTTTGGTTTAAATTCATCTATTTCTTTCATTGCTTGTTCTAATTCCTCTACTTTTTGTTTCCCAATGATATAGCCCTTTTTATTAAATAATTCTACAATTTCTTTCTGATGATCATTAATATGTTCTTGATATTGATGAAGTCTTGGCAATGCAATTACTTTTTTTTCTTTGGTAATAGATTGTAAAATAGATCCTACCCCTCCATGGGTTATTATGATATTGGCTTTTTCTTGCAAAGCTTCTATTTCTTCTTTTGACACAAAATCTATTATTTTCATATTTTTACTTTTGTATTTTGTATAGCCTGCTTGTACGATTACTTCTTCTTGTATTACTTTTTTTTCGATAAGTTGATCGATTTTTTCTAGTAATCGATAAAAACTATTATTTTGTGTTCCTAATAATACTAAAATCATTAATAAATCGGACCTCCATATATTGCTTTTGGATATAGTTTTAGCATTTCTTCCCATTGTACAATAAATAAGTCTGCTATTGGATAAATTAGTTTTCCTGTTGCTGTTTTTTTGTGGGTATTGGCAAATGTTTCTATATAAATTATTTTACTCCCAAATATTTTACCTAAAATGCATATAGGACCTGCTGTATGTGTCCCTGTTGTTACTATTACTTTTGGATGTATTACAAAATAAAAATAGATGGTTTTTAAGCAAAGATAAAAGTAGATAAAAATATAAGAAATTGGCTTTGCTCTAGTTCCATATGGTAAAAAGTGCAATTTCTCTTTATACTTTTCTTTTAATTTTTCATTTGTTTTGTCTTTTTCGGTTATAATATGATAATCATATTTTTCAAATAACTTAGATAACTGCATAAGTTCACTTAAATGTCCTCCTGTACTAGATACAAATAATACTTTTTTCTTCACTTTTTCCCTTCTCTCTTTTTTCCATTTTTTCTTTCTTATTATATCGTTTTTTTGGATTGATGTCTAGTAAAACAAAAAATTTCTCAACGAAACTATTGTTGAGAAATTTTCTATTTCTTTTATGCTCTTGGATGAGCTTTTTTATATACGTTTTTTAATCCTTCATCTTGAAATTGCATATATACTTGTGTAGATGATATATCAGAATGACCAAGCATTGTTTGGATTGCTTTTAAGTCTGCTCCATTTTGCAAAAGGTGTGTTGCAAAAGAATGTCTTAAAACGTGTGGTGTAATGTCTTTTGTTATGTGAGCTTGTTCTTTATAAAATTTGATAATTTTCCAAAATCCTTGTCTGGTTAGTCTGCTTCCATTGATGTTGACAAATAAGGCTTCTTCTCCTTCTGTTTTTACTAAAATGTCTCTTGCTTCTTCTACATATTCTTTTAATGCTCTTAATGACATATTTCCTAATGGAATGTTACGTTGTTTGCTACCATGTTTACAAATTACAAATCCTTCTTCTAAATCAACATCATCAATGTTTAAGGAAATGATTTCTGTTACTCTCATTCCTGTTGCATAAGCAAATTCAAGCATTGCTTTATCACGTATTCCTTTTAAATCAATATCTTTTGGTTGATTTAATAATAGTTCTACTTCTTTTGCTGTTAATACACTTGGTATTCTTTTTTCAATTTTTGGTGATTGTATGTTTTGTGTTGGATCTGTTTTTACTTTTCTATTTTTTAATACAAATTGATAAAAGGAACGTATGGAAGCGATTCCTCTTGATATACTTGACGCTTTTTTTCCTTGCTCTTGTAATTCTCTAATATAATCTTTGATGTCATCTTCTTTTACACGATTGTAATGAAGTTCACATGCTTCTAAATATCTTCTGAATTGTTTTAAATCTCTTCTATAAGATTGTAATGTGTTTTCTGATAATTTCTTATCATTTTCTAAAAAATCAAAAAAATGCTTTAACTGTCTTTCCATTTATTTCCCCTACCTCTTATTATATTTTTAAATGCTCTATTAACATAAACTATATATGTTATATCAAAGAATTACGAAATTGTAAATACATTTTTGAATTTTTTTAAAAATATTTTATAATTTCTTTTAAAATATTGGTTGAAAAAAATGTTTCAACAACAGATGATAGCATTAAAAGCAACAACATGATAAAAGAAAAAATGGTATGTCTTACTACTTCAATTTTTATATTTTCTTTGTTTCTATCTTTTATAATTGATTGATATAGTTTAAATCCACTAACTGATAATGCTAAAATAGCTGGAATAAATATCATATTTTGCAAGAGAAGTAATACTAATGCAAAAATTATTCCTTGTGGTAACCCTAGTGTTGCAATACAAACAGAAATTGTATAGCCAAAACAAAAACCTCTATATAGGATAATACCAAAAACAATTGGTATTCCAATTACTGTTGTACCAAAAAACCAGAGAACAAGTGCTAAAATCATATTTTGTCCCATACTTGTTTTTAATAATTCCATCTGATTTAGATTTTCTATCGTTTTTAATTTTTCTACAAATGCCTTTAAATATTCTCTTACTTGTAACTTTTGTTCTTCTCCCATATGATTAACAAAAAGAACACCAAAAAACACACCTATGATAAATAATAAAGTTACAATTATGTATTCTTTTCTATTATTTCTGATATGTTCTTTTAAAAATTCTAACTGTTTTACTCGTTTGTTTTTCTTCATAAAATTTCTCCTTATCTTTCTACCTAATGTGTATTCCAATAAGGATTTTTTTAGAACTAAAATGACATCATTAAAATTAGTTGAATTTCCAACAACAAAAAGGGAATGATTGCTCATCATTCCACTTTTCCATAGTTTCCTCCACCACCTGCATGGATTTGCATTTTTCCTTCACGTGCTTTTACAATATAACTAGCTATTTTTTCTCCTACTACTGCTTCTATATCATCTTGAGATAGTTTGTGCAAAATATTCATTTCTGTTTCAAAAGTATTTAACAATTTTTCAATTGTTTTGCCACCTATTCCTGGAATAAAGCCAAGTGGAACCTGATAAATATAAGGTGGTCTCTCGTTTGGACTTTTACTTTCTTTTTTATCTTTAATTTGTTCAATTCGATCAAAAACACCAAATGTCACATTTTTTCCTTGACATATTGGACACCTTTCAACAGGTTCTTTTGTTTCTATGGTTTTTTCACAGTCATCACAATAAGTTCTATGATATTTTCCAAGTTTAGGATCTAATCCATAATTGCTAAGTATTTTTCTTCCTTCTTGATTTTTTAATGCCATCATTACTTCTTTAAAAGAAATATCTTCTACTTGCATTTTATTATATTCTCTAGCAATTTTAGGCAATGAATGAGCATCTGAGTTAGTAACAAACGTCTTGTTTTCTAATTCTTTTATGGTGTCTGCTAAAAATGTATCTGAACTTAATCCTAGTTCAATTGCAAATATTTTATCAAATTTTTCTTTAAATATATTCTCTAATCGATCTGTACAATTTCCATAATAGCTTTTGTGTGGCGTAAAAATATGTGCTGGTATTAAAATTCCTTTATATTTTTCCACCATATCAATTAAATCATATCCTGATAAATCAGTTCTTTGTGTACTTAGTGTAATATTTTTTAGATGATGACTCAATTCATTAGAAAAACCTTTTATATCTTTTAAATGAGGAAAAAAACAAACATTATGAGCACTACCACATTTTCCATTTCTTCCTTTTTCCGATGTTTCAACTTCACTTCCTAATAAAATGCATACTTTCTCTTTATAAATAATTCCTCCGTCTTCTAATTCATAGGCTTCTCCTGTTTTTAAAAAATTTTCGATATCTTCTATAACATAAGGAGAGGCACAATCAATAATACCTACTACTTGAATTCCTTTTTTGTCTGCACATTCCTTAGCAATGTTAGCAAAATTTAAACTTCTTGCTGCTGTTATTTTTATTGGCTTTCCCTTCTCACTTCTCCCTATATGAACATGTAAATCTGCAAATATTTCGTACATTTTCTTCCTCCTTTTTATTTTTCTTACACAATAAAAATATGCCAAAAAGAACGCCTTCCTTTTGGCAATTTTACATTGGTTCCTTAATTTGCTTCTATTTTTGTGTCTTCATGGATATGAGCCATAATTTTTTTTGTGGTTTCTTCACTAAATAGTGGTCGATTGGCTCCTTCTATTTTTCTATACATTTCATTGGCTATTTCTTCATTTTGTTGAGCAATTTTTTCATCTATTTTTGGTTCAAATTCATACACTACTTTTTTAATAAATTTAGTTAATTCTTCTGTTTCATTATGAATTTTAACCAGTCTTCTTAATGCTGTCATATTGACTACATCTCCTATTTGTATTTTTTCTAAAAAGTTGATAAAGTCAATAAATGTATTTAGATAACGGTTGTATTTATCTTTTAAATTTCGATGTTCTAATAATACTAGTGCTTCATCTGGTTTGAATCCTATTCGCTCAGGTCGATCCAATAGCATTCCTCCAAATTGATCTACTAATTCTAAAATATCACTTTCTCTTTCTCTTGGATTATTTTGACTATATCGATTAATTCCTTCACATACTTTACAAAATTTTTCTCCAAATCCAATACTTTTAAGGTAATTAGCACCATCTTTTGCATAAGAATGTATTTTACTTAAATCTTGTGCATTGTTGACTTTTTTGCAGTTACATAAAAGTAATGCTGTTAATACTAAATTCTTGTCTACTTCTATCCTAGCATAATTTAAAAATAATCTCGCAATTTCTGTTTTGAATATTACTGATTTATCAAAAAATATTTTTGCTTTTTTGGATAAATAATAGGTTATTTCCATTTTTGCCCCTAGTTCTGGTTCTTCTAATATATAATCTGCAAAATTATTCATCTAAAGTTCCTCCTTCTAATCCTTCGTGCTTTTCTTCCTATACTTTCATTATACTGGATTTGACATTTTTTTTCAATATTTTTTATAGATGTAACACAAATGTAATATTTATTAGCTATATTGCTTAATTGCATTTCTTGCTAATTCATCACATCGATTATTATAGGGATTGTCACTATGTCCTTTTACTTTGTTAAAATTTACTTTATGTATTTTCGTTAAATGATATAATTCTTCCCAAAGCTCTTGATTTTTTACTGGATCCTTTCCTGCTGTTTTCCAATTGTTTTTCACCCAATTGTAGATCCATCCTTGTAAAAAAGCATTGACTACATAAGCACTATCACTATACAATTCTACTTCACATGGGAATTTTAGAAGTTTTAACCCTTCTATAACAGCTGTCAATTCCATAATATTGTTTGTTGTATCTTTTTTGCCACCAAATATTTCTTTTTTATTTTCTTTGTACATTAAGATACTTCCCCATCCACCTGGTCCAGGATTGCCTGAACAGGCACCATCTGTATATATGATAACTTTTTCCATAAAATTATCCTTTCTATTTGTTTTTTTTATTTTTTTATGATACTATTATAACATAAATAAAAAAAGTTACAAGAAGGGGTTTTTATGAGTAAAGTTTTAGGTATCGTTGCCGAATACAATCCTTTTCATAATGGACATTTGTATCATTTAGAAAAGTCAAAAAAGGAAACAGGCGCTAATTATACTGTTGCCATTATTAGTGGAAATTTCACACAACGTGGTAGTACTTCTTTGATTGATAAATGGTCAAAAGCAGAAAGTGCAATCTTATGTGGCGTTGATTTAGTTATTGAATTACCACTTTTATATGCTATTTCTAGTGCAGAAAATTTTGCCACAGGAGCTATCAAAATTTTAGATGCATTAAAAGTAGTAGATTATATCTCTTTTGGTGCAGAAACAGCCAATATTGAAATTTTAGACCAATGTGCTGATGTTTTATATCATGAACCAAAAGAATATCAATCTTTATTAACTCACGAATTAGAGAAAGGTGTTTCCTTCCCTAAAGCACGCGAAAATGCTTTAATGATGTATTTAAACGATATCCGAAAATTTGCTAATGTCCTTTCCTCTCCTAATAATATTTTAGGAATTGAATATTTAAAAGCTCTTAAAAGTTTAAAGAGCAATTTAACACCAATTGCAATTCAAAGATATGAAGCACGGTTATAATGATTTAAGTTATACAGAAAATATGGCAAGTAGCACTGCCATTCGTAATATGATAAAAAATAATGGTTTTGAGCCTCTACAAAATCTTATGCCACCTTCTAGCTATGGCATTTTAATTCAAAATATGCAAGCTCGGTCATATTATTCCAGATATTTCTGTATTTGGAAAACAAATTATTTATGCATTACGAAAAATGAGTCTTGCAGAAATTGCAGAATTACCTGATGTTTCTGAAGGTTTAGAATCTTCTATTAAAAATGCTGCTAATTCTTGTAATACCATTACAGAATTTTTAAATATTATTAAGTCTAAACGCTATACTACTACTCGTTTTCAACGAATTTTACTGTATGCTTTGCTTGGTATTACTAAAAAAGATATGGCTGTTTCTAAGAAAATTCAACCTTATATTAGAGTTCTTGGATTAAATAAGAAAGGTAAATTTCTTATTTCTGAAATTGCTAAAGCCAATCCAAAGCTTACCATTGTTACTTCTGTAAAACGCTTTACAGAGAATAATTCTAATAAAAATTTGCAACTTATGCTTGATAAAGATATTTGGGCTACTAATGTTTATACAATCGGTTATCAAGAAGATTCTTGGAATAATTTAGATTTTACTAAAAAAATTGTTACTTTGTAAGAAAACTATTTTATTAAATTTCTAATATATCATAAAAGAGGCAATGTATTTAATCCATTGTCTCTCTTAATTTCAATTTATTAAAATTTCTTCTTTTTTTATTCAAAATTAATTATCAAACGGTTTAGATAAATGTTCGTATGTCCATAGTCCGGATCACTCCCCATTCAGAAATACTAATGCCTGAAACCTCTGGTATTATGATTTGTTTACTAAGCCCACCACTTCCAAATCTAGAAACAGAATCATGGCTCTCTCCAACATAAAAGTCAATTGCTCCATAAGCCGTTGCTTTACCACCAAACGAGGGATCATCAGCCAAGCTAGCAGGAAAGCCCGCCCCAATAGTAGCTGTTCTATGATTTGCAAACTACAGGTCATAATCTATTTTCATTGTCTATGAAAAGGCTTGGCGACCGCCACCACGGTCCCTTCCACATGGTCCAGGAGGAACGGAAGAATATTCACAATTACTAAATTGCATTGTTATTCCTAAATCTTCTAAACTGGTAGCATTAGCAATGCTTACAAATCCAAATAAATCATAACGATCAGGAGATCCAAAGTTTCCATCTGAATCAATTTGAATAAATTCTCTATCTATTAAAATGACAATAGGAAACGACTCCGATGTCACATCATTCGGTAAACCAATTAAACCATCTATTGTATTCAAATCATCTTTTAACTTTTCATAATCAATATTTCCATCTTCATCTTTATTTTTATTAACAATACTTTCAATTCTGTCTGAAACACTCATTTTTCCAAAAACAATGGTTCAACTTCCTATTGTAATTCCCCCATCCACTATAATTGTGTCTTTTTCTTCTTTTGTTATTAGTTTTTCATTTTCTAAATAATCTAATAACTCTCCTAATTTTGGAATATTATTTTCTCCTATTATTTCATCAGCAATTTGGTTAGATTTCCATAAATTTTTTTCCTCTTCTACCGTTGCCCCTCTGTTTTCTATTGTGGCTATGTCTGCTTTATTTAATATTCCATTTTCTCCCATTATACTAGCTATACTTATTCCAGCTAAAATAAGTAATATAATAATAGTAATTACTAACGCAATTAAAGTTATACCTTTTTCTTGTCTATTTCTATTCATTTTTTCAACTCCTT
>CAMXLV010000017.1 GCA_947244675.1 uncultured Clostridium sp. | reverse complement strand
AAGCTGATTGATATCTTAATGTAGTATCTTTTTGTAATGCCTTCATAATAATTTTATTAATCGCTGTTGGTACATGTGGATTTATTTCAATTGGTTCTTCTGGATCTTCTTGCATATGTTTTAATGCTACTGATACAGGTGTATCAGCATCAAATGGTACTTTTCCTGTTACCATTTCATACATAACAACCCCCAATGAATATAAATCTGATTTAGCATCTGTAAATCCACCTCTTGCGTGTTCTGGTGAAAAATAATGAACTGATCCAATAGTAGTACCAAATGCTGTAATAGTTGAATTAGATACCGCCTTTGCAATTCCAAAATCAGTTACTTTTGCAATCCCATCTTCTGTTATAATAATGTTATGTGGTTTTATATCTCTATGGACAATATTATTTTTATGTGCCATTTCTAAGGCAGAAGCAATTTGAATTGCTACATTAACAGACCATTTCCAAGGTAAAGGTCCTCTTTCTTTTATAATAATTTCTTTTAGTGTTTTTCCTTGTATTAATTCCATTACAATATAGTGTAAATTCCCTTCTACTCCTACATCATAAATAGAAACAATATTAGCATGTGTTAATCTTGCTGCTGATTGTGCTTCTGCTTCAAATCTTTTGATGAATTCTTCATCTGTTGTAAATTCATCTCTTAATATTTTAACTGCTACATTTCTTTTTAATACTTTATCAATTGCTCTGTAAACGGTAGACATTCCACCATTTCCTACTTTTTCTACTATTTCATAACGATTTGCTAACAGCTTTCCTTCTAGATTCATAATTTTTCATTCCTTCCTTAAAGGCTTTCATCTATATATTTTTTATAATCATTACTGTTATATTGTCATATCCTCCATTGTCGTTAGCTAGATTTACTAATTCTTTTGGTGCTCTTTCTATATCTTTTTGTGCCATTTTAGCTATTTCTTCTTGCGAAACTAAATTAGTTAATCCATCAGAACATATGACAATAATGTCTTCTTTTAAAAATCCTCTTACCATAACATCTGGCTCAACAAATGCATTACAACCTAATGCTTTCATCAACATATTTTTCTGTGGATGGTGTATCGCTTCTTCTTGTGTGATGGTTCCATCTTTTACTAATTTTTGAACATAACTATGATCTTGTGTTAATTTTCTCATAAAATCTTTTCGGATTCTATAAATTCTGCTATCTCCTACATGTCCAATAAATGCCTTATTATTATATATTAAGCAAATTTCTAAAGTAGTACCCATTCCTTCTAATTCTTTACTTTCTTTTGCTTTTTCATAGACTACCATATTAGCATATTCCATGCTACTACCAATTAGTTGGATGATGCTGTCTTTGTCTTTATTAATGGTTTTAAAATTGTTTTCAATATAACTTTTGGCAGTTTGCACTGCTAATTCACTTGCAATTTCTCCTCCATTATAGCCTCCCATACCATCTGCTAACATATATAATTGTATCTCATCTAAAGAATCAGATATAAAATAGAAATCCTGATTTTTTTCTCTTAGTTTTCCAATATCTGACTTTGCATAGGCTTTTATCATTTTTTCACCTCTTTTTCTTTATTTTATATCACAACTTACTTTTTTTTGCAAGTATCCTAGTCGATCACCTAAAAGGTTATTCTTAAGACTCACTATTTATACTTTCCTTTTCTTTTTTCTCACGCTCCTTCTATTATTCTTGTTTGTATTTTTGATTTATGTTATAATAAAATAAGCTATGAAAAGAATGTCTTCCCACTTTTACATGGGATTTTAACGAAAAAGGAGAAAATAATGTATTTAGAAAAATTAGAATTTTACAAAATATTAGAGATGCTAAGCCATTTTTGTGCTACAAATCAAGGAAAAGAACTTGCTCTTTCTTTATTGCCCCATAAAAAAATCGAAAAAGTAAAGGAATTACTAGCAGAAACTAATGAAGCAGTTAATTTAGGAATTAAAAATAGTTTTCCTTGCTTTTTTAGCATTTCTGATATTTCGATAACTTTAAAAAAATTAGAAAGTAACATCTCTCTTAGTGCTAAAGATTTATTAAGCCTTACCAATATTTTTCTATTAGCACAAGATTTAAAAAATTACTTTGATAAAGATTTTTTAGATTTATCACAATTTCCTATTTTAACCAATTTGTTTTCTCATTTATACACAAACAAAAATATTATTATTAAAATTAAATCTTGTATTCTTGATGAAGCAACTATTGATGACAAAGCATCTAAACAATTACATACCATCCGCAAACAAGAAAAAAAGCTCGAACAAGATATTCGAACTAAATTAAATGACATGATTCATTCTTCTAACTATTCAAAATATGTACAGGAAAATATTATTACTATACGTAATGAACGCTTTGTTATCCCTATTAAGGAAGAATATCGCTCCCAAATAAAAGGATTTGTTCATGATGTCTCTCATGCTGGTTCTACTGTTTTTATAGAACCTCTTATTGTTTTTGAAATGAATAATACTTTAAATAGCTTAAAAAAAGAAGAAGAATTAGAAATTGAAAAAATTTTGCAAGATTTAACTGATTTATTTTATCCTTATATAAATGAATTAAAATTAGATGCTAGTTTAATTGGAAAATTAGATTTTATTTTCGCTAAAGCTAAATTTTCCAAGTCTCTTCATGCTACTATGCCAATTATTAATGAAAACAAAATGATCCATCTTAAAAATGCTAGACATCCACTTATTGATAAAGAAAAAGTTGTTCCTATTTCTTTGGATTTAGGAAATAAATTTTCTTCCCTTTTAATTACTGGACCTAATACTGGTGGAAAAACTGTTACTTTAAAAACTGTTGGTCTATTACTTTGTATGGCTTGTAGTGGTCTTAATATTCCATGTGATGAAAATTCTAGTATCTATGTTTTTGATAATATCTTTGCTGATATTGGAGATGACCAAAGTATTTCAGATTCTCTTAGTACCTTCTCTTCTCATATGCTTACTATTGTAGAAATTATCAAATATGCTACTAATCATTCTTTAATCTTAGTAGATGAATTGGGATCTGGTACAGATCCTTTAGAAGGTGCTAATTTAGCAATTAGTATCTTAGATCATTTTCAATCTATTGGATGTTTAACTATTGCTACAACACATTATCAAGAGCTAAAGCAATATGCACTGATAACAGATGGTTTTGAAAATGCATCTGTAGAATTTGATCTTACCACTTTAAGCCCAACCTATAAATTATTAGTTGGTATTCCTGGTAAAAGTAATGCTTTTGAAATAAGCAAAAAATTAGGATTAGATGAAGCAATTATTACTAAAGCTCAATCTTTTATGACAGCTAACCAAATTGATTTTGAAAATTTATTAAAAGGCATTTATGATGATAAATCTTTAATTGAAAAAGAAAAAATTGAATTATCACAAGAATTGAAACGTGTTTCTGACTTAAGAAAATCTTTAGCTAATGAAAATGAAGAAGTAAAACGTCAAGAACAAGAATTAATTTACAATGCTAAAATAGAAGCTAGAAATATTTTGTTAGAAGCCAAAGAAGATGCCAATACTATTCTTAAAAAAATGAATTTGTCAACAAATCGCCAAGATTTAGAAGCCTATCGAAATACTTTACATACTAAGATTAAATCTATTCATTTATCCAATCCTCAAAATACTAATTCTGCCAAAACTTCTCTTACTCCTGAAGAAATCAAACCAAATAAAGAAGTTTTTGTGACAAATTTAGGACAAAATGGTATTGTACTCTCTCATATTTCTAAATCAAACGAAGTGCAAGTTCAAGTTCGGAAATTTGAAACTAAATGTTCCAATAAAATTTCTTCAACCTGCTAATAATGAGACAAAAAAGAATCAAAAGTTATTACCTAATAATATTGATAGAAATTCTCATACTTTAAAAATTAAAGCTGTAAAATCAGAAATTAATGTAATTGGATTAAATGTGGAAGAAGCCACTTTTGTGATTGATAAATTTTTAGATGATGCTTTACTTAGTAGACTAGAAACTATCCATATTGTCCATCGGTAAAGGTACTGGTAAATTAAGAAATCGGTATTCACCAATTTTTGAAAAAACATCCTCATGTAAAATCTTTTCGACTAGGAACATATGGTGAAGGCGAAATGGGTGTTACGATTGTTTTATTAAAATAGTTTTTGAAAGAAGCAAAAGTCTAATTTTATTATATGATTTGTTTAATTTTAGGCTTATGCTTTCTTTCTTTGTTCTTCTAATGCATAAATTCTATGACTATGCATTTCTAATATTTTTTCATTTTTTTCAAATCTTATATTATGCTCTTTTAGTTCTTCTGTATGCCCTAATAAAATATCTAAAATTAGATCTAATTTTTTACTATGTTCGTACTCCATTTTTGTTACAACATTTCCAATTTTTATTATTTCTACTTTTAAATCCTTCATTTCTTTTTCTAGAGTATCTACCTTTGTATTTAAGGTTTCGATCTCTGTTTGTAATTTTTTTACTTCCCTATCTACTTTTGTGTTTAAACTATCTACTTCTGTACTTAGCTTATCTACTTTTGTATTTAAACTACCTACTTCTGTATTCAATCTTCCTACTTCTGTACTTAACTTATCTACTTCTGTATTTAAACTATCTACTTTTGTATTTAAACTGCCTACTTCTGTATTTAAAGTTTCTACCTTTTTTTCTGTTAGTGTTACTTTTTCTATTATTCCTTTTTCCATTTTTTCCTCCTTTCTTTCGACTATTTTAACAAATATTTTACTGTTAATGCCATAATTATATCTTCTCCTACTTTCTTTGTCAAGAAAAACTTGTCGACTTTTTTCGACAAGTTGCATCTTTAAACCCTTGTATTTCTAGCTTATACGTACTTTTCTACTACTATTACATCTCTTCCACTTCTCGTCTTTCCTGCAAAATCTTTTATGATAAATCTCCCTTTTCCTCTAATTGTAATTATATCTTTTAATTTTAATTGTTTCGATGCTTTGGTTTCATTTTGTCCATTGATAAAAACTCTTTCTTGATCTATTATTTGAACAGCTTTACTTCTAGAAGTTTTAGCTAGATCCGAAACAAAATTATCTAATCTAAGGGAAGGAACTATAATTTTTATTTCTTCTACTTTTATTTCTTTTTTTTGCAAATTTTGTATCTCTTCTAATATAATTTCACTTTTTTCAAATCTTGTCAAAGAAGGTAATTGTTGTTTTAAAATAGTTGCAAAATCTTCTAATACAATTATATCAGCACCTTCTTCACAAACAATGATATCTCCTATCTTTTCTCTTTTTAATCCTAACTTAATGATACCTCCTAAATAATTTCTGTGGGTATAATTCCCTTTTTCTTCTTCTGGTAAAATAACTCTTACTATTTTTTTCTTGCCAATTTTTTTCATACTGCTCTGGATATATCATTAAAATTTTTCTTTCTGCCTCTTCATATCCACCATATAATTTATAATTTTTAAACTTTATTTTTTTCATAAAATTTTCTACTAAAGATACTTGATACATATCTAAAAAATCAGTATATGCTACTCTTCCTCTCTCTTTCGAAAATTCTATTTTATCTAATACACGTGATAGACACATTTTATCTTCTTGTTTTTTGTAATCTTTTATTAGTTGTTGTTTGTCCATTTCTTTTCTCCTTCTTACTTTAAGCATATTTTAGGAAACATATTTCTTACTTCCTTCCAATCCTCCATACCATAAATTTTTTCTAATTCTTCTACTGTTCCATGTTCAATAAATTTATCTGGATAAGCATAATTTTTTACCCTTATTTCCTGTTCTTCCTCTTTTATTATTTCTTGTACAGCTGTTCCTAATCCATTTATTATTGTTCCATCTTCTATCGTAATAACTCTTTTTGTTTTTTGAATAGACTGTTTTATGGTTTCTTTATCAATTGGCTTTAAAAATCTAGCATTAATGACTTCCACTGTTATATCTTCTCTTTCCTTTTCTAATTTTTCTGCCATTTTTAATGCCTTTGCTACCATTTTTCCAATTGCTATGATTGTTATATCTTTTCCTTCTTTTAGTGTTTCCGCTTTTCCAAGTTTTATCTCTTCTTGTTTTTCAAATTTTACGTCTTCTTCTCCTCCTCGTGGATAACGAATAACTACAGGTTTTCTTAAGTCAACTGCAAAAGCTAACATTTCTTCTAACTCTTTAAAATCTTTTGGTGCCATTATGTTTAAATTGGGAACTAAACGAAAAAATGCCATATCCAATGTTCCTTGATGTGTTTCTCCGATCAGCACCTACAATTCCGTGCTCTATCTACACACATAATAACAGGTAAATTTTGTAATGCTACATCATGAATTACCTGATCATAAGCACGTTGATAAAAAGATGAATAAATCGGTACTATCGGAATCATTCCTTCTTTTGCCATCCCTGCTGCTACACCAATTGCATGTTGTTCTGCAATTCCAATATCAAAAAATCTTTTTGGAAATTCTTTGGCAAATTGACTCAGTCCTGTTCCATCTTTCATAGATGCTGTAATTGCTACAATTTTTTCATTTTTCTTAGCTAATTCTACCAATTTCTCTCCAAAAACTTTTGAATAATCCTTTTTCTTTTCTTTTTTACTTTTTCCTGTCACAATATCAAATGGACCTGTTGCATGAAATTTGTCTGGATTATCTTCTGCTATCTTGTATCCTTTTCCTTTTTTGGTTACTACATGGATTAAAACAGGACCTTCTAATTGTTTACTAATTGTTAACATTCTCTCTAGTTCTTCTAAATCATGCCCATCAACTGGACCTAAATAACGAAATCCAATATCTTCAAAAAACATTTTGGGAATAATTAATTGCTTTATACTTCTTTTGACTCTTCTTATGATTTTTACGATCGTTTTCCCAATTCCTGGTATTTTTAAAATCACTTTTTTCATTACATTACTAGATTTGTTATAAGATCTCTTTGTTCTTAATTTACTAAGTAACATACTAATGCCACCAATGTTTTTAGAGATACTCATTTCATTATCATTTAAGATTACTGTCATTCTTGTTTTGCTAAACCCTGCATCATTCAAAGCTTCTAATGCCATTCCACCTGTTAATGCTCCATCTCCAATTACTGCTAATACAGAATAGTCTTCTTTTTTTAAATCTCTTGCTCTTGCTATTCCTAAGGCTGCTGAAATAGATGTACTACTATGACCTGTATTAAAACTATCATATTCAGATTCTTTGCTTTTTGGAAACCCTGCAATTCCATTTAATTTTCTTAAAGTTTTTAGTGCTTCTCTTCTTCCTGTTATAATTTTATGGACATAAGTTTGATGTCCTACATCCCATACTATTTTGTCCTTTGGTAAATCAAATATACTATGTAAAGCAATCGTTAGCTCCACCACACCTAAGTTAGATGCTAAATGCCCTCCATTTTCTGATACAATTTCTAATATATATCTTCTTATTTCTTCCGCTAGTTGTTTTTTTTCCTCCATTTTTAATTGCTTTACCTCTTCTGGCGAGTTAATTTTTTCTAGCATAATTTTTCTCCTTTTTTATTTTATATAGGCATTATACCATGTTTTTTGCTATTTGCCAATGACTTTAAGGAAGAAGCCTTAAGACCTCTTCCTTTTTATTCTTATTTATCGAATCACAATTTTATCTCCTTCTACTCCAATTTTAGTTAATTTGTTTTTCTTTAAATTTCCTTCTAAAATCTCTTCTGCTAACTTATCTTCTAATACATTTTGAATGGTTCTTCTTAGTGGTCTAGCCCCAAAATTTTTATCAATTCCTTTACTACTAATTAGCTCCTTTACACTAGTATCCACTTCTATTTTTATTTTTTGCAAGGCTAATCGATTAATAACTTCTTGTAACATAATATCAATGATTTGACCAATTTCATCATCTGTTAATTTATGGAATACAATGATTTCATCAATACGATTAATAAATTCTGGTCTTAATTCTCTTTTTAATGTTTCCATTACTTCTTTTTTCGTTTCCTCATATTCTTTTTGGCTGCTTTCGTTCTTAGAAGCTATTTGGCTAAATCCTAATGATTTTTTATCTGTAATTTGCCTTGCACCAATATTAGATGTCATAATAATTACTGTATTTTTAAAATTTACAGTTCTTCCTTGGCTATCTGTTAGACGTCCATCTTCTAAAATTTGTAATAACATATTCATAACATCTCCGATGTGCTTTTTCAATTTCATCAAATAAAATAACAGAATATGGTTTTCTTCTGATTTTTTCCGTTAACTGTCCACCCTCATCAAATCCAACATAGCCTGGAGGAGAACCAATTAATTTAGAAACAGAATGTGGTTCCATAAACTCAGACATATCTACTCGGATCATTGCATTTTCATCTCCAAATAAGCTTTGTGCTAAAGCTTTTGACAGTTCTGTTTTCCCCACTCCTGTTGGTCCTAAAAATAAGAATGAACCAATCGGTCTTTTGGGATCTTTTAATCCTACCCTTCCTCTCCTAATTGCTTTTGCTACTGCTTCTACTGCTTCATTTTGGCCAATTACTCTTTGGTGAAGATTCTTTTCAAGATTTTTCAAACGAATATTTTCATCTTCTGTAATTTTACTAGCTGGTATTCCTGTCCAATTACTAATAACTTCTGCAATATTTTCTTCTACAATATTTGTTACTTGTTTTGTATTTTTATTTTTCCACTTTTTCTGTTCTTTTTCATATTTTTCTTTTAGTTCTCTTTCTTTATCTCTAAGCATGGCTGCCTTTTCAAACTTCTGTGTTTGTACAGCTTCTTCTTTGTCCTTTTTTACTTCTTCTATTTGTTCTTCTAATTCTTTTAAATTTTCTGGCTCTGTAAAAGTTTTAAGCTTTGCCCTTGAAGCTGCTTCATCAATTAGATCAATTGCTTTATCTGGTAAGAATCGATCATTAATATAGCGAACAGACATAGTAACTGCTGCTTCAATTGCTTCATCTGTAATTTTTACACCATGATGAGCTTCATATTTATCACGAATTCCCTTTAAAATTTTAATGGTATCTTTATCACTTGGTTCACTCACATTAACAGGGCTAAATCTTCTTTCTAATGCTGAATCTTTTTCAATATATTTGCGATATTCATTCAAAGTAGTAGCTCCTACTAGTTGAATTTCTCCCCTTGCTAGCAATGGTTTTAAAATATTAGCAGCATCAATTGCTCCTTCTGCTGCTCCTGCTCCAACAATTGTATGCATTTCATCTATAAATAAAATTACATCTCCTGCCTTTTTCACTTCATTTAATGCCTTTTTTATTCTTTCTTCAAAATCTCCCCTATATTTAGCACCTGCTACCATACCAGAAATATCCATACTTACTACTCTTTTTTCTTTTAAAATCTCTGGTACATCTCCTATTACAATTTTTTGTGCTAATCCTTCCACTACAGCTGTTTTACCAACACCTGGTTCACCAATTAAACAAGGATTATTTTTTGTCCTTCTTGACAAGATTTGAATCACTCTTTCAATTTCTTCTTTTCTTCCAATAATAGGATCTAATTTTCCTTCTGTGGCTTTTTTAGTTAAATCTTCTCCAAATTGATTCAAAGTTGTTGTTTGGTTATAACTTCCTGTCTTTTTTTCACTAATTCCTTCTTTTTCATCTCCTTGTAAATCTTCTCCCTCATTTATTACTTTAATAATTTCACTATATAATCTAGGAATATTAACATTTAATTCTAATAAAATTCTTGCTGCAATACAATCTCCTTCTCTTAATATTCCAATCAATAAATGTTCGGTTCCAATATAGTTATACCCTAGCTTTCTTGCTTCTATAAATGCATTTTCTATTACTCTTTTTGTCCTTGGCGTAAAACCTAATGTCTCTGTAATTGCTTCTTCTTGTCCTATTAATTCTATCATTTTATCAATTACACTATCTGGTGCTACTTCTTGATTTTTTAGTACTCTACAAGCAACACCACTTCCTTCTTTAACTAATCCATATAAAATATGTTCTGTTCCAATATAATTATGCCCTAATTCTAATGCTACTTCATTTGCCAATTCAATTGCCTTTTTGGCTCTATTTGTAAATTTATATGTCATTTTCTTAATCCTTCCTTTCCCTTATTTGTTTTTAGTAAGAACTACCTCTAACTAATCAAAATTTGTTTTATGACCTCAGCTCTTTTTATGTCACGCTCTATTGCCTCATATTGTTCTCCTAAAAACTTTTGTAAATTAGCTGGTTTGGTATATAGATATAATTTTTGTACTTTCAAATCAGTTAACTCTTTTAACATTCCCAAGTCAGTTCCTAATTTGATATTTGATAATAAAGTTCTTGTTTCTTCTGATGATATTTTTTTACAATTGCTTAATATTCCATAACTTCGATAAATTATATCTTCTAATGCTAGATCATCTCTAGTTAATAGTTTTCTTGCTTGCCTTTCTTGTTCTATTATTTTATCTACAATCACTTTTAAATTTTGCACAATTTCTTTTTCCGTAATTCCTAGTGTTTGTTGATTAGAGATTTGATACATATCTCCTGTACTTTCTGTGTTTTCTCCATAAACACCTCGGATATTAACTCCAAAACTATGAATTGCTTCTAAGACTTTTCTTGTATTTTTTGTTTTAGAAAGTGCTGGCAAATGTACCATAACAGAAGCTCTTAGTCCTGTTCCTAAATTATTGGGGCAATTGGTTAAATAACCATATTTTTCACTTACAGCATACCCATATGTCTCTTCTAATTTTTGATCAATTTCAATTGCCAAATTAAGTGTATTTTCTAATTCAAATCCACAACTAAAAACTTGTATCTCTAAATGATCTTCATTTCCTATCATGATACAAATATTTTCTTCTTCATTTATTAAAATACTTCCTATTTCGTTCTTTTTCAATGCAAATTCTGGACTAATTAAATTTTTCTCCACTAAACTCATTTTTGTAATGTCATCCATATCTTTTAATTTTAGAAGTTTTAATCCATAACCAATTTGATAAAGTCCCTCTTGTATTTTATTTTCGATAGCTTCTTTTTGCATTGTATTAAATTGAAAACCTTGTAAATTTCTAGCAAATCGTATTCTTGTACTCTTTGCTACATCTGAATTCTCGGATGATTGCAAATACCAATTCATTTTCTTTTCCTTCCTCCTATTTTTAATTTCCTTTTTCTTTTTTTATCTCATCTCTAATTTTAGCTGCTTCTTCATAATTTTCTTCTTTTATAGCTTGTTTTAATTTGAGCTGTAATTGTTCTATTTTGTTATCTATTTTATGAACTTTTTCTTTCGGTTTGGTTATTTTTTGGTCAATTTGTTGATCTATCTTTTTTCCTATTCGACCAATATGTTGATTTGCTCCTTGCATTCTCTTAATAATTGGATCTAATCTTTCTTCAAATACTTGATAACAATTAGCACATCCTAATTTTCCGCTATTTACAATATCTTCAAAAGTATAGCCACAATTGTTACATTTTAAAGTTTTACTTTCACTTATAAATGGCATAAATTCTGGAGAATTAAAATCTTCCATGAATTCTCCAAAGAAACTAGAAAAGTCAATTGGCATACTAAAATCTATTTTCCCAATTCCTAGTTTTTTACTACATTCTTCACATAAATTCAATTCTTTTTTTCTTCCATTCATGTTTTCGGAATACCTTACATTTGCTTCTCTTTTTCCACAATTATCACATAACATTTTAAAATTCCTCCTTTTATTCTAAGTTCAATAACATATTTTTTAAGATTCTCGCTCTTATTTTATCTTTTTCTTCTTTATCCAATCGTAAAACATTATCACTTGTTGCTACTTTTAATAATTTTGCAATTTTAAGATCTATTATGCTATAGGTTAAAAAATCACTAATGATGATATCTACTTCACTAGCTGTTATTTCTGTTCCCATATTATTAATAATATGCATAATATAATCTGATTTTGTGCTATTTACTTTCTTTATTGTAATATGTCCTCCGACCACCTCGTCTGCTTTCTACATAATAACCTTGTGATGGTTTAAAACGTGTGGCTATTACATAATTAATTTGTGAAGGTACACAATTAAATTGTTCTGCTAATTCATTTCTTTGTATTTCAATGCTATCTTCTTGTTCAAATAATTCTTTGATAAATTCTTCTATTACATCTGACATTCTCATATCTTTCATCTCCTTTTTTGTCTTTGACTTTCTTTGACTTATAGTATAATTATATCTATATTCTTTTCTTTATTCAATTTCATTTTTTGACTTTCTTTGACTTTCTTCATTGTTTTTATTTCTTTTATGCTTTATTTTCTTATTTTTTCTCCTTTTTTTACTGTTTTTTATCCTTTTTCTTTTTTCCTATTTGTTCTAAGTCTTCTACCTTTTCTTTTTGCTCTGGAAGTGATACCCAAGCAAAATAGGAAGATATAAACTCACCATATTTAGTAGCATCTTCTCCTACTTCTGCTACCCCATATTCTACTTGTTTTTCCTTTTGTTCCGCTTTCTTTTTTTCTTCCATAAAAAATGCACACTCTCCTTTTTATTGTTATGTGCATTTTTTTGTATTTTATTCAATTTCATTTTTATTTTCAAATTAAAAAACTACTTTTAATGTATAGACATAACAACTTCTTCCTCCGTTGTAAAGAAGTATTAGCTGTATTTAGAAAAAAACCAACATGTAATGCATCCTTTATTCCTGTTAATGAAACCTGATAGGTTTGTCTATTTGTGTTATTATTTCCGCCTATTATAGTTTGACTTCCATAAAAAGAAGTATAGGGACCTGTTGATACACTATTAGCATTTGGCTGAATTGCTGCACCAAATAAATAGGTAGTACGAACTTCTGTATTACCACCTATTGTCTCCATATCATACACAACTGTCGCATTTTCCCCCATTACTGGAACATTCCAGGTTGCTGCTGAATATGTATTTAAAGCATTCCATAATGTTATCACGACATGATTTTCAAAAGCAGTATTTTGTTTTATACCACCAGGCACACCAACTGTTTGTCCACAATAAAAATAATTTGTTTTTTGTAATATTCCATCTGAAATAATTGTATAAGTGTAAGTAGCCTTGACACCAATAGAAGAAATTGTCTCTTTTTTATTTCCTGCTAAATCAACACTTAGCACATGTAAATAATATGTCCCTGCTTTTGGGCAATTCAATGTCAATGTATCATCTATTTCTTTTTTAAATGTACCTATATATTTCGATATATCTTCTGTTCCTATTTCTGTATTTTACATAGTAAAAACATATTTACAATTTTTTATATCAATTCCACTTAAATCATCACTCTGGCTAACTGTTACTGTTACAGATTCTCCTACTGTTACTGTATTAGTGCTAAAATCTATTATAGATGCATTGGGACTAATTTTATCAATGTTGCCTATATTTCCTGTTGCTTCACATACTATTTCATACAAGTCACTTACTAGTCTTACATAAATCATCCCATTTTCTTCCATTGTAATTTCACTTCCGATATTTTGCCCAATTTACGCCATCTAGTGAATATTGCAATTCATATTTATCCTCTAATTCATTTGAAATTTTAATACTAACGATCACATTTTGATTGCTCCATTGCTTATCTGTTAATGATGGGTAATAAGAAAAAATGATATTACTCTCTTTTAATTTTGATGAATCAATTTCTCCTTGTTTTCCTATATATTCTATACTATTCTCTGTTATCCTATACCCATATCCCTCTTTTGTTATTATAATAATAGTTTCATCATTTTTTCGATTTATTTGTGATTTTGTGAATTTTTCTTCTTTATGAACTTTTTTTTCAAACTCATCTAAAAATTTTTTTCTATTCCAATTATTAATAACTTTATCTGGTTTTAGTCCATTGCCAATAATTTTTAAAACTTCTTCATATTCTTTCTTTTTTACCTCTTCTCCAGCTAAATTAGTTTTACTTAATATTCCATTATCTCCTGCTAAGGTAATAATTGTTATTCCTGCTAAAATTAACAATATAATAATCGTTATGACTAATGCTGTAAGGATAAAATGTTACTTTTTTCATCAAAAATATATGGGTTTTCGTAACCCTTTAAATAAAAATCAAATTTTGTATCATTGTATATAACAACTTTATCAACTAATTCCTTACAAATGTTTTTACTAAACTTTTTCAAATTCAATATGTTATCTACCGTTTTTCTAACACTACTTAATATTTCTTCAATATTATCTCTAATTTTGATTTTCTGCTCTTGTGCTTTTAGTTCTTTTTCTAATTTTATCATTTTGTTTTCTATCTCTTTGTTCTTTAGTCTATAAGTTTCTTCATCAATTATTTCTTTTATACACAAATCTAGTAGTTTGTTTTTTTCTTTACAAAGTTGTTCTTTTTCCTTTAAAAGTATATCACTTAATTCAGTTTCTTTTTCACATTTATTTATTGCTTTTTTAACATATTCTTCTACATCTCTTTTGATTTCATTTTTATTAGTTAATATTTCTTTTAAAGCCTTTGTGAAGCATTCTTTTAGAAGTTCATTATTTACTCTATCATTATTGCATCCTATTTCTTTGTCATTTTCTATATGTTTCTTTCCATATTTAGTAGCAGTATAACATCTCCATGTTTTTCTTATTGTTCCATCTTTTCTTTTTCTATTTTCGCCACCAACATAAGATGCACCACAGCAAGCACAAACTAATTTGCCAGAGAAAGTATGCTTATTTGTGTATTTACTTTTTTCATGTTTATACATTTCACTTCTTCTTTTTAATTCTTTTTGTGTTGCCATAAATATTTCCCTGTCAATTATAGCCTCATGATGATTTTCTTTATAAATAAATTCTACTTCGCCTTGATTATATTTTTTAGTATGCTCTAAAAAGTCAGTAGTGTATGTAATCCTTTGTTTTAAATCTCCTATGTACTTCACATTTTGTAAAATATCTAAAATCGTTGATTCTCTCCAGTCTGTTGACTTCTCTTTACTTCTAGTTCTCTTGATTTCAACTCCTCTTTCTTTTAGTTCTTTTGCAATAGTATAAGCACCTTTACCTTCATGAAGATACATATTAAATATTTCTCTTACTATTGCTGCTTCTTTTTCGTTAATTACTAATTTGGTCTTTTTACCAGTTATAGGATCTCTGACAAAATCGTAGCCATATACTATATTTCCAAAAGCAACTCCTTTTTTCATACTTTGTATTACTCCAAATTGTACCCTTTCAGAAATTCTCCTACTTTCATCTTGAGCTAATCCTGCCATTATTGTTAGTCTTAATTCTCCATCTGTATCAAATGTACTAATATTGTCTATTATGAATCTTACTTCAATTCCTATTTTTTTAAATTCTCTTGTCTTTTCTAGTGTATCTACTGTATTCCTTGCAAACCTACATACTTCTTTTGTCAGTATAATATCATATTTGTTTTTTAGCCTATCTCGATACATTCTATTAAAGTCATTTCTCTTTTTTAATGATGTTCCACTAATTCCTTCATCTGCATATATTTCAATTAGTTTCCAGTCCTTATGTTGGCTTACATATTCTTCAAAATACAACCTTTGATTTTCCAAAGAATTTTTTTGATCTTCATGGTCAGTAGATACACGACAGTATGCAACAACTCGCTTCATACTCTCTTATACCTACCTTTCACTTAATTTTTTCATTTTCTTTGCTATTTTAATTCTTTCTGTAATCTTTTTTTTATAATCTTCATTTTCCCAAAGTGCTTTCATTTTTTCACTTCGTGATTTGTTTGCTTTTCTTCTTTTTTCTTCCTTTGTAGCTGTATCAACTTCTTTTTCTATTCTATTTCTTAAATTAGTAGCTTCTTTTTCATTGACTTGATATTTTCCATCGACAAAGTCATAACCATATATTTTTTCTCCAATGTTTCTATTGTTTTTTACTTTTTTCTGTATTTTTTCAAATTCTTTTTTTCCTATTATAGCTCCGTGATAAATTTTCTCTTTTTGCTTTACTTCTCATTTCATTTTCGCTTTGAATCATAAAAACAATTATTTGAATTTGTGTCATTCCTACTGCATCTGCTGTACTAATTTTTTCGTCCAAGAAAATTACTTCTATTTGTTTTTGATTAAAAAATTTTATAAAAAAGTCTACCTTATAATTAGTTGCTTGACAAAATTGCCTTACATTTTTTATTAAAATAATATCAATATTTTCTTCTAAAGCTTCATTTAATAATTTTTCAAAACTTATACATTGTTTATTTTTTGTATAGTCTATAAATTTTTTTACTATTTTCCATTCTCCATAATCTTTAATATACTCTTGTATTTGCTTTTCAAAATCTTTTATACTCTTTTCATTATTATATAATCCATAAGTTACTACTTTTTTCATCCTTGCTTGTCCTTTCCTACTTTCTGTGCTAAAATAGTAGCAGAAAGTATTTTAATATTTTCCGAACTATCTATATTAGTTTCACGGCTATTGGATAGTTCTTTTTTATTTTTCAATATCATTATGTATTGCTGTTTTCTTTATAATTGTTGCTTTGTTATCTTTTGTTTTCCTTAAAAGTACTTCTTTTTGCTCATTTTCTGATAATTGTTCTGGATTACCTACTCTGCAATATGCAAAAACTCTCATTTCTGTTTTAGTCATCAAGCTACCCTCCTTTCAAAATCTTTGTCTATCTCTATAATTGCTAATTTCATTTCTTCTTCCGTTAGTATTCCTTGTTCATATAGGTCTTTTATAATTCCTATCTCTATGCACTTTTTAGCAATTTCTCGCATACAATTCCTCCAATTTAAAAAGGAAGTTTTGTATTGCCTATAAATAGCATACTCAACTTCCTAAATCTTTTCCAAGGTACAAAATTTACCTTGCCTATATTTTTATAGATTTGACACATTATTTTCTATCTTTCACATTTTCTGCTTGTTTTTCAACTTCATCTGGAGAATATAAATCAATAAGTGTTAAGATATATTTTCCAAATTCCTCGTTTGAAATTTCCAAGTTCCCTGTATGTTTTAGATATTCTCTTGCTACCATTCCATAAGATGCAATTTGATTTCTCGTAACAAATTCTGTTTTTTCTTCTATTCCCTCTCTATGTGGCACTTCTTTTTTGATTTTCTCTAAATCTATTCCTAATGAAATAATAAGAGCTTTATCTACTTTTCTCAATTCTCCAATATCTAAAGCTCCTATATAATATTTTAATCTTGATTTGTCTATTGCTCTGATTTGTTCTGTCAAAACAAGTGAATTTTGTTTTAGTCTATCTTTATACCCTTTTATATACACATGAGTTGGTATAATCGATTTTGAATTTACTTTACTTGTTATTGGTGCAATTATAACAGTTGGACTATGCTCATTTCCTATATTGTTTTGCAATATTACTACTGGTCTTACTCCTGTTTGTTCACTTCCTACATAAGTTTCGTCTAAAGCTGCATAATATAAATCTCCTCTTTTAATTTCCATTTTATTTCTATTCTCCTTTTTTTCTTTATAATTTTTCAAATATTCCATTTGTTCTTGATCTTCCATTATTTTTTCTTCTTCTGTTTTACTCATACTCGCATATAGAATCATTAAATATGTAAATATTGTGATAAGTATAAGTAGTATTAAAAATATAATTAGTAAAATATTCATTGTTTTATTTCTCCTTTTTTATTCAAAAAGGCTACCTTATAGATTAGATAGCCTTTTACAATTACTTTCTATCTTCTCCTAAAATTCATTAAACGGCAATTAGCTAAATTGCTCCACAGGACTTCCACCTACCTGCTTTCAACAGATTTGTTCTCAATGCGTGGGACGGTTTTATCTCGCTCGTGCTATGACTAAACAAGTGTATCATTATACCTACTACTTGTCCTCGCCTTATAAGTGGCTATCTTATATTTAAGTAAAGTGATTTGTGAGATTACTTTTTAACTAGCTCGAATAGTAGGAATGTATTTAATGAATTGCTATTTAATTTTCAAAGTTCATGTGGAATAAAAATTCCTCTCATTTCTCCTGTGAAAAAATGAGAGGTTTGTAGGATTAAATTTTTAAATTTTTATAAATTTTTTTAATTTTTCTAAAATTCTATCTCTTTTATCTTGAATTGTAGTGTAATGTTTGCCTACTATTGCAGCATATTCTCGCAATGTTTTATTTTCAAAAAATAATGCCTTTATTAGTTTATATTCTTCTTCAGTTAGTTGTAATAAAGCTATTCTTAATTTTTCTATTTCAATTTTTCTTTCAAAAGTAGCTTCTATATTATCTATTGGATTTGAAATTATATTTTTTAATGCTACTCCATTTTCAGATTCATGATCATAAGAAATTAAATTCATTTTTCTTGCAACTCGATCTAAATATTTTTGTCTTTGTTCTTCATACTCTATAATTTCATAATCTTTTTTTGATACTTCTAGTAAAATATCATCTAACTTAATAAATTTCTTTTTCTTATATGTACTGTATTTTTTTCGTTTCTCTTTTAGTTCTTTATATGTAATTTCTTCATAAATTCCTTTTTTTAATTTTATAAAACATTTTGCATTATCTTGCATTTCTCTTTCCTCCAATCAATTCGTTTTTGTGAATTGATTGGTAGGTGGGCTACGGCAATGTTTTTCTTTTAGAGCATAAAAAAAATCAAATATACAACGCATAATTGCACATTTGATTTGAAATAGGCACAAATATCTAATATTTACATTTTTTAATGTAAATACTTGTGAAATTACTTTTACATTTTTACTTGTACCCCTCCCCATATAAAAAACTCCTTTATAGAATAGTGCCTAAACAAAATTCTTAAAGGAGTTTTGAATAATTAAAAAATAAATCAATACTATAATCAAAGTCTAAAATATGTACTTGTAATTATCTTGTGTTTTCTCTATATCTTTTGAATCGCCTCCCTTTTAAGACTTTGATTAAGTTGCTTGCATTATATAGAATTTTACTTTTCTAATGTCAAAAAAGGGGGAATATGGCGAAAAAGGGCGAAAAAAGGCTAAATTTTCTTTTACTATTTTTTCCATTTTGTATTGTGTTTACATAATTTTTATGGTATAATGTTATCGAATTTATAATATAGACATTTGTAGGAGGGTTTCCAGATGCAGAAAGTCCTTATTGCTAATCCTAATGTTGAGCAAAGAATAAGGCTTTGTCAACAGCTTGCAAATGATAAAAGGTTAGAAGTAATAGAAACAGCTGATGGAAAAACTGCTTTAGAAAAATATCTTGATATTAAACCTAATGTATTAGTTTTAGATTCTTGCCTAAAAGATATAAATTGTATTGAAATAATTGATAGATTATCTACAAATATTGCAGATAAGAAAAATAACAACATTATATTAACAGCTCAAAAAGAAGAAAATTTGAACTTGTCTAATGCTGCTAGAATATACAAGGTAATCTATGATGATGAAAATTTTAATGACTTTTATAGTACAATTAACGAAATGTATCTTTTTGGAGAATATGAAGAATTAACTAACGAGGAACTCGATTTATTATTTTTGACATTAAAAATTCCTTTAAATTCAAATGGAACTAATTACATAAGAGAAGCTATTTTTGAATGCTACTACTACCCTGACTTACAGAAAAAATTGAAAGATATTTTTACTATAATTGGACAAAGACACAACAAGCCTAATTCGGCAATACGATCAAGTTTTAGAACTGCATTAGAACGATTAAATATGTATAGAGATACTATCAACTGCCCTATTATGCAATATTTTGATATTGAAGAAAATATAACCCCAAAAGATTTTTTAGAAATTGCAGTAATGTATTTACATCTACAAAAAGGAAAGAAGAAATAAGTTTTGTAAAAAAACTATTCCTTCTTTTTTAGTTTATGCGTTTTCTTTTAATTCTTTATACCCTTGCATTATATTGTCTATTTCCATATTGTTTATTGGCTCTGATACAAATGTATTCAAATTTCTTCCCATTAGATTATATGCTGTTTTCATATATTCATCACTAACATTATCACTTGTAATTATATTGAATATTGGCACATTATCTTTTAAACTTTCTTTTGATTTCCTCATTATTTCCATACTGTCCATATTGTCTAAATTCATTTTTGCAAAAACCATTTCTGGCTTTGATTCTATAATTTTATTATATGTTTCTTTTCCGTCTGTTGCTGTGTCTACTAATTCAACATAGTCTAAGCCTTTTATTGTATCTGCTATTTTATTTCTTATTTCCTCGTTATTATGAGCAATTAGAATTTTTATCTTTTTCATTCTATTCTCCTCTAATTCATACATAAATTCTACTGGATTTTGGTATAGTGCATTTCCTTTTTTCACATCTACACCATGTTCCGTTTTTATTATATCTCCATTCGCTATTAGCAAAGTATATTTATCTTCCATGTCCTTTTCTTGTCTAAAGTCTGTTTCTCCTATATTTCCAAAATTTCTAAATACATTTTTAGTTTTCTCAAATTCTGCATCTGTTATTGCAAATTCGTCTTTATTTTTCTCTGCTGTTTCTCGAAGTGGCATAAATTTAAAGAATTTCCATTTGCTAATATTATAATTGTTTAGGAATTCTCCTAGCTGCTCCATCTCATTTATGTTTTTCTTGCTAACTACTGTATTTATATTGACTTTTAAACTTTTTCCTTTAACATAGTCTAATATAGTTTTAACTTCTTCAAAATGATTTTTGCCTCTTCCTAATTCTTCATTAGTATCATCATTTATCGTATCTAATGACAATGTCAAAGAATCTAAATAATCTAAAATCTCTCTCATATTTTCATTTTGTGCTAATACCATTCCATTTGTTATTAGCTTGTTTTTTATACCATTTTCTTGTGATATTTTCAATAGTTCTTTTAAATTTGGATATAGTAGTGCTTCTCCCCCTGTCCAAGTAATGTTGTTTACCCCATCTTTAATCAAATTATTTAATATCTCTTTATTTTCTTCATAAGTAAGATCGTTAATACCTAAAAATCTGTGGCAATATTTACAATTTTGATTACATTTTGTTGTAATATTCCAACAAACTCTCTTTTTTTGCATTTTTAACATCTCTCTTTCTTTGAAATTGATACACAATTATTATATCTTGTAAGAATTTTCCTGTCTATTCTCAAATATTTAATCAGTATTAAATATTTTTTAATACAAAAAAAGAATACCCTTTGTTTTAAGGATATTCTGCCTATTTGCTTATATTCATTTATTACTTATTTTTTAAGTATTTTTTTATAAATTTCTTATCTACTTGTGTTAGCATATCTTTTATATACACTAAATTTATACTCAATTCTGGCAATTCTATTGGCAATTCAACTTCGTATAATTCTCCATTCTCTAATTGTTTCTTGACAGCTTCTTTCATTACATAAGCTATTCCTAGTCCATTCATTACTGCTTCTACTCTTATTTCTGTTGTATCACATTTCATATTAGGTTTAATTTTTACTTTGTGTTCTTTTAGAATCTTGAATAGATTTTTAGTAGAAATTGTATTGTCAAAATTTAATATATATCGTAAATCTTCTAATTCTTTTACATTTTCAATTTTCAATGGCTCTTTTGCAACAAATATATTGTTTACTTTTTTTAATTCTTCAATTACAAACTCATCTGTTTCTGTTGGTATAACATCTGTTATTACAAAACCAAGTTTGTGATTTTTTAACATCTCAAACATTTCACTTGGATTTGCACCACAAGTTAACTCAATATTTAAGTTTGGAAA
>CAMXLV010000016.1 GCA_947244675.1 uncultured Clostridium sp. | reverse complement strand
TTCTGGTCATGTAGGATATTATACAATTAATGAAAATGACTTAGTTTTGCATGAAATAGTGGAATGTGCTAATGATATAGGTAGGACAATTACAAATAATACAATTTCATTAAAAATCAATAAAGATAACACTATTACAGATAGTAAATTAAAGGCTGTACTAAAAAGAACATCTGATCAGATGGAAGAAAAATCAAATGTAATAAGTACAGAATTAAAAAATGCACTAAATAATAATTCATTACAATAAAATAAAGAATTTATAAAGAGCTAGTAAGATAAAAACTGGCTCTTTCATTTATGCTTTATATAAATAAAAATATATGCAAAGAAAATTCCTACAAAATTTTCGCAAGTGAATAAGAATGGAGTATGCAGAGTAATTTAAAAGAACTAACATTTTTTATGTTTGAAAAGGCTAGAAAAAGTAGTCTTTTTATGCTATATTACTAATAAAAGATTAGAACATGAAGAAAAATCCAAAAAAATAGAAAGGTGGCAAATATATGAAGAAAATTGTAATAGCAACTAACAATTTGGGAAAACAAAAAGAAATGAAAGCGATTTTAAAAAATTATGAATTATTGACATTAAAAGATATAAAATGCCAAATAGAAGTAGTAGAAGATCAAGAAACCTTTGAAGGAAACGCTAAGAAAAAAGCAAAAGAAATAGGAGATATAGCCAATTTAGGATGTATAGCTGATGATAGTGGATTAGAAATAGCAGCACTAAATGGATGGCCAGGAGTATATACAGCAAGGTTTTTAGGAGAAGAGGCTACACCAGAGCAAAAAAACAAAGCTATATTAAAAAAAATGGAAGGGCTAGAAGGAGAAGATAGAAAAGCAAAAGTAAAATGTGTTATGGCTTATTATGAAAATGGAAAATTCATCATAGGAAAAGGAGAAATAAATGGAAAAATAGCAAAAAAGGAAAGAGGAAAAAACGGATTTGGATTTGATCCCATTTTTGAATTAGACAATGGAAAAACTTATGCAGAACTATCCCAAGAAGAAAAAAATGCAATAAGTCATCGAAAAATAGCACTAGAAAATTTAGAAAAACAATTGACAAAAACTTAAAAATATGATAGACTTAAAAACTGTAATCCGCTTAGTCAAGGCACCTAAACATTAACCAAGGGTTAATTGCCTGAAGAATAAGGATTAGCGAGTATACAAATAAGGGAGGTGCATTTTAAATGTACGCAATCATTGAAAGCTGTGGAAAACAATACAAAGTAACAGAAGGAGATGTTGTATTTTTTGAAAAATTAGATGCCAAAGAAGGAGAAAAAATCACCTTTGAAAATGTAAATTTAGTATCTGATGGAGAAAAAGTACAAATTGGAGCTCCTTATGTAAAAGGTGTAAAAGTAGAAGGAAAAGTAATTTCACATGGTAAAGCTAAAAAAATCATTGTTTTCAAAATGAAACCTAAAAAAAATTATAGAAGAAAACAAGGTCATAGACAACCATACACAAAAGTTGAAATTACATCTATTAAAACAGCTGCTAAAAAAGCAGAAACAACAGCAAAAAAAGAAGAAGTTGCTAAAAAAGCAGAAGCTTAAAATAAAAACGTTAAAAAATAAGCAAATAGAAAGAGAACAAACCGAAGGGAGTGAAAGGGCATGGCTCATAAAAAAGGTCAAGGTAGTAGCCATAACGGAAGAGAGAGCGAATCTAAACGTCTTGGTGTCAAAAGAGCAGATGGACAATTTGTCTTAGCAGGAAATATATTAATAAGACAAAGAGGAACCAAAGTACATCCAGGAGTTAATGTTGGTAAAGGTAGTGATGATACTTTATATGCATTAGTAGATGGAAATGTAAAATTTGAAAGAAAAGGTAGAGATAAAAAACAAGTAAGTGTTTATCCAGTCCAATAAGAACAAAATAAAAAGCCTTAATAAAATGAAGAAGAATACAGCAAAAAGTATTCTTCTTTTTTTGTAATAGACAAAAATAAAAAACGAATAAGAACTTTTTGATCTTTTCCTATAATGCCAACACATTCAACAAAGAAATGCTTGAAAATCTCTTTACAAAAATTAAATAATATAGTATAATTTTATGAAAGAGAAAAAAGGAAGGGGTCAAAAAAATGGCAAAAATATTAGAAGATATTTCAAGAACATTCAATGAATATTTATTATTACCAAACCTAACAGATGAAAGATGTATACCAACCAATGTATCACTAAAAACACCATTAGTTAAATACAAAAAAGGAGAAGAAGCAAAATATTATGCAAATGTACCAATGGTATCAGCCATTATGCAAGCAGTATCAGGAGAACAAATGGGAATAGCACTTGCCAGAGAAGGAGGAGTAGCTTTTATTTATGGTTCACAATCTATTGAATCACAGGCACAAATGGTAAAACATGTAAAAAAGCACAAAGCAGGATTTGTTATTAGTGATTCTAATGTAAAATCAGGTACCTCTTTAAAAGAAGTAATCGAATTAATAAATGAAACAGGGCATTCAACTGTTATAATAACAGATGATGGAACAGCCAAAGGAAAATTCATAGGATTAGTAACAGATAAAGATTACAGAATATCAAGAGACAATTTTGAAGAACCAATTGACAACTTTATGACGCCAAAAGAAAGAGTAGTATGGGCGAAAGAAGGAATCAGTTTATCAGAAGCCAATGACCTAATATGGGAAAAGAAAATCGCGTGTTTGCCAATACTAGATGAAGAAGAGAGATTAAGATATCTAGTATTTAGAAGAGATTATGAAGAAAGAAAAAACAATCCAGATTCATTATTAGATGAAAATAAAAGATACATAGTAGGAGCTGGAATCAATACAAGAGATTATGAAGAAAGAATACCAGCTTTAGTAGAAGCAGGGGTAGACCTAATTTGTATGGATTCATCAGATGGATACTCTATCTGGCAAAAAAATACCATAGACTATGTAAGAGAAAAATATGGAGATACTGTTAAAATAGGAGCAGGAAATGTAGTTGATAAAGAAGGGTTCTTATACTTAGCAAAAGCAGGAGCAGACTTTATAAAAATTGGTGTAGGAGGAGGATCTATTTGTATCACGCGTGAAACCAAAGGAATTGGACGTGGAAATGCTTCAGCCCTAATTGATGTAGCAGCAGCTCGTGATGAATACTTTAAAGAAACTGGAATATACATCCCATTATGTATTGATGGAGGAATTGTTCATGACTATCATATTACAATAGCCCTTGCATTAGGAGCAGACTTTGTTATGATGGGAAGATATTTTGCAAGATTTGACGAAAGCCCAACTAGAATTATCAAAAAAGGAAATGCTTATGTTAAAGAATATTGGGGAGAAGGATCAAATAGAGCGAGAAACTGGCAAAGATATGATATGGGAGGAGCTAAAAAACTTTCTTTTGAAGAAGGAGTAGATTCTTATATTCCTTATGCAGGAAGCTTAAAAGAAAACTTAGCCATAACAGTCTCTAAAATAAAATCAACCATGTGTAATTGTGGATGCATAAGTATTCCAGAATTCCATGAAAAAGCAAGACTAACGCTAGTATCTGATATTAGTATTACAGAAGGCGGAGCACATGATGTTATTTTAAAAGAAATTGATAACCAAAATAAAGAAGTAAAGAAAAGTTGAAAAGCCAAGAATCAACTTTTCTTTTTTTTATAATATAGCTTGATAATGTAATAAATAAATGATAGAATGGGGAAGAATAAAAAGGAAAAGAGCAAAAGAAAGGATGTAAAAAAATGATAATAAGTTTTGACATTTGGGATACCATAATAAAAAGAAAATGCCATCCAGAAGAAACCAAATTGCATACAGCTAAATACATGGTATTAAAATATGAAAAAAAATTAAAAGAAAAATATAAAGATATCTATGAAATCTTAAAATTAAGAAATGAAATAGAAGCCAAAGAATGCAAAAAAAATAAAGAAGCAGGAAATGATGATGAATGTAGAATATTAGAAGTATTCAAGCAATTACAAAAAGAAACGATGAAAGAGCCAGAAGATATAGCAGAAGAGTTAGTTAAAGAAGAAATTGAGCAAGAAAAAAGAGTCATCTTTATTAACCCAGAAATAATACCAATTTTTGAAAAATATAAAGACTTAAAGAAATATTGTATATCAGATTTTTATATGGGAAAAGAAGCTTTAAAAGAATTATTAGATTCTTTAGACCTACCAGTAACTTTTGAAAAAATATATAGTTCAGCTGATTACTTATTAAATAAAAGAACAGGAAATTTATTTAGAAAAGCAGAAGAAGAAATTGGGATCAAGCCAGAAGAACACATCCATGTAGGAGATAACCAATTCTCTGACATTGATATGGCAAATAGTTTAGGAATACAAACCATCAAGACAACTAAAACAGAGTTCAATTTTGTTCCAGAAAAAGGAAGAAAGTTTGAACTGGATTTAACATGGGCAAAAAAAGGTGATAATCTATTTAACAGTGGTGTGGATTTAGCTCCTATCTTATATTTCTTAGGATATAGCATTGTTGAATATGCTATCAAAAACAACATTCCAAAAGTGTATTATTTAACAAGAGAAGGAGAAACTTTTATCAAAATACATGAATTAATCAAAGAAAATAACCCATTTGGTGTACCAATTCCAGAATGTGATACATTAGAAGTAAGTAGAATGGCAACTTTTGCAGCTTCATTAAAAGAATTTTCTATTCCAGAATTATTAAGATTATGGTCACAATATCGTGTACAAAGTATGAAAACATTATTTAAAACATTAGCAATAAAAATAGAGCCATACAAAGAATTTTTAGGAAAATATGACATCAAACCAGAAGAAGATATTATAGATCCATGGTTTGATATTCGTGTACAAAAATTATGTGCTGATTTAGAATTTACTAGTAAAATCAATGAAGAACTAGCTAGAAAAAGACAAGAACTATTAGAATATTTTGAAAAGAAAAAAGGAATTTCCAACCAAAGTGATGAGCCAATGTTTGTTGTAGATATTGGATGGAGAGGAACCATTCAAGACAATTTGGCACATATATTTACCAATAAAAAAATAGAAGGTTATTACTTAACATTATATGATTATTACAATTTACAACCTAAAAATACAAACAAAATAAGCTTTATTGATGATAAAAACATAAGAGACAATGAAGTAGGAAACATGATTACATTACTAGAATGGATTTACAATCCAGGAACGGCTAGTGTAGTGGAATACAAGCAAGGAGAAGCTATTCGTAAAGCAAAAACAGAAGAATTAGAAATTGTAAAAAAATACATCAAACCATTACAAGAAGGTATGTTAGAAGGAGCTAAAATCATTAATGAATACATGAAATATCATCCTTATGAAGCAAAAGAAACCAAAGCTTGTGTTTATGATGTCATTCAAAAAACAAAAACTAATCCAAGCAAAGAGCTAATAGAAGCTTATTATAGTATGGTATTTAATGATACCTTTGGTGCAGCAGAATATGTGGAAAAAGATGATAAACTATCTACCTTGGAAAGAATCAACATCTTTAAGTGTAGAAAAATGCTAAGAAATGAATTGTGGAAAGAAGCATTTATGGTTCATAATGATATTAAATACATGAATGCCTTATTAAATGTAAAATCCACCATGAGGAAAATTTTAGGAAAAGGATAAATAAAAAATGAAAAAATATATCGTATTATATGGAGACAAAAAGCCAGAAGATAACTTAGAAATTATTAATATGTTTGAAAATACAGAACCCATTCATCTAGGGTGGACAGATTTTGACTACAATCATAATACAAAAATCATAGAAAAATATAGGCAAGAAGGAGTAGAACAAATTATTTTTGCAGGGCTAGAGATTGGATGGGACAAACTAATAAAAGATACCAAACAAAAAAATCCAGCCATGAAAATAAAAGTTATCTGCAATACACAAGATAGTTTATTATATTACGAATATGAAAGAGAAAACTTCTTTCGATTATTAGCATTAGCAAAAGAAGGAATAGTAGATGATATAGCCTTTTTTAGAAAAGGGCAATATGAAACATACAAAAATTTAGGCTATTCTTGTTCTTATTTAAAAGAAAATTATATATTAGCAGAAAATAAAAAAGTAGAGATTAAAAAAACAAATGGAACAATAGATCTTGGAATTTATCCATTAAATTATACATGGGATAAAAACATTTTTAACCAATTATGTATTGCTAAAATGCTAGAAAATTGTACTTTGCATTATAATGTTTTAGAAGAGCGAATGGAAGATTTTTTAAATACAATGCAAATAGTAAGTGTTCCAGATAAAATTGAAAAAATAGAGGAAAAGCAAATTATTCAAGCTTTGTGCAAAAATGATATTATTGTAAGTACAGCTTTTACCGAATATATGCATCCAATATTTTTTCTTAGTATGGAATTAGGGATTCCTTGTTTAATAGGAAATACCGTTGACTTTTTAGAAGAAAATGAAATATTAAAACAATATTTAGTGACAAAAGCAGAAGATAATGCAATCATTAATGCAAAAATGATAAAAAATATACTAGAAAACAAAGAAAAAATTAGAGAAGCATATAAAAATTGGAAACAAGAATATGACAAACAAGCCAAAGAAACAATACAAAAATTTATTGAAAAATAGGCAAATCAAAAAGAAGGAAGGAAAGAGAAAATTGCAAAAAATAAAAAATATGCTAAAGAGATGGATCAAAAAAGATAGTATGATGGATAAAGTTTTACGAAAAATATACCATTTTTTAAGTACAGCAAAATACAAAATGACAAATCATAAACAAGAAAAAGAACAAAACAAACACTATCATAAAAGAGTAGAAGAAGCCATCCAAAAAATAAAACAATACCAAAACAAAGATTACATTGTATTTTATAATCCTACTTGGTTGGGAGTAGCAGCATCTACCATTCGGTCTTTTTGAAAATATTGTACCACTAGAACATATTTACAAAAAAAGTGAGATAGAAATTTTAGCAAAACAGATTGTGCAAAATAATATTTCTTCTGTTATTTTTAGTCAAATTTGTGATGGATGGACAAAAACAATAGAAGAAATAAAAAGGCAAAATCCTAAGATATCTATTAAAGTAATTTGGCATGGAAATTGTTATGAATATTTCTCAGACTTTACTTGGAACCTAAACAAAGAAGTAATGGAGTTATATAAACAAGGAAAAATCAATTGCTTTGCTTTTGTAAGAAGTACAATGTATGAATTTTATCAAAAAGTGGGATTTAAGTCATATTATCTACAAAATAATGTCCATAAAGATAATGCAGGGAAAATAGCAATCAATCAAAATACAAAAGTAAAAATTGGAATTTATAATGCAGATACAAGAGAATTAAAAAATATTTATACAGCTCTTAGTGCTATGAAATTAGTACCAAATGCAGTAGCAGATGTTGTACCAATCAATGAAGGTGCAAAACAATTTGTCAATCTATTAAATTTGGAAACAACGAGTATTGATGACTATATTCCAAATGAAGAACTAATGAAGAGAATTCAAAAAAATGATATTAATATTTATCCAACCTTTACAGAAAATGCGCCAATGTTTCCTTTAGAAAGTTTTGAAATGGGAGTACCTTGCTTACTTCGGAAACAATAATGACTATTTTGTTGGTACCAAATTAGGAGAATATGTTATCTTAGAAAAAGAAGATGATGCTAATTATATTAAAGAAAAAATTATGGAGGTACAAAAGAACAAAGAAGAAATCATGGAATTGTATCAGTCATGGAAAAAAGAGTTTGATGAAAAATGTCAAAACTTAGTAGATGCTTTTATCAAAGCATAAAGGGGGAAAATTATGAAATTTGGATTAATGGTAGAACAAGATACCAGAAATATAGGAGATGATATACAAGCCTATGTAACGAAAAGATTTCTGCCAAGAGTAGACTATTATATTGATAGAAATCATATTGATGAATTTGTGCCAGAAAAAGAAGAAAAAGTAGCCACCATTATTAATGGATGGTTTTTACAATATACTTTGAATTGGCCATTATCACCATATATTAAACCATTACCTATTTCGATGCATTTTACCAATAAAGATTGGTTTTGGGATACAACCGATAGAGCATATCATTTACAAGGGTATGGATTAGCCTATTTAAAGAGTATTGAACCAATTGGTTGTAGAGATAGCCATACGATGAAATTATTAACACAAAAAGGTTTAAGAACAGAATATACAGGATGTATGACTTTGACACTAGAAAAGTTTGAAGGAGTAGAAAAACAAGACTATATTTGTGCTGTTGATGTAAGTAATGAGGTAGTAGAGCAAATTAAAAAAACAACAGATATGGAAGTAAAAGTAGTAACACATACTTTGCCAGAAAATTATTATGCCTTATCTTGGGAAGAGAGAATGGAAAATGTGGAAAAATTATTAAAACTTTACCAAGGAGCAAAAGCAGTAGTATCTTATCGTTTACATTGTGCACTTCCTTGTTTAGCATTAGGAACATCTGTCATCTTATTAAATGAAGATTATCGAAATGATCGCTTTGGAGATTATACAAAATATATAGAATCCTGCCATGAAAACGATTTTGTAAGTGGAAAGGTAACTTATGATTATCGAAACATTCCAATCCATAGTGATGAATGGAAAACATTAAGAGAAAACTTAATCCAAAAATGTCGAGAATTTGTGGATAGTTGTGAACATGAAGAGGGAAGATATGAAAATGATATTTCAATTCGTGATTACCAAAAATACGTGGTGCAAAAATCAAATTGGCTTAAAAATGCTTGTTTAGAATCTTACGAAAGGTTTACAGGAATCAAACAAGAATTAGAAGAAAAACAGAAACAATGGGAAGAAAAAGAGAAAACAGTAAAAGAGCAATATCAAGAGGAATTAGAAGAAAAGAAAAAAGAAGCTATAAAAAATAAAGAAGAAAAAGAATATTACCAAAAAGAATTTAACCAGTGTGTAGAAAAAATGGAAAAATACCAAGCAGAATTAGAAGCAATTAAAAATTCTAAATGGTGGAAGATGAGGGAAAAAATAAAAAAGGATGGTAAAAAAGATGGAGAAGAAGACTCAAAAAAATAATCTAATAGAATTTATAAAAAAATCAAAGTATTCAATTCTAATCATTGTTTTAGTAGCATTATTTGCTTTTGGGCAAAGATTAATTAGTGGCAGTTTTTCAATTGATACAGAATTATATATAGAAGATATTGGAAGTGCTACTAGATGGGATTGGTGGTTGAGTCTTAACCGATGGGGACTAATTGTATTAAACCAAGTTTTGCAAATGGGAGCATTGCCAATTTTTGCTTCTAATTACTTAACTGTTGTTTTGATGGTGGTATATTCGGTAGCATTTAATTATTTATTTTACACCTATCTTAGTGATAAATACAAAGAATCCTTCTTGAAATATCAATTTATTTTTCCAATTTTATTTATTAGTAATCCGGTTTTTGCAGAACATTACAATTTTATTATTCAAAATGTAGGAGTAGCAATTGGTGTTTTAATGGTGCCAGTTTCTCAACTATTGATTCATAAAGCATTAACAAGTGAAGAATTGCCAAAAAAAATAGGAAGTCTTATAATTAGCATTGGTATGATAGCTTTTAGTTTTGGTATTTATCAATCAATACCTTTACTATATGTTGTAACAGTAGTAGCATGTTATTTATTAAAAGTATTAAAAGAAAAAGACAATAATTGGAAGTTTTTGGGGAAACAAATTGGAATATTTGTATTAGGAGCTATTTTATATTTTATTATATGTAAAATAACAGCTAAAAGTGGAACAGGATATTTACAATCTGCATGGCTTAAAGATAGTGTTTCTCAATGTTTATTAAATATATGGAATTGCATAAAACCAGTATTTGGTTGTGAAGGAATTTTCTACAATTATGGCTATGTGTTAGCAGTAGGTGTTTTAGTTGTATTGATTGGCATATTAATCAAGAAAAAGAGCTTCAAAATAGGAGTTATTTTAGCTGTTTTAGGTCTAATTATGGCACCTTTTTACATTATGATCTTAACAGGAGTAGACCAATACAAAAGAACACAATTTAATTATTCTTTTGTTATCGGTTTTGTCATGATGCTAGCAATAGTATTTTTAGCCAATAGAAATAAAGGGAAAATAGTTAAAAATATAATGATAGTACTTGCTGCTATTATAGTATATAGTCAAAGTTATGCTTGTGCTAATTTATTTTATTCGGTTGATGTTGTTTTTGAGAATGACAAAGCATTTGGATTAAGATTAGTAGATAAAGTAGAAGAACAAGAGTGGTATGAAGCACAAAAAGATTACAAATTGATTTTTATAGGACAACATAGTGCTGCTAATTTAAAAAATTTGTATCAAAAAAGTGAAGTTATAGGTAAATCATTTTTTGAATTTGACTATGAAAATATATGGGGTGTTAATGATAGAGCCAATGCTTTATTACGAATTTTAGGATATGAATTCCAAAAACCAACAGCAAAAGACTTTGAAGAAGCAAAAAACTATGCCAAAGAAACCAATATGGAAGTATGGCCAAAAAATGGATCCATTCAATTAGTAGATGATAAAATTTTAATTAGGCTATCAGAAGAATACTAATGAAATTTTCTATCAACTTTTTATAGAAGCTTTAAATAAAATAAAAAAAGTGAGAAGAAAGGAAGCTTATGGCAAAGGTAAGTGTTATCATACCTGTATTTAATGCAGAAAAATATATAGAAAAATGTTTAGATTCAGTAAAAAATCAAACAAAAAAAGATTTAGAAATATTAGTAGTTAATGATGGTTCGACAGATCAATCAGAAGAAAAAATAAAAAACTATCAAAAAGAACATCCCAATTTAAAAATTAGATATTTTGAAAAAGAAAATGGGGGATTATCAGATGCCAGAAATTTTGCAATTCCTTATGTAACACGGAGAATATATATCTTTTTTAGATGCAGATGACCAAATAGAACAACATCTATATGAAAATTTAGAAACATATATGGAACAACAAATAGATGTCATTAAATTTAAAATGCAAATAGTAGATGAAGAAGGAAACAAAAAGGAAAAAATAGAAGGACCAACATTTGATGTTTGCACTGGAGAAGAAGGATTTCAAAAATTAGTAACAAAAGATCATTATATAGATCCAGCTTGTATTTATATATATCGAAAAGAGTTTTTTGTAGAAAACCATTTTCAATACAAAAAAGGGACATATCATGAAGATTTTGGTTTAACAACTATCATCTTATTAAAAGCAAAAACCTTTGCATCAGTAAAAGAATATGGATACTTTTATAGACAAACCAATGAAAGTATTACAAGAAATACAAATTATGAAAAAGAAGTAAAAAAAGCAAATGATTTAATCATTCACTATGACACAATGATAAAAACAATAAAAGACTATGAAATTAGTAAAAAAACAAAAGACTTAGTAAAAAGATATTATACAAATAGTATTTTACTAAAGGCAAAGAATTTACAAGAAAAAGAATTAAAAGACTACAAAGAAAAGATAAAACAAAGAAAAATGTATCAAAATATAAAACCATATAATCTAAAACAACTTATAAAAAGAATGATAATATATATAAAAATGAGGTAAAAAATGCCAAAAGTCAGTGTAATAGTACCAATTTATCAGGTAGAAAAGTATTTAGAAAAATGTTTGGATACTTTAGTAAACCAAACCTTAGAAGAAATTGAGATTATTTTAGTAAATGATGGGTCAACAGATGATTCTGGCAAAATTGCTAAAAAATATTGTGAAACCTATCCTTCTAAAATGATCTATTTAGAAAAAGAAAATGGCGGATTATCTAGTGCTAGAAATTTTGGAATTCCTTATGCAAAGGGAGAATATATAGCCTTTTTAGATTCAGATGATTATATAGAACCAACCTGTTATGAAGAAATGTATCAGATAGCAAAACAAGAAGAAAGTGATATGGTAGAATGTGATTTTATTTGGGAATATCCAAACAAAAGGAAAGAAGATATAGGAGAAACTTACCAAGGAAAAAAAGAAATGATGGAAAAAGTAAGAGTGGTTGCTTGGAATAAATTAATAAAAAGAGAAATTTTAATGGCAACAAAAATAAAATTTCCAGAAGGTCTTCGCTATGAAGATGTAGCATTTACTTATCAATTAATTCCTTATTTAGAAAAAGTTTCTTTTCTAAAAAAGCCATATATTCATTATAGACAAAGAGAAAATTCCATTGCAAATTCTCAAAATGAAAGAACCAAAGAAATTTTTGATGTATTAGAACAAGTAATTGGTAAATACAAAGAAGACAATCTTTACGAAGAATACAAAGAAGAGTTAGAATATATTTATGTAAGATTTTTATTATGCAGTTCTTTTTTGAGAATGGTTAAGATTGAAAATAAGAAGATAAGAAAAGAATTACTAAAAAAGACATGGGAAAATATTTATAATCAATTTCCAAATTGGAAAAAAAATAAGATATTAAAGACAAGAAAAAGTAAAAAAAATTTGTATATGCGAACCATAAATAAGTTCACATATCCAATTTATATTGCTATATTTAGGAGAATAAAATGAAAAAAATAGAAAAAAAGATATTGTGTTTATTGATTATACTATGTCCTATTTTAGATATGATGAGTTTTTTATTTAGAAATGCTTTTCATACCAACTTTTCGCCATCTACCTTTTTAAGACCTATTATACCAAGTGTTATGGCAATTTATGTTTTTTTTAAAAAAGATAAAAAATTTAAAATAGGAATTGTTTTGGTAGGACTTATGTATTTGGTTTATGCAATTTTGCATTTAATGGTATGCAAAGGAAGAATTACTTTGAGTAGTTATAGTGGAATTACACACGAAGCACAGTATTTAGTAAATTATTCTTATATGATACTAAATTTGTTTTTATACATAGTTATTATGAAAGAGGAAGAAGATAGAGAAAGTTTAGGAAAGAGTATTTTAATAGCAAGTGGAATTTATATAGCATCTATTTGGTTAGCAATTCTTACTAAAACATCTTCTAGTACCTATCCTGAAGAAGGAATTGGTTATAAAGGTTGGTTTGAATCAGGAAATAGCTTAGGGTCTATTCTTATTTTATCATTATTTATCATATTAACAAAAATAAAAGACAAGCCATATAAAAAAATTGTAATTCCTATTATTTTATTAGAAGGTATTTTCTTATGTACATTATTAGGAACTAGAGTACGGTTTATTTGGGTTTATTTTGGTGATTGTTAGTTATATTTTATTAGATGTCATTATGACACTAAGACAAAAAGGAAAAATCAATAAAAAAATGATAGCAGCTGGAATAGCAGTAATTGCAACTATTTTGTTAGTGATTGTAACCATTGGTTCTACTACTTTGCAAAGAAGAAAGCATTTGCAAAATGTAGAAAAAGACATTGTAGAAGAAAATGATCAAATAGCTCATTTAACAGGAGATCTATTAGAAATTAGAGCAAAAATAGAACAAGGTACTTTAGAAGAAGGCTATATGAGTAAGGAAGAACAGCAATCTATTTTAGAATTGTATGAAATAGCTAACCAATGGAAGGTAAAAAATAATGACCAAAGAATGCAAGAATTAATTTATAATGCTTTACTTGTAAAAAATCAAAAAAATCCAATCTATGTATTGCTTGGAAATGGATATGTTTGTAACTTTAGAGAGCTTATTTTAGAGATGGAAATACCAGCATTTTTATTTAATTTTGGTGTAATAGGGTTTATATTATACTTTATGCCATTTGCTTGTATAACTGGTTATGGAATTTATTTTGCTATCAAAAATAGAAAACAGATTGATACACAATATTTGATGTATTTAGGAGGTTGTGGTTTTACTTTTGCTCTTTCCTTTTTTGCAGGTTACACTTTTTTTAATAGTTCTAATATGATAATAATTATAGTACTAAATACCTTACTTATTAATAAAATAACACACATTCAGAAAGAAGAAAGAGGGAAAAAATCATGAAAAAGATTTTATTTGGAATTACTAGTTTAGGATTAGGACGGAGCAGAAAGAGTATTAGTAGATTTGGCAAATGAACTTAGTAATGATTATCATGTTACTATTTTTACAATATATGCAAAAGGAGAACTAGAAAAGCAATTGGCTTCAAAAGTGAAACACAAAAGCCTAGAAAAAGTATCTTATGAGGAATTATCAAAATTTCAAAAAAAAGTGACACAACCATTAAAAGTAATGTTATTAAAGCCATTTCTTTATCGAAAAAAGGTAAAAGGAGATTATGAAGTAGAAGTGGCTTTTTTAGAAGGTCCTATTACAAGATTGTTTAGTAGTAAAAACAAAAAGACGAGGAAAATAGCATGGATTCATAATGATTTATCACTTGTTTTTGGAAAAGGTATTAAAGCAAAATTAAAGAAAAAAATTGACGAAAAAGTTTATCAAAACTATGAAAAGCTAATTTTTGTTAGTCAGGATAATTTAGAAAAATTTAATCAAATTTACAGCAAAATAAAAGGAGAAAAGAAAGTAATTTATAATTACTTAAAAAAAGAAAGTATTTTAGAAAAAGCACAAGAGTATGAAGCAAAGGAATTAAAAGCAGATGATGTGAAATTAGTAACAGTTGCAAGGCTAGTGGAGCAAAAGGGAATAGATCGCTTTATAAAAGTACATAAAAAATTATTAGAAAATGGTTATCAACACAAAGTTTATGTGATTGGAGATGGCCCATTAAGAGAGAAATTAGAAAAACAAATTAAAGAAAATAAAGTGGAAGATACATTTTATTTGTTAGGAAAAAAGGAAAATCCTTATCCTTATATCAAAAAGGCAGATTATTTTTGTTTACTTTCTTATTTTGAAGGTTATGGCATGGTATTAGAAGAAGCTAAAATTTTGAATAAATATATTGTTTTAACAAATACAGCAGCAAGAGAAGCGGTAAGAAATTATCAAGAAAAGAAAATAGTAGAAAACACAGAAGATTCTATTTACGAAGGTTTAAAAGAGTTGATACAAACAAAAGGTACAGCACCAGATGCCAAAAATATTTTATATGATAATAAAAAAATAATAGAAGAAGTAAAAAAAGTAATAGAAGAACAAACAGTCTAAAAGGAAGTGAGATAGGTTTGAAAATAACAGTTTTGACCCCAACTTATAATCGTGCTAATTTGCTAGAGAGAGTATATCAAAGTTTGTTAAAAAATAATCAACATGGAGCAGAAATAGAATGGCTAATTATGGACGATGAATCAACTGATGGAACAAAAGAAAAAGTAGAAAAATGGAAACAAGAAAACCAAATAAGCATTCAATATGAATGGCAAAAAAATCAGGGGAAGATGGTAGCAATCAATCAGTTAGTCACTAAAGCAACAGGAGACGTGATCATAGAATGTGATTCTGATGACTATTTTACCCCAGATGCGTTTGCAATAGTAATAGAAGCATACCAAAAATACAAAGAGAAAACAGATATTTATGGATTATGCTTTTTAAAATATGATCAAAACCATCAAAATATGGGGAATTTTTTCAAAAAGGAAAAAACAACAATGTTTGATTTGTATTTTCGAGAAGGAGAGACAGGAGAAAAGGCACTTGTTTTTTATAGCAAAATACGAAAACAATATCAGTATGTATTAGAAAGAGGAGAAAGATTTGTAACAGAAGCTAGTATGTATCATAAAATGGATGAAAAATATAAAATGATTTGTATGAATCAGCCTATTATGATATGTGAATACCAAGAAAATGGATATAGCAAAAATATAGGAAACCAATTTAAAGAAAATCCATATGGTTATTACACTTATTTTAAAGAAATTTTGCAAAAAGACTTAAAAAAAATTCCTTTTAAAAAAAATCTTTACATCATAAAACATTATATTTTATTTAGTTATTTAACAAAACAATATCATATAAAAAGTATTAGAAATTTTAAAAATAAGGTTTTGTATAGTTTTTTATTAGTACCAGGAATTGTAATGTGCAAAGTGAAAAGTTATGTTAAATTTTGACATAAAATACAACGAAAACTAATTGATTTTTAATTTTTTAAAATGTTATAATAAGGGGAGAAAGGACTGATTTTTATGAAAAAGTACAAAAGAGCCATAGGTAGTTTTATAATTGGATTCATAATAACTATTTTATTATTTGTACCCAATGTTGTACAAGCTTCCAATGGAGACATTATTATTATGCTAGATCCAGGACATGGAGGAGAAGAACCAGGTGCTGGAGGTGGCGGTCTAGTAGAAAAAGAGTTAAACTGGAAAATTGCTGCTAAAGTAAAAGAAATTTTTGATGAAACCGCAGGAATAACAGGAATTTTAACACGTAATGGAGATGAAACAGTGTCCATTGCAGATAGAGGAATAAAAGCAAGAGACAATGGCGCTGACTTATTAGTTAGTTTTCATATCAATTCAAGTGATGTGAACGATAAAGTAAGTGGAGCAGAAACTTATATTACAGCAAATACAAATCAAAAAAGATATTATGAATACTCTAAAATATTAGGAGAATCTGTTTTAGCAAACCTAAGAAATGCAGGAGTTAGAACCAATGTTTATCGTCCAATTACCAAATTTAGTACAGATGGTGAATTATATGCAGATGGATTTTTATCTGATTGGTATGGAATTATCAGAAATCCAATGTATTATGGAATTCCAGGAATGATTATTGAACATGCTTATATTAACAACCCTTATGATAGAACCAATTATCTAAATGATAATATGCTAGAAAAAATGGCTAAGGCAGATGCCAAAGCAATTATTGATAACAAAGAATTATTTAGAAGAAATTATCAAGGAAACATCAATACAGAGTTAATTGAGATAAATTATACGAAAAATAGCAAAGGGGCAAATTACATTAATGGCTCTATTTATATAGCAGAATGGGTGAATGGAAATTGTCAAGTACCAAATGGTAAACCAAAATTAACATTAAAGTCAACCGATGGAAAAGTTTCAAAAGAAATGTATGTAAGCTATGAAGGTGGCATCAAATATTATTTTGATCGAGCTTTGGATGGGCTTGATAATGATAAAGAATATTATATAGAGGCAAAGCTAACAGCGAGCCAAAATACAGCACCAGAGAGTAAAAAAATACAAAAAGTTCGTATGCCAGATAAAATATTAAAAGAAAATTATGGAGATAGAAATTTAAAAATTGTAAATAACAAGCTTGTATTTTCTGAGGGAGAATATCAAGGAGATATTGAAACTAATTTAGAAGAAATAAAATTAATACAAAATGCACAAGGAGAAACTTATGTATCTGGTTTTGTAAATATTGCTGAGATAAGAAATAATGAAGCAAATGTTCCAAAATCAGTGCCAGAAATATGGTTAAAATCAACAGATGGAGAATTTGCTAGTAAAATGTATGTTGGTTATGAAAATAATGTATTATACTATTTTGACAAAATGATAGAACATATTGATTTAGCCAAAGAATATTATTTAGAAGCAAAATTGACAACAGAAGAAAACACTTCCAATCATAAGCAACAAATTATTGAAGTAGAAGATAAAGAAATGGGAAGTTTTCATGGAATTAGTGTAATGATACAAAAGAGCCAAATTAGCTTTAGCTATGAAGGAAATGTCAACACAGAAATGGAAAAAATACAAATTATTCAAAATAGCAAAGGTCAAAATTATATTAGTGGTTATATTTATATTGCAGAATGGGTAGATGGAATATGTAGAACACCAAGTAATAAACCAAAAATAACCTTAAAAGCGACCGATGGAAGCTATAGTAGCCAAATGTATGTAGGATATGAAAATTCAATTCAATATTATTTTGATAAAATGATTGATGGATTAGACCAAGAAAAAGATTATATTATAGAAGTAGAATTAACAAATCAAAAGAATACATCAACCAATAAAACACAAATAGTTGCTTTAAAAGATGAAAGCCTAGAAAAGGAAAATGAAATCAAAGTAGAAATTAGAAATAGTAAGATGAAAATAATTGACTTAACTACTTATTATGGACATATCAATACAGAGTTAGCAGACATTAAAATTATTCAAAATGCACAAGGACAAAATTATATTAGTGGATATATCTATATTGCTGAATGGGTAGAAGGAGAATGTAGAACACCAGCAGAAATGCCAATATTGACTTTAAAATCAACTGATGGAGAAATTCAAACTAAAATGTATGTAGGATATGAAAATTCAATTCAATACTATTTTGATAAAATGATAGAAGACTTACCAGAAGATAAGCAATATTATATAGAAGCAAAATTAACAAGTACAAAAAATCAATCTCCATTAAAAGATAAGATACAAAATATTAGAATGAAAGATCAAGAGATTGGTATTTGTACAAACGGAAATAAAGTAAGTGTTGTTTCTAACAAAATTATTATACAAAGAAATTTGAAATTTGAAACTGTAATAGAAGAAAAACCAGTGGAAGATTTGAAAGAATTAGAAGAAAAGGAAGAAGAAGTTTTAGAAACAAAAGAGGAAGAAGAGTCAAAAGATGAACAACAAAAAGAATTGGAAGAAAACGAAGAAGATGAGAAACAAGAAGAGCTAGAAGAAAATCAAGAAGAGTAAGAAATTTCCTGAAGAGAAAATGACGAAAAATGTTGAAAAAATAGATAAAATATTATATACTAACGATGAGGTGAAACAAATGAGAAGAAAAATAATAATAAGCTTATTCGTCATTACACTTTTTCTATTATTAGGAATAAATAAATCATCAGAAGCTGCCAATATTACTTCTAATATTGATGGAATTAATGAAGGAAGTTATCCTGGAGTAAAAGCCCAAATTAAAGAAATACAAAGAAAATATCCAAATTGGAAAATAAATGTATTATATACAGGATTGAATTGGCAAGATGCCATAAATGGAGAATATAAAGGGCATGGGGGAAGTCCTAGCAGTTTAGTACCACATACTTATAATAGTGGATGGATTTGTCCAATATGTGGAGATAAACCATATGATGTATCAGGAGATTGGCGTTGTGCTTCTAAAGAGGCAATTGCCTATATGATGGATCCAAGAAACAGTTTGAGTGTAGAGTACATTTTTCAATTTCAAGACTTATCTTCTTCTATGGGAGACAGAGCAGCTGTTAAAAAAATGACACAAGGAACTTACTTAAATCAAGATTCTTACATAGATGCGATTATGGAAGCTGCTAAAAAACATAGTGTTAGTCCATTTCATATTGTAGCTAGATTAAAACAAGAACAAGGTGCCAATGGTACAGGAATTATGAATGGATATATTTACACAATAGAAGAAGGAGATAGAAAAGGAGAAAAAGTAAAAGTTTATAATTTGTTCAATATAGGTGTTAGTGGAAATGGAATAGAAGGTATTTTAAGTGGAGCCAGAAAAGCTTATGAGAGTGGATGGTTTACACCAGAAGCATCTATTAAAGATGGAACTAAATTTATAAGAGAAAAATACATAGATGTAGGACAAACAACATTATATTTCCAAAAATTCAATGTAGTAGATAAATCCAATTTATATGGTCATCAATATATGCAAAATATTTTAGCAGCTAATAATGAAGGAAATAGTATGTACCGTGCTTACAATACAAATGGTATTTTAAGTAGTGCGTTTGAATTTACCATTCCACTATATGAGAATATGCCAGGACAAGCAGCACCAAGACCAACAGATCAATATAGAGGAAGTATCAATACAGAGTTAATTAAAATTGACACAACACAAGGAAGTAATGGAAATACCTATTTAAATGGCTATCTTTACATAGCAGAATGGGTAGGAGGAGACTGTAGAACACCAAGAAATTTGCCAGAATTAACATTAAAATCAACGGATGGAAAAGTTAGCAAAAAAATGTATGTAGCACACCAAGAAGGAATTCGTTACTATTTTGATAAAGTATTAGTAGATGTTGACTTAAGCAAAGAATATTACATAGAAGCAAAACTAACAAGTGATAAAAATATAGAAGATAGTAGTAAAAAAATACAAAGAGTTTATTTACCAGATCAAACAATAAAATTAAATTACCAAGGAAAAGATATTAAAGTAATTAATAACAAAATCGTATTCTCACAAGGTGCTTATCAAGGAGATATCAATACAGAATTAGAAGAAATCAAATTAGTAAAAAGTACAAATGGAACTACATATATTGCAGGTTTTGTCCATATTGTAGAATACATTAACCAATCAGGAAATACACCAAAATCAATTCCTCAAGTATGGCTTAAATCAACAGATGGTGAATTTGCAACTATTATGTATGTAGGATATGAAGGACAGTGCAAATACTATTTTGATAAAGCAATTGAAGATTTAGATGTAGCAAAAACATATTATTTAGAAGCAAAACTTACAACAGAAGAAAATACATCCCAAAATCAAAAACAACAAATTGCTTTGCCAAACAAGGAAGTAGGAACATTTGGTGAAATTACAGTAGTAACCAAAAATAATCAAATTGTTTTAAAATACAAAGGAAATATTAATACAGAATTGGAACAAATAAAACTAATCCAAAACGGAGAAGGCAAAAATTATATAAGTGGATATATTTATATCGCAGAATGGATTAAAGGTGAATGTAGAACACCACTAGGATTACCAAAATTACTATTAAAAGCAACTGATGGAAGCTATAGTAGTGAAATGTATGTAGGATATGAAGATTCTATTAAGTATTATTTTGATAAAAACATAGAAAACTTAGATACAAGCAAACAATATTATATAGAAGCACAATTAACAAGTCAAAACAATATAGGAAACAATAAAAAACAACAAGTTGCTATTGCAAATAGAATTTTAGAAAATGAACAAGTGAAACTAGAGATAAAGAATAACCAGATAAAAATGACAGATAAAACTTTATACTATGGAAATATCAATACTGAAATTTATGAAATGAATGTGATTCAAAACGGACAAGGGCAAAATTATATTAGTGGACATATTTATATTGCTGAATGGGTAGAAGGAGAATGTAAGACACCAAGTGAGGTACCACAAATGACTTTAAAAGCAACTGATGGAAGTTATAGTAAGGAAATGTATGTAGGTTATGAAGGTGGCATAGAATATTACTTTGACCAAAACATAGAAGGGATTCTAACAGATAAAACTTATTATATAGAGGCAAAACTAACAGGTAAGAAAAATATAGCTTCTCAAAACAATAAAACACAAATAGCTAATATTACACCACAAGGAATTGTAGGAATAGGAACAAATGGTAATAAATTAAAAGTAGAAGGAAATCAGATAAAAGTAGAAGATGGTACATATTACGGAAATATTAATACAGAAATGTACCAAGTAAACATCATTCAAAATGGACAAGGACAAAACTATATTAGTGGGCATATTTATATAGCAGAATGGGTAGAAGGTAACTGTAGAACACCAAGTGATATTCCTCAAATGACTTTAAAAGCAACTGATGGAAGTTATAGCAGTCCAATGTATGTAGGATTTGAAGGTGGTATTGAATATTACTTTGATAAAAATATAGAAGATTTGGATATCAATAAACAATATTACATTGAAGTACAATTAACTGGTAAGAAAAATATTGCTTCTAACAAGGATAAAACACAAAGAGCCAATATAACAAAACAAGGAGAAGTAGGAATTACAACCAATGGAAATAGAGTGGAAATAGAAGGAAATAAGATTTTACTAGAAAAAGTGACAAGAGAGAATCAATTAGTAGGAAATCCAGTAATACAAATGGAACAAACACTAGAGGAACCAGAAGAAATAGAACAAAAAACAGAAGAACAAGAAGTATTAGAAGATAAACCAAATACAGAAATAGAGGAAGAGGAAATAACAGAAAAGGTAGAGATAGAAGAAGAAACAACTAAGGAAGATAATCAAATACAAGAAGTACAAAATAATCAAGCAGAATCAGAAAAGGAAAAAAACTAGCCATAAACAGGCTAGTTTTTTTAAGAAATATCAAGGAAAAAGTGTGAAAGAATGTCCTTTTTTAATTTTTATATTAAATTATGAAAAATTGTTGACAAGAATATTAAATTATTGTTATACTAATTTAGCAACAATTACTATTATTATGATTATTTTAGAAAAATAGTAGAACATTGAAAAACAGAGAAAATAAGAACTCTTGCTAAAAAATATACAAAGAAAATAAATGTATACTATTTTGAAAAAATGGAAATAATAAGAAAAAAATGCATGACAAAAAACAGAAAGAAACTAAGGAGGAGTAGATGAAGTGGAAAGTATAACAAAGTTAAGAACAAGTAAAAAACAAAACAAGGGAATAACTTTAATTGTATTAGTAATAACTAAACTCGTGCCTACCGCCTAAAATAAAGGGTTGTAGGCGTTTTTGTATATTATGGGTATATTAGCGGTAGCACGGTTTAGTTATTTAGAGAAATTTTATGCACTTATGTGGGCGATTTCTGGAGGTGGAGCAAAGGTTAAAAATTGATATTCATTTCTCCAGTATGCAGCATCTATGAGAGATAGCATTTCATCTAAATTAAATAATGATTCTAACTTGTCAATTTCAATTTGCAATTCTTCTACAGATTTATGGACATATACATTATCAATCAATACTCTAGGCGAGTGGCCCATAATTAATTGAGTACAAAGCTTATTGGCTTCGATTTTATCCATCATACTTGCAAAAGTGTGTCGACCATCATGAGGTCGATGTTCTAGTTCTAATCGTTCCATAATCTTATGGAATTTATCACGATTATAATTACTATATTTCATTTGTTGTCCTTCAGTATTTTGAATCAACCATTTGGATCCAGAAGCAATTGCCTCATTATAATATTTTTCAAAGAATGGTCTTACAAAGCTACTGATAGGAACTTTTCTATTTTTACTACTACTATTCTTAATACCACAAATAAAGTAGTTTTCATCTAAATGTACATTTTCAGTTTCAACCAAAAGTAATTCACTAGGTCTTACTCCAGAGAATATCATCATTAAAATAGTGTCAGTATAACGATACACATGTAATGATTTATATAAGGTTTTGATTTCATCTTCTGTAAAAGGAATTCTGATAATAGACTTATCAGGCTTATCGCCTAAATCAATTTCACATTTACAATAATTTTTCTTGATAATATCACTTTCCATAGCATAGTCAGACATCTGACTAATAAGCATTTTCATACGTTCCTTACCACTAAAAGTCTTATCACTATTAGTAATAACTGTTTGGATTTGATGCTTTTTAATTGTTATAAAAGGTAAATCGTGAATCTCCTTACAAGCTTTAAAAGCGTTTTTATAACTAAGCATCATTGAATTGCTTATTTTAGGAAATTTATTATTTGACCACTTATCATATAGTTCAGCAAAAGTAATTCTACTTGCATCAATATCATAAGGGTCAGCATTGTAATCTGTAAGAGCAGCCATAGCTTCTTTATAAGTAACATAGCTACCAATATTTTTAAATTGTTGCCTACCAGTCTCATCATTCCAACCTATCGTTATTCGAGCAATATAAGGCTTTCGTCTGTTGCCAGGAGCCTTATATACACATCCAAAACCATTAGGATTTCGCATAATCTCCTCCTTTATTAGGAACGAGAAAATACTAAAGTAATTCCATAATTTGCAAAAGTTGACATAATGTGTTATAATTATAAAGAAGTAATAAAACTAGCAATAGTACCCATTTATATGTTGTAATAAACGAAGTAGTATTTGTAGTCAAATTACTAAAAAAGGGGTAAACAAAATGTCGAATTTTGACAAACTATGCAAGTTATTGCAAGAAAACGATATCGAGTTAAGAGCAGTATTAATATTTATAAAGGAATACTTAAAGGGTAATTCCAATAAATAATACTACTTCGGAAACTTTTGGAGCAAATCTTTAAATTGTGAGATAAACTCAAGA
>CAMXLV010000015.1 GCA_947244675.1 uncultured Clostridium sp. | reverse complement strand
TAAAACTAATGTATTGCTTTCAAAAGAATATATTCATATTTATCAGGATAAAACCATCATAGAGGATATATTAGGCTTAAAGTTTAGTGTTTCGGCAGCTTCCTTTATGCAAGTTAATCATGATGTATGTGAATTGATGTATAAAGAGGCTTTTCGGATGGCAAAATTAAATCCAGAAATGAACGTAATTGATGCCTATTGTGGTATGGGAAGCATTACCTTGAATATTGCCAAGCAGGTAAAACATGTGTATGGCATAGAAATTGTTGAGGAAGCTATTGTTAATGCAAATTACAATAAAGAACTGAATGGCATATCTAATGCAACCTTTATATGTGGACCTTGTGAGGAGGAAATAAAAAAGCTAGTCCATAAGGAAACTATAGATTGTATATTCTTTGATCCACCAAGAAAAGGCTGTGAACAAACTTTTTTAGATACGGTTATTGACATGAAAATACCAAAGATTATTTATATATCCTGTAATATTGCAACAGCAGTAAGAGATATAACTTATTTAACAAAAAATAATTATATAGTAAAGGAAGTAACACCTTGTGATTTGTTTTCTAAAACTTCACATATTGAGTGCGTGATAAGACTAGATCTAAAGCAACCTAAAAAGTAGAGAAATAAAGCTAAAATCACTGATTTTGAAGTGGTTTTAGCTTTTTTTTAATTCTGCATATCATATAGTTATTGTTTCTGGTCAACCTAAAAGACTAAAAAATAATTAGAGGTTGTATTCGAGATTATGACTAGATGAAATCATCTGTTTTTTGGAAAAACTCAATCTATCTAGTATGTGAAGAATAAGGTAATTATGACTAGATGTTTTGGGAATATTAATCTTAAGTAGAGCGTCGCTTTTGGAGTTATGCTCTGTATAGTTTCAATCCATCTATATCGAATTATATTCGGTTTGCTATAAGCTGATTAAAGTAGAAAATTGTTTTAAATCAATTTAAATTAGTATATTTTGATGGACAACTTTTTGGACAACATTTTATAATTTTATTGCTACTCATAAAGTACCTTTAAGCAACAAATTGAAACAATCAGTTTTGAATGATATAATATCATTTACTTTTGATTTTATATTGGTTTATCAATATATTTGCAATGACATTCAAAATAGACACTAAAATATTTTGAGTACTGTCAATATTCTAATAATTTTAAAGTATGTTGATTCGATTTGTTTTGAGGTTAAAGATAGAATTATATTCATTCCAAAATAGATTGCTTTGATTAAAATAATTGGTATAATGGTTGAAAGACTTTTTCGTTATTTTATTATGCATTGTCAATAGTTTCTACTATATCATCAAAATTTTTATTTTTTCTTTCTTCAAAACTGGTCTTTAAGAATTGTTCTAAATCTCGTGCATAGCCTTCAATAAACTCATCCGTTACTTTTGTGCTATTTCTAATTTTTGTATCAGAAAATGTCAGACATAATTTTATTATAAATTGTATTATTGTTCTATTCTGGATTCTTATACTATAGTTATCTGAGTATTGATCTAAAGTGAAATTGTTGGCTTCAACATATATTTTGTCAGCAACTTGACCAGTGTTATTGTTTATTATTTGTATTTCATTTAATCTAAACAAGTATGCTAAACATTTGAAAAAATTTCTTCCGATTCTTTCATATTTATCTCGCGGAGAAAAGTTGGAATATTCATTTTTTGAAACAACAGCTAATTCTATAAATTATCAAAAGAAATTTTTAAAGTTACAGCCAAATTATAAAGATTGTAAGTTCCAGGAATTGTTCCATTCTCGTATTTGCAAATTTGACTAGTATCAATTTGCATTTCTTTAGCTAAGTCTCCTTGTGTCCAACGATTCTTTTCTCTTTCCTTTTTTATTATTTCACCTATGAGATTTAAGTTGTTTTCTGTATTATCCATTTGTATCCCCCTTATTGTATAGATAGAAGAAGTAGCAAGCTTATTATTTTTTGCAAACTTATTTTTTATAGTAAATGTAGTTGTATTAAGTGTTTCAAAAATATATTATTTTATTAAAAAAGCATCTATAAATTTCTAAATTGACTAATTTGTCAAATTTTGAATCTTTAATCAAATTTCTATACTGACAATAGGCATAAATGAGTATTTCCTTTATAATTATATTGTAGAGAAAATAATCATATTTCATTATTAGTAAACTATGATTATTTATTATTGAAATAGAAAAACTATTTTTCAAGAAAGGAGATAAAAGATTGTGCAAACTTTAGATAATATTTTAGGGCTGTTAGTGGAAATAATTAGTTTAGCAACAGTAATCATTACACTAATAGTCCTAGTAATTGAGTTGAAAAATAAGCATTAATTGAATGAGGGAGATTAAATCTCCTTTATTTTTTGTTGAAAATACTAAATGTTATATTATAATTAAATATAAATTTGTTATTAATAAAGCAATTAAAGGAAGTAAGGACCATATTGCTGCAACTAACCATTTATGCTTTCTATCACATATAACTGAATTAACATAAATTTGATTTTGTAAGCTGCTGATATAATCATACTTTTCATCATTCAATAAAGCCACAAAATCTTGCTTCGATAATCTAGTAACATCTCTATAATAATTTACATCAACCTTGTTCTTCTTGCTTTTTCTTGGAAAGATTACTAAAATTAAAAATGTTAAAGTTATTAAAGAACTCAATAAATATAATGAAAGAAATATGATACAAAGCAATCTTCTTGTATCAGATAATCCAGTAATACTCTCCAAAAGAAGAAGACTTAATGTAAAAGTAATACTCACTATGGCAAGTAATATATTAGCTTTATTATCAAAGTTATTTATTTGCGTTTGAACATTAGATAGCAAATAATCATAATCTATTTTTTCATTTTTCATAATCATTATCCTTTCATTCCATTATCAATCCATTGATCAAAATCTTTTTGTATAATATTACAATGATAAAAAGAGTTTTGATAATACTTTATCCAATTTGCATATTTAGGATTTTCTTTTTTTAATATGTCAATTATGTTATCATAATAAACTTTACTCATAGCTATTGCTTCGACACCGTTCCTATTAGCAGTAGAAGATAAGTTAGAAGCATCAACTACAGCTTCTCCAATCCATATTTTGTCATTGACTCCTGTCCCTGTTCTTCCTGCCTTAATTATTAATTCTTCATCACAACCTAATCCAATTCCAGCTGTTATTGATTTATAATTATAATCTTTTATAATTCCATTAAACATTTTCATGAAAGTATTTGTTTGATAAGCAATTCTAAAAATAGTTACTAAATCATCTTTATTTTGAACGTCATAGATTGCATATACACAATCTCCTCTAATTCCAATTTGTCTATGCTCTTCAAAATCTTGAAAAATAGTGATAATTTCTGAGGTGAAAGCTCTCATTAGACGAGCTAATTTCTCATCCTTAGTTTTGAAAAGTTTCGTTGAATCCTTGATATCTATAAATATAGATGCAGTCCAAGACTTATAAGCATTTTTATAAGTAAAAGCATCATCATTTTTGGGAATCCCCTTACTTTTAATTACTTTGGTTTCTGTTTTTAGAATATTAATAACATTGCTTCGACTATCACGATAATCATACATAGTTTAATACCTCCTAATTTACTACAAATTGTTTGTAAAATTATATCATAGAAATTGTCTAAAGTCCAAAAAAATTGTATTTTTTTGTTTGCAATTCTTCCGAAATTTGTTTATTACTCTTTCGGATTAATAAACAAATGTAATTTACATTTTCAATGCATACTTTCTTTTTTAATTTCAAAAAAATACTGAAATATATCTTGAAATATGTTATAATTTGTAAAAATAATAAGAGTATTTCGTTAGAGATGGGGGATAAAAATGTTTGATTTCTATATTTTAATTTTCTACATAATAATATCTATATTTATAATTTTTTCTTGTTATTTTTGGAAACACAAAAAATTTTCCTTGAAATTTCATATTCCTTTAACTCTATTTTTTGCAGTTATAATTTATCTGTGTGATAATACATATGAAATTGGAGAAAATTTGGAAAAAATTATTGATCCAGATTGGAAAAATTTATTTATTTGGCTTGTAAATGATATTGATACTGCCCATTTTTTGGAAAATCTTTTCTTTGTAATTATGATTTTGATAATCTTCTTTTTGGTTCATTTTTTTCCGCAAATTCACTTTATTCTTATTTTTAAACACCATTATTTTACAAAATGGGGATTCCATTTATTGCCTGAACAAAAATTAAAAGCAATTACCTATTCTGGAGATATTTCAATTCCAAAAAGTAAAAAAGAAATATTAAGAATATTTGAAAAAATATATATAGAGAAAAGAGTTTATTTATGCGAATATAATTTGACAGCAATGAATCCAGATCAGTCTTTAATAAAGCCATCTATGGTTATACATAATTTTAAAGAGGAAATTTTCAAATTGAATGAAAAAAATTTATTTGTCATTGCTGGTGACGCTGGTAGTGGCAAGTCAACATTTATGATGAAAAGTTATTGTGAATTATTGAAGAATAATAGGATTATTATGAAAAAAACTGATAATAAAAAATCCTATCAATTATTGTCTATTTTTTACGATTTAAAAGAATTTAAGGGAGGCTCCTTAATAGATGAGATAAGAAAAAGCTTGATTTCTTCATGTATTGCACTAAATGACTTTGATAGGACTCGTTATATATATGGCAGATTAAAGGAATATAAATTAGTAGTTTTTTTAGATAGCATAGATGAGTGTAATATTAGTAATAGGGAACTTGACAAAAATATTTTTGAATTAATTCAAAATTATCCAGAAGCTAAATTTGTATTAGGTATAAGAAAAAATAAAATGATTCAATTTCATAATGAGTTTGAAAAGGTAATATTAAAAAAACCTAATTTTTATAATGTGAAAGAATATTCTCGAACAGAAGCATTTTTTTGTGTCGAAAAGCTATTTAATGCATATAATTCTGAAATAATTAATTTGATCCATAATCAAAATGTTGAAGATTTTAAAAATAGAATAAAAGAAACAATTGATTTGGTTTTTATAGATGATAGTGCAAATCCATTTATTGTTTCCATAATTATAAAAAGTTTTTTAGACGGAAAGAGTGTTGTAAACAATGAGCATCTTAATAAGATTATAAATATTATAGACAAATATGTTCATGGGTTAACGGACAAAATTAATGCGGGGAGATTAGAGGTAGGAACTACTGAGAATATAGAAAATGCTTTTAAAATTCAAGGTTTTTTAAAAAAATTTACCATTAAAGAGTCAAATGAAGATATATCAAATTGTTTGCAAATGATGGGAAAAAGCAATAATGATTATTTATATAAGGATATTTTAAATAAGGTGTGCAATAAGACTTATTTGTTAGATGAGGGAAAACATTTTTATCAAGAAATATTCTCTGATTATTATGCTGCACAGTTTATTATGGCTGTGGGCAAAAATTATTGTTATAGTTTAGAAAAAAATCCTCAAAAAATGAATTTTAGAAATCTAATAAATAGGTTATTTACAAATCCAAATGATTTTGAAAAAGTGATTGAATTCCTTTTATTATTAACTGATAGAACTAGTGAAGCTTCATATGATGAAACTTTTCTAATTTTGTTTAAGGATTTTATAAAAACTAGCGAATTTGTTATGAATCAAGAAGTAAGTAAAGAAGAACTAGCTTTTCGCAATACATCTCTGATGTTAAATATAATAAAAAAATATTGTCAAGATAGAATATTAAATGATGAATTGCCTAGGGAACAAAAAACTTTATATAATGTGAAAAAGCTTGTTAAAAAAATTTATAAATTATATTTTAATTTTCTTTGTCAATTTGATTGGAAAATAGATTATAATTATTTTTATTATATTGTCACAATAATTGATATGCATGATATAGCAATTGATACTGTACTAGAATTAGAGGATGTAAACAAAAATTATCATTTCAAAATGCTTTCTATAATAAGAGATTCTTATGAGGCACTAAATTATGGTAATTATATTAATAAATCGATTTTAAATTTTAGTGGCTTTGATAAAAATAAGGCATATTTACTTGCTACTAATAACAAGCAATTAAAGGATATGAATCACAGAGAATTATTGAATGCTTTGTTTTATTCAGAAGGACAGCATGCAGAAATGATTGCTTCAATTGTTTCTCCAAAGATTCTTGATAAGAGGAATATGATTTTTCCACATTTTTTTGATTTAAAAAAATATTTAGGAAAAACATCATCTTCAAATTCCATCAAACTGGTTAGAAAAGAAAGTGGTATTGAGTATGATTCGGAAGAAAACTCAAATTTACTCACTCTTTCTGTTGATGAATTTTTTGAAAATAATACAGCATTCATTCTTTCCTCTGAAGTTTTAAGCTTATGCCTATATTCTAAAGCAGAAAATTATAAGACTTTGAAGGATTTTATAGTAAATCGTTCTAATGTTAGATCTATTGATATTTTTGATTCTTTTCAGGTGATAGATAAGGATTGCTTTAGTAAAATGCATAATTTAGTGAACTTAGTTTTGCCATCTTCGTTAGAAGAATTAGCGGATTTTTCATTATATGATTGTCCTAGATTGAAAAGATTAACTATTCCAACCAAAACTAAAAAAATAGGAGAATCTTTTATTGAAGATTGTTCAAGTATTACAGAACTCAAATTACCTTGTAATCTTTCTTATTTAGGTGATTATGCCTTTGAAGGAATGTCGAGTTTGAAAAAAGTAGATTTTCAAAATATAAACATCCCATTAGGACAAGGTTTATTTAAAAATTGTTTATCTATGAAATCGATTCAGGATTTTAATTTTAATATAAGTTTAAATTCATTTCCTAGTCATTTATTTTTTAAATGTAAAAACTTGGAAAAATTAGATTTAACTCTATTTGAAAACCTATATTTTATAGATGATTTTGCCTTTGCTGAATGTAAATCTTTAAAAGAAATATATCTACCTAAATCACTAAAAAAACTAGGTATGCTTACATTTTATAAATGCGATAAACTTAATAAAGTAGTTTTCAATGGTCAACCACAATGCAGTGATAATGTTTTTGCTGAATTAGATCACAAAATAACTATTGTAATCAATAATAGAGAAGAAGACATTTACACCAATGATGATTTTAATAAATTGGTTTCTAAGATAAATGGTTTTTCAAAAAGAGATTTTTTCGTGAATGATATAGCACTTAGAAAAAATATTGATGACAATAAATATTCTTTAGTGTATTCATTTAACTCGGAAAATCCAAAATTCACAGAATTTTCATTAGATACATATGGGAATTATATCGATAATAAAACAGGTGAATTGTACCAAATTGATAAAACTATTATTGGGGCAATGGGCAATCAAGCTTATTTGGACAGGGTTGTACTGCAAAGTGAAGATGCTTTTGCTTTATCTTCATGGCTTTTTGAAGATTGTGAATCATTATATCAAGTGGATTTTTCAAAATTAAACGTTAAAGATGGAATTTTACCTGAAGCTATATTTATAAATTGCAAATCATTGAGTAATGTGTATTTGACTAATATTAAAAGAATAGAAGCTTCGGCATTTAATAACTGTATTTCATTAACAGAGGTTCGTTTTTCAAATGAAAGATCAAAGGAAACAGAATATGGAGAACTACGTATTCCTTTTCAAATTGAACATATTGGCAAAAATGCTTTTAAAAATTGTAATAAAATAAAAAGAATAATTTTTTCCTCTAAAGATATAAATATAGAAGAATATGCCTTTAGTGAAATGCATTCTTTACAGGAAGTCGAGTTTCCGAGTGACTTTAATTTTGGAGGATTACCTGATGCTATTTTCAATAATGGTACAGAAATAACTATAAAAGGTAATGTGAAAATAGATGAAGATGAGAAGATAAGAATTGGTATCACTCCTAAAAAAAGATTAGAAAGTATAGGTGAGTATCCTAGCAAATTGGTTACAGATAAAGACTTGATTTCAAAATTAAAAATGTTATTAACCAAAGAATGTTATGTAAAACAAAGCTTAAACTATAAACCTGATGATAGAGAAAATTGGTTTTGTGATATTGAATATCAAAATAAAAAATATAGGGCTTTGTATTTTGAGAACTATAAATCTCTAGAATATAATAATCCAGAAGGTATTGATAATTATCTTTGCCAAAAAGTTAATAAATTCGTAAAAAAGAAAGTTTATTTTTTTGAATATGAACCTATGGTTTGGAATATTATAAAGGAAGATGAAACTGCAAAAATATTAATAACAAAACAAGTCGTAGATAGTAGACATTTTAATGATTCCCTAGCTGATGAGAATCAAGCATATCCTAATGAATATAACCATTCTTCGCTAAAAGTTTGGATAGAAAAAAGTTTGAAGAATACGTTATTTAGTGTTTGTAAGAAATTAAAGATATTAGAAATGCGTTTAGCAAATTTTGATGAATTTGAATCTATTCAAAAGTTGAATTTCCATCAGGCAAAACCAACAGATTATGCTAAAGCACAAGGTGTTTATTGCACTGGTAAATATGCAGCATGGTGGATTGATAAAAAAGGAGAAACTAACAATTTGATACATTATATAACCGCAGAGGGAATAATATCTCCACCAGGACAACCAGATTCTATTGTAACTAGGACTGATGGCGGAATAAGAATTCTTTTAAAAATTCAAAAATAAAGTTTTTGAATTTTTAAATATAACTAAGGAGGAAATTATAAATGATTTTTTATTATGATGAGACTTTTCATGATCGAAAAATTACTATGCTACCTGATGGCTATCCTAACATATATGACATTAATGATAATGATTCCTTTGTCTTTGCTATATTAGGTGAAGAAAAAAATAAAATGGGATTAGTCTTAAGAGAATATGAAAAAATAGAGAACCTTACAAAAGAAGACTTGAAATTAGAGGGAGAATTAAAATCTACTACTTTTAAACGTAGTTTTTTCAAGAATGGCTTTGCAACAATGGATAAGAATTGTAAAAAATTTTATATTAATCTCTTTAAACTTATTTTAAAGTATGATTTGAAATTTCAAGTAGGCTGTATAAGTAAAACGGAATATTTAGTATTTCAATTCGCTTATGCATTAAATCTTCCATCTTTTATCGAAGAAGGGATATTCATTTATAGTTTGACAAAATTTATTGAACGACATAGATTGTATAACTTATTGAAAGATTTAATTAAAGGAGAGACTTTTTTCTTGGAAAGATTTAAAGCATCGTTAATTAAATTATTATGCAAAGTTTTAGAAGAAATTAAAGATGTTGAAAGAGAAGAAAAGGAAGTAGAAGCTATAAAACAATTAATTCAAATATTAATTATATCTAGAGTAAAAGAAAATAAATTCATATGTAAAAATTGGAATTACGATATAATAGCAGAAGCTATCAAATTAAGAATAAACGAGTTGGATAATAAAGATGTAATAGTTATTATAGATGAAGAACCTTTGACTTATGTAGCATTTTTAAAAAATGGAGTTAATGCTGAAGAATGTGACTCTAAAAAAAGTTTGGGTATTAGAATGACAGATATGTTTGTTGGATTTGTTGGAAGATTTATTTATAATCTAAAAAGTGATGTACAAGAAATTAATTATAAAAGATTAAGTGATATAAAGAAAAAAGATTTTATAACTAAAAGACTTATAAATAATAATTGGTTTAACTTAAACGAAGAAGAGTTCAACTTAATAAAGCAAATAGCTGAATTTTTTAATCGATCAACTCATTGGTCGAGTTTCACTTTACAATATATGGATGACATAACTACATTTTTTAATTTCTTTCATTATATTATGCAATATAAAGATTATATTGAGTTTTGCAAGAATAAAGATATGCACAATGAATATTTTAATTCTTATACATGTGAATACTTGCAGTCATCCTACAAAAATTTGAATAGATAAATGTTATAAAAAAATAATTTTTCAGTCGTTAGTAGATGAAAGTCTATTAACGTTTTTTTATTTTCCGACACCATAATTTATCATTTTGTTATACAATATACCATACAATATCGGAGATAGTAAAAATAGTGAGTAAAATGTTAAAAATAGAATAATTTTACCTGCTTGGGTATAAAAGCCCAAGCTTTTTTTATTTTTTTAGACTTTTTTTGATTTTCATACATCACAAAACTATAAGTTCTTCCAGAAGAGGTCGAGAAACTAGAGGTCTTACATTGAAGGAGGAAATTATATGCCCTATATTACAATGAAATATGAGTTTGGTGGAAAAGGAAATTACATTGAAGTGAAAATCAAAAGTAATGATACACAAGCTAAAAATGAAGTCATCCAAAATAACCGTGCTGTATGGAGGCGAGATAAACAGGAACAAAAATACCTATCTAAATTCTCATTATTTATCTCTAAATTTGTTGAAAAAGAAACCATTAAATATGGCTCTACAACAGTAAATAGAAGCTATGGCGTAAATGCTTTAGGTAATGTTACATCTGTTTCAGATACAACCTTTGGATCTCATTCTTACTCATATAATACAAGAGGCTTCTTAGAAAGAGAAGATTCAACAGAATATACATATGATAGTAATGGGAATATTACAAAGGCAGGTTCAACAACCTTCACCTATGATTCTACGCTAAAAGATAGATTAAAAACAGTAAATGGAAAAGAAATCACCTATGGAACAAATCCACTTAATCCTGCAAGCTGGAATGGCTTAAAATATACCTTTGAAGGAAGAAGATTAACAAGATTCACCTATGGTGGCGGATTTGTCAATTTTGAATATAATGATCAGGGCTTGAGAACTGTAAAAAAGGATTATAGAGGCGTAGGAAGTAAATACTACTATGATGGAGATTGATCACAGAAATAGCCCCAGGTTATAGACTAGATTTCTTATATGATGAGAATAATCAGCTATATGGTTTCATTTATAATAATAGTGATAAATATTTCTATATAAGAGATTTTATGCAAAACATCTTAGGTATTATAGACACAAGTGGTAATCTTGTGGTAAAATATGGATATACAGCCTATGGAAAAATTACGGATATATCTGGTTCTTTAGCAGCGACTATTGGAGCCTGTAATCCATTTAGATATAAAGGCTATTACTATGATACAGAAACAACTATGTATTATTGTAAAACAAGATATTATGTCCCTGAGTGGTGTAGATGGTTAAATGGGGATAATTTAGGTTTCCTTAATCCACAAGATACAAATGGTTTAAATTTATTTATCTATTGTTCAAATAATCCTATAACAGGATTTGATGTAGATGGTCAATTTGATTGGGGTAAACTATTTAGAGGGTTAGGTGCTCTTGCTATTGGAGCACTTGTCGTAACAGGTATTGCAGCGGTTACGGTAATATCTGGTGGAACTGCGGCTCCAGTAGTTGCTAGTGCACTTATAGGTGCAACTGTCAGTGGTGGCGTATCAATTGGATGTCAACTCGCTACAACTGGAACTGTGGATGTAAGTAGATTGTTAACTGATGTTGCAGTAGGTGCTGTTTCTGGCGCTTTTGGTGGAACCGCATTAGGAACTTTTGGTATGACAGTTTCTGGTACTGTAACAGGATTTGGTGGTAGCATAGTAGGAGACCTAGTTGAAACTGGTTCTTTTAATGGAATAAATTGGGGTGCTGCAATTGGGTCAGCAGCTCTAGGTGGTGTTTTATCTTATATGGGTGGAGCAGGCGCTCAAAATGGAAAACTTGGTGGTGTAGCAAAAATGCAAGCCAGAGCAAAGATCATCAAAACTAAGGGTATTACAGGAAGATATGCTTCAAACACTCAAAAATATTTAGCTAGAGAAATTTCAAAAGTAAATAAAGCAGCAATTCAAGCTATAAAAAAGAGCGTTCCGTATACAATTTTCTCAAATCTAATTGATTATTTTATTTAATATTTTCTATATTAATAAAAAACTTTCATCTTAAATCAAGCAAATATCAAAATTCTTTACTAAGAAATAGGTATTTGCTTGATTTTGTTTAAAAATTGGCACTTTTGAGTTTCTATTGATTTTTTATAAAAATGCTAGTTTTTTTTGTGCATTTTAAAAAAAATTTATCTAATGCCTATTGCAAAAAAATGTTCATAAGGTAATTTGACTTTGGTCTTTTTTAAATATATAATAATATATAATACTAATTTTTGCTTAATAGGGGGAAAGAAAAGTGAAAAATACGATAAAAAAGCCAAAAATATATTTTCTAATTGCTCTTTTAGTGGCTATAGTAAGCTTATTAATAATTACTGTATTTATTATTCAAGCGATAAGGATTGAGTGGGAAAATAGCATTATAGCAGTTTTATTTTTACTTCTATTTTTTTTGTCTATATATTTTATTATATTGTATTTTAAATGGAAAATAGTATTTGAAAAAGATAAAATAATTATTCATAAACCATTTCACTTTCCTAAAATTTATAATAAGGAAGAAGTAACCAAAACACAAAAATCTTTTTTGTGGGAATTTGGAGCTTTATGGTACAAAGGTAAAAAAATTGCCAAAATATCCATTTATGATGTCAATAGTCATTTGACAGGATATATAAAGTGGAAAAAATAGAAATAATATATTTTTAAAACTATGGAACGAGTATTAGGTCAAATATATTCTTTTGGTTCAAGTTTTATATTATAAATAATTTAAAGGAGAATTAATAAATGTCATTTTTGCTTATATCAGTATTTATTTTATTTATCGTTTCTTTCATTGTTTTCTTTATTTGCGTTTTTATGCAATTAGAATTGTTAGGAGCTATTATGTTTTCTTTATGGATTTTGTCTCCCCTATTATTTTACATACTTTTAGCTTTTCATACAAAAAATATCCGAAGAATAGTATAGAGGATTATAATAATTTTAGTATTTATAAAAGTAATTCAGACATCACAATTTTTGTATCTAAAGAAAATGGATATTGGTTGTTTATATGTCAAAATAATCAGGTAAAACTGGCTTTGAAAGGATATCTATTTCAAAAGACATACATCTTAGCATATTTAAATCGTCAAATTAAGTATTCTCTTCATCATTTAACTATAAGACAATTTTTCAAATGTAAATTGGAAGTTAAGAAGTACAGAAATATTGATATATATGTTAATTTTGGAAGAAAAAGGAAAAGAATTCTGCATAATGGCATTTTAAAGCAATCTATCCTTTGTCAACTCATATCTCAAATTCGATATATAAAGCAGTATTTATTTATGAAAACAGCTATATCTTTTTCAAAAGAAAAAGTGAGAAAAAAAAGAAATCAAAAATTTTCAGTTGTTTACTAAAAAAATAAAGAAGGGAGAACATTGATTTGGTTAAATATAATACTAAATTGATTCTATGTAAAATAATATGAAAAAATACTATAATTTAGCATTTACAGCTAACGTTTATTTGCCAATTTCTTCCATAGGAGGTTTGGTGGCAATAATATTAATAAGTGTTTTCTATAATGGAGATTTAATTGATAAAATAGCTATGTGTACAGCTTTATCGTTCGTTATTATTATGATTTTTGCATTACTAATATTACTAAATGATGAACTTGCAGTCACTTATTATGATCATGAAAAAATTATTCAAAAAGCTTTTTTCAAAAGGAAACAAATTAAATATGAAGATATAAAAGAAATCTATGTTTCAGGCTCATACATTTATATTACTTCAAAAGAATATAATTTGGAGTTAGAGGAAAAAGGATTTAAACTTCAACGTAAAATAAATAAAATTTTAAAGAATGAAGTGATAATTATGATTACCTCAGATGCAATATTCTTGAAAAATATTAATTTAGAAAACATAAAAGTACATATATTTAAACATAGAATTAGATTGTCAGTTGACAAATACCTTAAGAGGAAAAAGTAAATACTATAACTTTGACTAATATTAGGTATTTGCTATTTATGTATGAGATTATTTTTAAAAGACAAAAAATAAGGGATCGAGTATTGTTCTACAATATGTCTGAAGCTGATAGCTCGTACTGCTATGCAGGTATTCCCAAACTACGTATAGGATATATAGTATTTAAATTTAAAAGGAAAGCGAATTAATAAAATGAAAGATGAAAAGCTGATACCAAACAAAAAATTTTACTATATTTTATCAAGTGTTGGATTAGGCTTATCTATTGTCTCAATAATTTTGTTATTTTCACTAGATATATTATGGTTGAATATAGTACTATCTATTACTTGTATAATCTATGCATTTATTTTTTTCAAATTTTTTTTAAATAAAGAAAGTAAAGAAAAAAGCAATTTTTTTGAGATACTGGGATGGATTATGTTAATCATTGTGTTTGCTATTATTGGTACAACAATTTTTATAGGAAGTATTGATGAAACTAACGCTTTTTCATTTTTAAAAATATTATTTACAGCTATTGATATAACTCCAGGAATTTATTTGATAGTTAATTTTGTTACAGCGCTTGTTACAACCTCTGGTTGGTGGGGATAGTTAGAAAAAGTGTGATATATTAAGGGAAAATTTGGTTAATACATTTATTTCACAAAGAATATATTTTGAACAAAAGGCATAGGATTAATGGGTGATACTATGCTTTTTTATTTTGTCGGAATTAAAGGATCAGCTTTAAGTGCTTTTGCAAAGATATTATCAGAAAAAGGACATATTGTAAGGGGAGTAGATGTAGAAGAAGAGTTTTATACTATGAACTCTAAACATTCTATTCGCATAGAAAATTTTTCAAATATGCAATTAAAAAGTTGTTATTTTTATATCATAGGAAATGCATTTTTAAATCATAGTGTAACTAAATATATTCAAAAAATGGGATATACTTTTATGACATATCCTGAAGCATTAAATTATTTTTTTAAAAATTATAAGTGGTTATGTGTTGCAGGAACCTCAGGAAAAACAACGACAACTAAAATGCTTTCTACATTGTTATCTAACGCAACCTGTTTAATAGGGGATGGATCCTATCATGTGGGGACATCAGATGTATTTGTTTTAGAGGCTTGTGAATATAGAAATACTTTTTTAAATTATCATCCAACTATAGCTTTAATATTGAATACTAATTATGATCATATAGATTTTTTTAAAACACAAGAGGAATATACTAAATCATTTCAACAGTTTATTTCTCAGAGTAAAATCTGTATAGTGAATGGAGATGAGTGCAGCTATAGAGGACATCATATTATTACCTATGGAACACATAAAAATAATGATATCGTATTTGACTATAGCTGTGGAAAGGTCACTATTTTGAGAAAAACGTTTGAACTTCCAATGGTAGGGATAAAATATGCCTATGATTTTGTTGGTGCTTATCTTATGGCTAAATTATGTAATATAAGAGATAATAGTATTCAAAAACGAATGACTACCTTTCAAATGCCAAAGCGACGTTTTGAAAAAATAGAGTTAGAAAATCAAACCGTTATATTAGATTATGCTCATCATCCAAAAGAAATTGAAACAATCTATGATACATTAACGGAGCAATATAAAGATAAAAGAAAAATATGTATTTTTGAACCTCATACCATTACAAGGCTACAATATTTTATAAATGACTATAAAATGGTATTGAGTCGTTTTGATGAATGTTATTTATATCGATTATTTAGTAGTGCAAGAGAGACTCATAATGTCAAGCTAGAAAAGGAGTTGTATGATAAACTAGGCTTTAACACATATAGTCATTCTGTGAAGTTGAATTTATTTCAGGCAAATGATTGTATCCTTTGTTTCTTAGGAGCTGGAGTAATTGATAAAGAATGTAAGGAATATATAAAGGAAAAAAATATTTAAGCAAGTATTTGTTGAAGTGATGAAGAATTTTCTTTATCACTTTTTTAAAATTTTGTAAAGTTTTTCCACTTTTATTTTTCTTAGCGTCTTATAATTTAATTTGACTTAAGCAAATGTTTTTGAAAAATACTGTCGAAATGTAAAATGTAAGAAACGTTTTCATGAAAATGATTGAAAATGCATTTTTAATGTGATATAATCAAACCAAAGATTGCGAGGTGATTTTTCCATGGCAAATACAACAATATATGATGTTGCTGGTGCGGCTAAGGTATCCCTAGCCACGGTTAGTAGAGTAATGAATAATCCAGAGAAAGTAAATCCAGAAACTAGAGAAAAGGTACTAAGAGTAATTAAGGAGCTAGGCTATCGTCCTAATGCAATTGCACGTGGTCTTGCAAGTAGAAAAACGACAACAATAGGTATCATAATGGCAGATGTTTCAAGATCTGCGACTGCTCAATTACTAGGTGGTATTCAAGATATTGCAAAGAAGTATGAATACTCAATTAAGATTTTTTCCTTTGGTGCAGATGAGGATATTACAGAAGCAATGCGTACAGTGTTTGCAGAACAGGTAGATGGAATCTTATTCCTTAATGATGAATTGGATAAGGAACAAATGAAGATTGCTATGGACTATATAAAGGAGTCTATGGTTCCAGTCGTTTTATCTAATGTCTTTTATGATGATGAGGATATACCAAGTGTTGCAATCAATTATGAAGCAGCGACTTATGAAATAACTAAGAGAATGCTTCAATATGGTAGAAAAAATATTTATTTATTTTCTACTGCAAGAAAATATTCCATTAATACTCAAAAAGAAGCAGGATATATTGATGCAATGAACGAGGCTGGATTAGAGCCTAAGATTTTTAGAACTAGTGGTGACGTTTCTGTCAATGCCCTTCATTTTGAGGAATTCTTTAAGAATACTAAAATAGATGGAGCTATTGCAGTTCGTGATAGTATTGCTATTAGCTTTATGAATGTTGCACAGGATTATGGTGTGAAAATTCCTGAAGAAATTTCTGTTGTAGGGTTACAAAATACAAAATATGCAATTTTATCTCGTCCGAACTTGACATGTGTGGATACACCAGTGTATGATATAGGAGCAGTTTCTATGCGACTTCTTACTAAATTTATGAAGCAAGAGGAAGTTGGAAATAACAAGGTGTTACTACCCTATCGTTTTATTAGACGAAAATCAACTACATCGCTTTGATGAAAAGAAAATAGTAGAATGGTCATTCTAGCAGTAGAGAATCTGTGGTTGGTGCAAACAGATCTAGAGGCTAATTTGAAATACACTCTTGGAAAAGCAAAAAATTATGAGGGCTATAGGTTTTACTATAGAACTAAGGTGGTACCGCGATTACATCGTCCTTAGATTATTCTAAGGACTTTTTTATATTTTAAAAGAAAGGAATAAACAAAATGGGAATTTATGAAGAATTAGAATGGAGAGGCTTAATTAAGGATGTATCTGATCCAAGCCTTAAAGAAAAATTAAATAAAGGGGGTATGACCTTTTATATAGGAACAGACCCTACAGGAGATAGCTTGCATATTGGGCATTTTTCTAGTTTTTTAATCTGTAAAAGATTAAAGGATGCAGGGCATCACCCTATCGTACTTATTGGTGGCGCAACTGGACTTATTGGCGATCCAAGACCAGAAAGTGAAAGACCTATGATTCAAATAGAAACTGTAGAACATAACTTTAATTGCTTAAAAAATCAATTAACAAGCTTGTTTGATTGTGAGGTAGTCAATAATTATGACTGGTCTAAAGACATTAGCTTTATTGATTTCTTAAGGGATTTTGGTAAATTTTTTAATGTTAACTATATGCTAAATAAGGATATTGTTGCTCGTAGATTAGATGAAGGAATCACATATACAGAATTTTCTTATATGATTATGCAGGCTCTAGATTTCTGGTGGCTAAATAAAAATAAGAATGTTACTATGCAGGTAGCTGGTCAGGATCAATGGGGAAATATGACATCAGGTATAGAATTGATTCGTAAAAAGGAGCAAAAGGAGGTTTATGCCTTTACCATGCCACTTTTAACCAAGAGTGATGGTACAAAATTTGGCAAAACAAATGGTAAGTCTGTTTGGTTAGACGCAAATAAAACCACACCTTATGAAATGTATCAATTTTTTATTAACGTAGAAGACACAAAGGTTATTGACTACCTTAAATTTTTAACATTCTTAACTAAAGAAGAGATTGAAGAATTAGAAAAGAAACACCTAGAGGCTCCCCATTTAAGAGAAGCTCATACTGCTTTGGCAAGAGAGGTTATAACCTATCTACATGGAAAAGATGCTTACGAACAGGCATTAAAAATATCTAAAGCTCTATTTAGTGGGAATATTAAAGAACTAACTGCAAAAGAGATTGCAATGGGCTTTAATGAATTACCAGCAATCGAGGGAAGAGAGATTAGTATAGTAGATGCTTTACTTGAGTTGAAACTAGCTTCATCAAAAAGGGAAGCAAGAGAATTTATTCGAAATGGTGCTGTAAGTGTTAATGGAGATAAAGTTACAGAAGAAGGATTTATTTTATAAAAAACTACTGCAATTGAAGAAAAATTTATTGTAGTAAGAAGAGGAAAAAAGCTTTATGCTTTACTAAAATATTAAAGTAAAATAGAAAGAGGACTAGAATACAGCCTAGCCCTCTTTCTATTTTGGGAGAGATTATTATAAAAAGTTATTATTTATGTCTATATAATATCATTAGTGAAAACGTTTGTCAAATACTTTTTACATTTTATCCTAGCAAAAATTTGTAAAAAAATAACATTAATGATATAATGACAAAAAGAGGTGATTCATTATGAATCGTAAAGAATTAGTTATGCAATATCGAGTCACAAGGCAATTAAAGGGGCATAGACCAACCGTCATCTATTTAAAGAAAAATATTGGGAAAATTTATGTAGAGGGTACGGCTGATTTTATCATGAGTTTAGGAAAAGAAGAGCTATTTTTTCAAAGACTTTCTACCTTTAAAAAAAGGCTACTGCCACAAAAAGATTTTGAATTATCCTTAGCAAGGATAAAATCATATCATCTTAGAGATATAAACCCTTTTACTAAATGTCTTACGTTCTACACAGCTGAGAGCTTTTTTATAGAAATATATTATTATGTTAAGCTTGCAGATGGAATTGAAACTGAAGTAAATATAGATCGCATATTAAAAACCTTAGAAGAACAGGGAGTTAAGGAGATTCAACTATGAAGCCATTGTCAACGAAAGAAAAAGATTTGATAAAGAAAATAGAAAAACAAAAGCCAAGACATGCTTTTGAAAAAAATAAAGAAATGTATTTGAAAGAAACAGATAGGAATTATAAGGATGGGGATCGAAATTGATTGAGATAGGTAAAATAAATTGTTTAAAGGTAATACGTAAAACAGATTTGGGATATATGGTTTCAGATGAAAAGGAAGAAATACTTTTACATTATAAAGAGGCAGAAAGAGAATTAGAAATTAATCAAATGGTTCATGTATATATTTATACTGACTCTAAGAACCGTAAAACGGCTACAATGAAGGAGGCATTATTAACCTTAGATAAAAAAAATTTTGTTCAAGTAGTAAATCATATAGATGGAGTTGGTGTTTTCATAGACAATCATACCCCAAAGGACCTATTGATTTCAAAGGATTATTTGCCCTACAACCTAGAGGAATGGCCTAAGGAGGGGGACCTTGTATTTTGTGAGGCTAAGCTAAAACGAGATACCTTAGTTGCAAAGCCTGTCAATCGCTTTGATCTTTTGGAATTATATACTGGCAAGAAATACCAGGAAAATGAGCAGGTAAAGGCATATGTACTTCGTATTGCTGCTAAAGGAATTGGGCTTATTACAGAAGATTTGGTTTATGTTTTTGTACCTATCTCCCAATTTCGTAAAAGATATAGACTTGGACAAGAGGTGTTAGTTACTATCACTAAAATGCTTGAAAAAGAGGCGTATGGTAGCTTAAATGAACATAAAGAACTTCTAATGGATGTAGATAAAATAACTATTTTAAACTATTTAGAAACACATAATGGTGTTTTACCCTTGACTGCCAAATCTAGTAGTGAAGAGGTAGAGAAATTTTTTCAAATGTCAAGAAAGGCATTTAAAAGAGCGTATGGTTCTTTATATAAGGAAGAGCGAATTACATTTGATGAAGAAACTACGTATTTAAAGAAGCTATCTTAAGTAGCTTCTTTAATGATTTTTTAAAATATACACAAATAATGTATGTATATGGTATATAATGAAAGAGAGGTGAGAGCATGGAATTAAGAGAAGGGTTTATTATTTGTGATTCTCATATGAAAGAAAAGATTTCTCGCGAACAACAGGAAATTAAAAATTATATTTTTCTAACGCAGGAACAGCTACAAGATAAATTAAATTTTCAAATTCATAAATCAGCTGTTTTCCAGATAATGAAGCATTATAGCTTTTCTTATACTTTGAGTTTAGACTATCTACAGGCTATTCGAAAGATGAAAAAGGGAACGTATAATAATCCAAAGCTAGATAGCATTGTATCAGTAATGCAGTATTTAGAAGAAAAAAAACTAATAGAAAAAGATTTACTTTTCCCCTTTAGATTAAAACAATTTCCTGTCACCTTTATAAATCCAGAGCCGACAAAGGAATATGAAAAATTAAAAAAGAAGGTTTCAAATATTACTGCTGTTTTTGAAGTCTTTCAGCATGCAGAAACGTACCAGCCTGCACTATATGAAATTCCAACCATTTTAGAGGAATGCTTATTTGTTATGAATCATATAAGAAGGCTAATAGAAGAGGGTATATCATTAAATCATATTTTCATTTTGAATCCAGATCGTACCTATATAGACATTTTTAAAAGGCTTTCAAAAAGCTATGCTATACCAATCCAATTTGAAGCAGGGAAAAACATAGTAACCTCAAGCTATATTCAAAAATTTTTAACTCTATGTGAAACAGAACAAAGCTTTTCACATTGTATTAATAAATTAGATAAAGCTAATGATTTTTATAAAATTATTGTTGATACTATCAACTCCTATGAATTAGTTGAAGAGCTGCCTTTGCATTGCATTCCTTTTTTGAAATCTCTTTTTAAAACTCTAGCATACCCAATTCCACACCTTATAGAGGCTATCCATTTTGGTCAGGATACTATGGTTTTTAGTGAGAGGGACTATGTGTTTTATTTAGGATTTAATTTGGGAAGTAGTCCTAAGGTAGAAAAGGAACAAGGCTTTTTAAATGATGCGGATTTAAATTTATTAGGTCTTTCAACCTCCGTAGAAAAAAATAAATATGCTTTAGATAAATTAAAGAGCTTTCTATTTTCTACGCCTCATTTAATTCTTACCTATAAAAGAGTCGTGAATCAAGAAAAATTTTTACCATCTCCATTGGTAGAGACCTTAGGTCTTACTCCTATTCTTATAGAATCAATAGAGTACGGATTTTCTAAGGTTGAGGATGAGCTTAGATTAATTGGATTATATGATTTATATTTGAAATATGGACAATGGCATAGTGATTTAGAAAGCTACGGAATTCAGAATGCAGCTTATAAAACATATACGCATAGCTATAAGCCACTATCTAAGGAAACCTTAGGTAAGCATTTTGAAAAAAAGCCTTTACGTTTAGCCTACTCAAATGTCAAACTTTATTTTGCTTGTCCTTTTTCGTACTATGCTGATAGAATATTAGGATTGAATGAATTTAAGCCTCAAATGGCAGCACGCTTAGGAACCTTTTCTCATGCTGTTTTAGAGGATAGCTATCAAGAGGATTTTGATTTTAATTTAGCTGTTGAACAGCATACAAAGGAAAATGCTTTAGATGAAAAGGACAAATTCTTTTTTCAGCAAATGACGGAGGTCTTAAGAAATATAATTACCTTTAATAAAACACATGAACAGGATAGTAAGCTATCCACCATTGTAAGAGAAGCACATATAGAGGTTATTAAAACAACCTATTCCTTTGAGGGATACATAGATAAGCTTATGTATACAATACAGGAGGATGAGGTATATGCTGCAATTGTGGATTATAAAACGGGGGCTGATATAGTTAGCTTAGATAATATGGAGGATGGCTTTCATTTACAACTTCCAGCCTATATGTATTTATTATCTAAGTATGATGAATTTAAAGGGAAGAACCTTCATATCATCGGAATTTATTTACAAAAGGTAAATATAGTTATTTATGATCATAAATCTGATGTTGAACAACAAATGAATAAAAGATTTATGCTAGAAGGCTATAGTGTGGCTAGCTCTAGACTACTATCTATGCTAGATCCTTCTCATATGAGAAGTACCTACATTAAATCTTTAGGAATGACGAAAGATGGCTTTTTAAAATATTCAAAAGTATTTTTAGAAGCTCAGCAGGAGGAAATTATCCAATTGGTAGAAAGCCTTTTAGATGGGGCAGCAGAACAAATTCAACAGGGAGTATTTCCTATTGCTCCTAAAAAAATTAGAGGTAAAAATGAATCCTGTATGTTTTGTAAATATAAGGATTTATGCTTTTGTGATTATGAGGATGAAATAGAGTTATCCTATAAACCATTTGGAAAGAGAGGTGAAGGAGATGGCATGGACGGAAATGCAGGAGCAGGCAATTCATAAAAAGGGCAAAAATATGATAGTGTCAGCAGGAGCAGGCTCAGGAAAAACTGCAGTTCTTTCTGAACGTATCTTAACCTATTGTAAAGAGGGGAAGGATATCTGTAGCTTTCTTGTTTTAACCTTTACAAATGCGGCAGCCCAAGAAATGAAGGAGCGTATCCGAAAAAAGCTATTAGAACACAATTTAAAGGACCAGGCTAGTCGTATAGATGTTGCAGATATTACAACCTTTGATGCTTACAGCTTATCCTTAGTAAAAAAATATTATTTTTATTTAGGCATAGATAAGAATATCTCCATAATGGATCAGGCCTTGTTAGAGGTTAAGAAAAAAGAACTTTTAGATCAATTGTTTGAGGAAAACTATACATCTAAGAATACTCAATTTTTTTCATTACTAAAAAAATATACTAAGCAATCCGATGAAAATCTAAAAGGTATCATACTTTCCTTATTTCAAAAACTAGAGCTTATAGTTGATGAGAATCAGTTTGTGAACACATATGAGGAAAACTATTATTCTAAAAAATTTGTTCAAAATATTATTCATACCTTTGAAGAGCTAGTGTTAAGAAAATCTAAGAATTTTGTAAATGAATTAGTTAAGCTATTGGAGTGCGCTTCTGAGGATACTGAGTCTAAAAAGCTAGCAGACACTATAGAAGCCTTACTACCCTCTAAACCTTTTACCTTTTATGAGGAGGCTTATGAGTTTCTTTCCACTTTAGCTTTGCCACGCCTTTCCTCTAACGCCTCTTTAGCGGTAAAGGAACAAAAAACATTTTGTGGGGAAGAACTTAAGCAATTAAAAACAAACTATTTTTCTAAATATAGTACTTTAAAGGCAGCTGAGGATGAAATTTATGCTATAAAGGAAGATGTTTTATATTTGTTAGAACTTGCTTTAGAGGTTCAAAAACGCTTGTATCAATATAAGCTTGAGCTTATGTCTTTTGACTATATGGATATTGCAAAAATGGCAATTCGATTGGTTCAAAATAATGCAACTGTTTTATCTGAAATAAAAAATGGCTTCACTGAGATTTTAATAGATGAATATCAAGATACCTCGGACATTCAAGAGACATTTATTCAATTGATTTCTAAAAATAATTGTTATATGGTTGGCGATATTAAGCAGTCGATCTATCGGTTTAGAAATGCTAATCCGTATATTTTTAAAGAAAAATATAGCCGATACTCTTCTATGAAGGAAGGTATAAAAATTGATTTGACATATAATTTTCGTTCTAGAAACGAAGTGGTGGATGATATTAATTTGATTTTTTCAAATCTTATGACCTTAGATCAAGGAGATGCAAATTATACCTTAGAGCACATGATGCGATTTGGGCAAAAGGATTATGCTTTAACTAATGAAACACGTAATTGGCATATGGATATTTTATCTTATGCAGAGGCTATTGAATTTACAGAAGAAGAATTAGAGGCATTTATCTGTGGTAGGAAAATTATAGCTTTGATGAAGGAACGGCCTTTATGCTTAAAGGGAAAAAGAGCATTGCCATTAGAATATTCAGATATTGCGATATTAATAGATAAAACCAAAAGCTTTACCACCTTTAAAAGAGTTTTTGAATACTTGGGAATTCCTTTGTCTATTGAAGCAGATTTGAGTTTGAATGATTCCATTTTACCAAAATTATTTTCTAATATATTTTATCTTATTGTCCAAAAAAGTCTAAATCAAATAGATACAGCCTATTGGCATGCGTTAGCAAGTATA
>CAMXLV010000014.1 GCA_947244675.1 uncultured Clostridium sp. | reverse complement strand
AGTGTCCCTGTTTCCCCTTAAGGAGGGATTTTTGCTACGTCCCCTTTTCCCTGCAATTTATGTAAAATGTATTGATTTTGTCGCCAAAATGTAATATAATTGTAAAGGAAGTGTTTGTCTTTATTAAGCAACTGTCAAAGATAGCTTCCGTAAGCACAAAAGGTGCGTTGAAAATAGTTGGGATAAACAGGAAGAAAAAGACTATTGACGAAAATGAAAAAGAGTGCAAAAATAATAATAGTATAAAGAATAACCTAAAATGGAATTAGGGAAAGGAATGAGATTAAAAATGAACTTGAAAAAAACACTAGTAAAAGCAATTGCCATGATAATGTTTACAGCAATACTTTTAGTACAAACAGTAACATATGGAGCTACATTGCCAGCAGGGCAAGAAGTTTATATGGGAATTACTGAACTAATGACAAATGATACACCGAACATGGGGTATGCTATTAATACACCTGGAAGTGGCAATGGGGCAAAATTATGGAACATTGTAAGATATAAATCAGCAACGTCGAGTGAATTTGAAAATGCTAATATTTACTGTGTAAAAGCAGGCGTTGGATTTACTCAAGTAGATAATGGAACCATAAAAAGAGCTGCATATGATGTTTTTTATGATATGAAAACAGAAAGAGAGAATATAAAAGCACAAAATGAAATACTAAAAGATTTAGTAGAAAAAAATATTACAGAAGGAAGTTTAACATATAATCGTTATGATGCTATTTTAGCAGTTTTAGATATGTTATATTTACCAGGAGAATCAACTGCAGAACAAAAAGCAGATTTAATTAATGAAGTACTTAAATTTGCTATGGAACCAGATAGTGGTTATACAGACTATGTAGAACTAATGGAAAGTTATCCATTAACAGATAGTGATATTAAAGCAGTTCAACAAGCAGTTTTATGGTATTTTACTAATTATGGGGAAGATGATAAAAAATATGATAAAACACAAGATAAAGGATGGCTTAATTATACATTAGATGGAACTACCTATAAACCACTTCCAAACTATAAACCAAATGGACTACAAGAACAATATGATGCAGGACAAGCAAGAAGTTATCAAGCAGAAGTCCTATATAATTATATGATAAACAAAGCTAAAAATAATGCAAATCAATATACCAATATAAGTGCATCTGCAGGAGCACCAGCAAGAGTTGAAACAAAAACATTACAAAGCGAAACATCTGGTAACAATTGTATAGTAGGACCAATACAAATATCACAATTAAATACAACACCATATACAATAGATTTTCAAGTAAAAAATGCAGGAAACGAAGTTTCCAATTATCAATTATTAGATGAAAATAAACAAGCAGTAGCCAATGGAACAACAGTAAAAGATCTAGTAGGAAAAGATTTTTATGTTTTAGTACCAAAAGACCAAGCAGGAAATATTAGTGTTAAAATTACAATTAATTATAATGATACAACTATGAAATTATGGGCATCTAATACAAACAACCAAGAACAACCATTAGCAGAAGTAAAGAAAATCAATCAATCTATTCCAGTAGAGTTAATTGTACCACAAGAAAAACCATTTGACTTGGCACTAAGAAAATACATAACAAAAGTAAATGACAAAGAATTAGAAGGAACAACATCAAGAGTGCCAAATATTGATGTAAGTAGTTTAGAGAGTGGAACAACTGCGACATATAAGCACAAAAAAGATCCTGTAACAATAGCAACAGGAGACAAAGTAACTTATAAAATGACAATTTATAATGAAGGACAAAAAGTAGGGCGTGCGACAAAAGTAGTAGATCAATTACCAACAGGACTAGAATTTAGCAGAGTAGTTAGTGGGAACTTCGAATTAGATTCTTATGACAAAGCAACCAATACTTTAAATTTAAAGAGAAAAGCTGGAAATGAAGATAATTTAGATGCTTATACAGCTGGAAACTTAGATAGTGAAACAATTGAAATTGAATGTATGGTAGTTGCTAAGCCAGATAACAAGGATAGTAAAATATTAACTAATGTTGCATGGATTGCAGAAGAAATCGATGCAGAAACCAATGAAGTAATTATAAATCAAACAGGAAGTGACAGAGATTCTGAGCCAGGAACAAAACCAAGTGTCAACAAAGACAATATGGAAAACTATAAAGGAAAAGACAATAAAGATGATTTGACAGATAAAGATTACTATTATAAAGGTGAACAAGATGATGATGACTTTGAAAAATTAGTTTTATTACCAGAAGCATTTGACTTGAAGTTAATCAAAAGAATAACACAAGTGAATGGACAAGAAGTACCAGAAAGAATTCAAAGTATTGATGTTAGTAAATTAAATACAATAGATAGTGACGGAAAAATGACAACAACAGCAGACTATAAATTGAATAAAGAACCAGTAGGAGTAAAAAAAGGAGACATTGTAACATATACTTTTAGAATTTATAATGAAGGAACTATTAATGGTTATGCAACAGAAATTACAGAAGATATTCCTGAGGGACTACAATTTTTATGGTCAGAAAAAGAAGGGGAAGAATTAAAAAATGATAAAACCCTAACAGCAGAAGAAAAAGAAGCAATTGAATTTAACCAAAAATATTTATGGGGAAAATTTGTATATGATGAAGCAAAACAAAATATCATACAAATTTCATCTGACTATTTAAGCAAGGAAAATGAAACAACAGTAGGAGGAAACCTAATTGAAGCTTTTGGAAAAAATGATGGTACAAAAACAGAAAAAGATTTACACTATAAAGAACTAGCTGTTAAATTCAAAGTAACATCAGAAAATTTGGCAGGAACAATTATTAGAAATGAAGCAGCTATTACAGAAGATACTGATGAAGATGGAAATCCAGTAGATGATAGAGATTCAGAAACAGATAAATGGGTAAAATATGAAGATGATGAAGATTATGATAGAATTATTTTACAATCATTTGATTTAGCTTTAAGAAAATTCATTATAGCAGTAAGTGATGATACTAAAATCGAAGAAAATGAGTACCTAAAGAATCAAGATGGAAGCTATACAAGAGCACCAATAGTAGATACTTCTAAATTAAACACAATAGATAGTAATGGAAATTTAATTACAACAGCAATTTATAATCATACCAAAGAACCAGTGTTAGTAAAGCCAAGAGATTATGTGATTTATATATTAAGGGTTTATAACGAAGGAGAAGCAGATGGTTATGCAGCAGAAATAAAAGACCATTTACCACCATATTTAGAATATGTTGATGATGAATTTAACAAACAATATGGATGGGAAGTGTCAGCGGATGGAAGAACAGTTACAACAAAATATTTAGAAGATAGTTTAATTACAAAAGCGAAAAAGGACGCAAATGGAAAAATAGTATTATCTTACAAAGAAGTTCCAATTATGTGTCGTGTAAAAGAAAATGCTAAAACAAGTGAGAATATTACAAATATTGCTGATATTACAAAATATTTAGATGAAAACAAAGAACCAGCAACAGATAGAGACTCACAAGAAGATAATGTAAAACTTCCAGAAGATAAAGACTTACCAAACTATAAAGGAAATATATCAGAAAGTTATGTTCCAGGACAACAAGATGATGACGATTTTGAAAAGATTATTATAAAAACTTTTGACTTAGCTTTAAGAAAATGGGTAACAGAAGCAATTGTTATCGAAAATGGAAAACAAAGCATAACCCAAACAGGACATGATGCATGGGATGAACCAGAAGCGGTAGTAAAAGTAGAATTAAATAGAAAGAAACTAGATCAAGTAACTGTAAAATTTAGATATTCAATTCGCGTATATAATCAAGGAGAAATTGAAGGATATGCTAAAGAAATAACAGATTATGTACCAGAAGGTCTAAAATTTGTAGCAGAAGACAATCCAGGATGGACAGATGAGGGAAATAATGTAATATCTACTAGACTATTAGAAAATACATTATTACAACCAGGAGAATGTACTGATGTAGAAGTAGTTTTAACTTGGATAAATAGCCAAAACAATATGGGAGTAATGGATAACGTAGCAGAAATTTCAGAAGATTACAACAAGTATGATGTACCAGATATTGATTCTACTCCAGACAACAAAAAAGAAGGAGAAGATGATATAGACAATGCACCTGTTATGTTATCAATCACAACAGGACAAGTAAGAATCTATTTTGGATTAGGATTTATAGTACTCATTACCATAGCAGGAGGAATTATCTTAATTAAGAAATATGTTATTTAAGGGATTGGGGGACGTTCTTTAAATCCCTCCTAAGAGGGATTTAGGGACAGCCTTCCAAAAGTTAAACCGAATTATGTAAAAAAATGACCACAAAATATGGTCATTTTTATTGTATCCCATAAATTATAAAGATATAATAAAATTATTATATCGAAAAATAAGAACTAAGGATGGAAAATATGAAAAAAGAAAAGGGAATTACATTAATTGCTTTAGTAATTACAATAATTGTGCTTTTAATTTTAGCGACTATAACAATGGCAATGTTTATAGGAGAGAATGGAATTATTACAAAAGCAGGTAAAGCAAAAGAAAACATCAAAAAAGCAGAATATCAAGAAGAATTAGAAGTGATAGGTTTAGGATTAGCACCAGATAGGACTATCAAAAAATGGAATCATGAAAAATATATGGATCAATATGAATATGAAATAAAAAAGGATCCTATATTTGAGCAATATCAAAATGTTAGACAATTTATAGATTCAAATACTGATGAAATAATAATAGAAGTAATAACCAAAGAAGGATGGTATTATTGGGTAAAAGAAAATAAGGTAGAATATAAGGGGATAGAAGGTGAAATTCAATATCCATTAAAAAAAGAAACAGATATATTTGTTGCATTAAATGGAAATATATTGGGGTTTTTTACAGAAGCAAAAAAAGCAGAAGAATTTGCTGATAGTGAAGAACATTATTATTCTAATATAAAAGGAGAAATTTATACGAGAGGATGGAAAAAGCCACCAAATACACCATGGATGAATGATGCTACTAAAATTGAGATAATAAGTTTTGAAGAAGAAATAGTACCAACAAATATGGATTGTTATTTTTCAGATTTGAATTCTTTAACTAAAATAGAAAAGATGGAGAATTTAAAAACAGAAAGAGTAACAAGTATGAAAGCATTGTTTTATGATTGTACTAATTTAAAAGAAATAGATTTGTCTAAATTTAATACAAGCAATGTTGAAAATATGAATTCTATGTTTTATAATTGTAGCAAGTTAAAATCAATAGATGTATCATATTTTGATACTCATAAAGTAACAGATATGAATTCGATGTTTTCAACTTGTGAAAATTTAATAGAAATAAATTTAGATAATTTTAAAACAAATCATGTAGTTGATATGGGGTATATGTTTCAGAACTGTACTACATTGAAAACACTTAATTTATCAAATTTTGATACTAGTAAAGTAACAGTTATGCGTGAAATGTTTGCAAATTGTAGCAATTTAATAACAGCAGATGTGAGCAATTTCGATACAAGTAGTGTAAGTAATATGAAAGGGATGTTTTATTTATGTACAAGTTTAGAAAACATTAATGTAAGTAAATGGAATGTAAAAAACGTAACAATAATGGAAAGCGTATTTAGAGATTGCTCTAATTTAAAGAATATAGATGTAAGCAAATGGAATGTAGAAAATGTAACAACAATAAATGGAATGTTTTATAATTGTAAGAGTTTAGCCAAAATAGAGGTGGGAAATTGGAATACAAGTAAAGTAACTGATATGTATGCAGTATTTAATTTTTGTAACAGCTTAGAGAGTATTGATGTAAGTAATTGGAAGGTAGGGAATGTGACAGATATACAATGGATTTTTAGGTATTGTACAAATTTAAAAAGTATAGATGTAAATAAATGGGATACAAGCAAGATACAAACTATGAATAATGCATTTGAATGTTGTGATATAAGTAGAATTGATCTAAGTAATTGGAATACAGAAAATGTAACAGATGCACATAGAATGTTTGCTGAATGCGAGAAATTAACATCAGTAAATTTGGCCAATTTTACAACGAATAAAGTAAAAAATATGCATAATATGTTTTCTAAATGTAGTAGTTTGCAAGTATTAAATATTCCTAAATTTAATGTAAATAATGCAGAAAATACAGCTGATTTATTGTCAAATGTTCCCGAAAATGTAAAAATAATAACAAATACAGTGATGAAAACATGGCTTAATGCCACATATCCTAAGTTAAAAAATATAACAGTAATATAATCAGAATAGAGATAAAAGAGTAGTGATAATATAAAATTACTACTTTTTATTCTATGCACTTTTTATTTGTAAAGCATTGCAAAAAAAAATAAAGTGTAGTAAAATGATAAAGACAAATAAAGTGCAAAAAATAAGCAAAGAGGTAAAAATGAAAATGGAACAAAACCTAAAAGAATTAACAAACAAAGTAGAAGAAGAAATACAGCCTATTTTTAAGAAAATAGAAATGATTTGCCAAAACAATAGCCAAAAAGTATTAGAGGCATTTCAAGAGTGTAAGTTACAAGAGGCACATCTTAATTCTTCCAGTGGATATGGAATTGATGAACCAGGAAGAAATAAAATAGAAGAAATATATGCTAAAGTATTTAAAGCAGAGGACAGCTTAGTAAGAAGTCAATTAATATCTGGAACACATGCTTTGGCAATAACATTAGGTGCTTTATTACGTCCAGGAGACATTATGCTTAGTATTACTGGAGAGCCTTATGACACACTTCAAACCGTAATAGGAATAGGAAAAGAACCAAGTAAAAGTTCCTTAAAAACATTTGGCATTCATTATGAACAAATTGATTTGATTGAAAATGAATTTGCCATTAACAAAATACAAGAAAGACTAAAAAAGAAAGATATTAAATTAGTTGAAATTCAGAGATCAAGAGGTTATTCCACTAGAAAAAGTTTAAAAATAGAGCAAATAGAAAAGGCAATTCAAGCCATTCGAGAAGTAAATAAAGATGTTATTATTATGGTAGACAATTGTTATGGAGAATTTGTACAAGATAGAGAGCCAATAGAAGTAGGGGCAGACATTATTGTAGGATCATTAATGAAAAATTTAGGAGCAGGAATTGCTACATCTGGAGCTTATATGGCAGGAAAAAAAGAATTGATAAATCTATGTGCAGAGAGGTTAACTTCACCAGGAATTGGAAAAGAAATAGGACCATCACTAAACCAAAATACATTTTTTCTAAAAGGACTATTTTTTGCTCCTAGTGTAGTAGCAAGTAGTTTAAAAACAGCAATTTTTGCAAGTTGTATTTTAGAAAAACTAGGATATCTAGTGGAACCTAAATGTAATGAAACAAGAGCAGACATTGTACAGACGATTCATTTAGGAGAAGAAGAAAAATTAATCAAATTTTGTCAAGGCATTCAAATGGGATCACCAGTTGATTCTGATGTAATTCCTTATCCAGGGGATATGGGAGGATATGATGATAAAGTTATTATGGCAGCAGGAACCTTTACACAAGGATCAACCATAGAACTTAGTTGTGATGGACCAATTCGTAAACCATATATAGCATATCTTCAAGGAGGACTTACATATGAATATGGAAAAATGGGTATATTAAAAGCGATTGAACAGATGAAAAAATAAAGAAGGGAGAAAAATTATGTTAGTAGTTAGCATTTTGTCAACTTTAATTATATTAATTATTGTTGTATTAATTTTAGGAGGAGCATCACAAAGAAAAGAAAATAGAAGAATAGAAAAGCAAAGAAGAGCCTCTGCTAAAACAGCAAAAAAAGAAATGAAAAAGAAGAAAAGCAAGAAAAAAAATGAGGAATACGTAGATATTCTAAAAGATGCGATTCAAGAAGAGGAAGGAAACTCTTGGGAAGATGAAATAACAGAAGAAGATTTTGAAAGAGAAGAAGAGGATACACCTTTTATAGAAAATGAAATAGAGGAAGAGCCAGAAGAAGAGATAGAAGAAATAGAAGAGCAAATGGAAGAAACAAATGATGAAGAGGATATTGAATTTTTATTTGATGATGAATATGGTCAAGAGGAGCAAGAAGAGGAATTAGAGGAAGAAGAACCAGAAGAAGATTTATTTGATTTAGAAGAAGTAGAAGAGGAAGAAGAAAAGACAGAAGAGGAAGATATAGCATTCTTATTTGAAGAACAAGAAGTAGAAGATGAAAATGACAAATTGGAAAGATATATTAAAGAAGCTAAAGCAAATGATATTGGTTACTTAAATGGTGATGATGAAGAAGAAAAAGACTTATTTGATTTATTAGAAGAAGAGGAAGAAGTAGAAGAAAAACCAAAAAAGAAAACACCAGCTAAAAAAACAACAACAAAAAAGACAACAGGAACCAAAAAAGCACCAGCCAAGAAGACGACAGCAAAGACAACAACAACGAAGGCAAAAACAACTAAGACAACTAAAACAGCAGCTAAAAAAACCCCTGCTAAAAAGACAGCGACAAAAAAAACTACAACAAAAAAAGCGGCAACTAAAAAGAAAGAAGATAAATAATAATGAAAGTAATTGTAATAGGTGGAGGACCAAGTGGTATGATGGCAGCAATAACTGCCAGGCAAAAAGGAAACGATGTAATCTTATTGGAGAAGATGGAATCGTTGGGAAGAAAACTATTAATAACAGGGAAAGGAAGATGTAATATTACATCTTCTTTAGATATGGAGGACTTTATTAAAAATACTCCTGGAAATGGAAAATTTCTATATAGTTGCTATCAAAATTATACTAATCAAGATATAATTCATTTTTTAAAAGAACAAGGACTAGAGGTAAAAGAAGAAAGAGGAAATCGAATATTTCCAGTGAGTGATAAATCACAAGATGTTTTAAAATGTTTTACAAAAAAGCTAAAGGAATTAGGAGTAGAAATCCAATATAGAACAGAAGTGACAGGAATTTTGACAAAACAAGAGAAGGAAAAGTCATATGCAATAGGAGTTCAAACGAAACAAGACAAAATAAAAGCAGATAAAATTATTTTAGCAACAGGAGGCAAGACATATCCACTAACTGGTTCTACTGGAGATGGCTATGAGTTAGTAAAAAAATTAGGGCATACTATTACAAAAATAAAACCATCTTTAGTTCCTTTAGAGAGCTATGAAAGGAAAATTTGTCAAAAATTACAGGGATTAAGTTTAAAAAATGTAAAAATAAAGTTAAAGGACAAAGATAAGCAAAAAGAAATTTATCAAGATTTTGGAGAAATGTTATTTACTCATTTTGGTATATCAGGTCCAATTATTCTAAGTGCTTCTGCTCATTTAGTTCGTTATGCTAATATTGAGGAAAAAATGAAAGAACATCATATTGATTTAGAGATAGATTTTAAACCAGCTTTAACACAAGAAAAATTAGAAGAAAGAATACGGAAGAGATTTTCAAGAATTTAAAAATAAGCAATTTAAAAATAGTTTAGACAAATTATTGCCACAGAAAATGATTCCAGTTATAGTGGAAAAAAGTGGAATTAGAGCAGATAAAGCAGTTAATGAGATTACAAAGGAAGAAAGAAAACAATTAGTAAGGCTACTAAAAAAATTCTGTTTATCAATCAAAGGGTTTCGCCCAATTGATGAAGCAATTATTACTAGTGGAGGAATTAGTGTAAAAGAGATTAATCCTAAAACAATGGAATCAAAAGTTGTAAAAGGTTTATATTTGGCAGGAGAAGTAATTGATGTAGATAGTTATACAGGTGGTTTTAATTTACAAATAGCATATTCAACAGGCTATGTGGCAGGACTGCTACAAGAATAAAGAAAAAGAGGAATTAAAATGAATTTTGTAACCATTAGAGAAAAGATGCAAGCAGAAATAGTAGAGAAAAAGTCGAAATTTATTGCTAATATATTTCCTGTAGAGAATGTAGAAGAGGCAGAAAGATTAATCAAGGAAAGCAAAAGGGAATATCATGATGCAAGGCACAATTGTTTTGCTTATCGTGTTGTTAAGGAAAGTCAAATAATTGAAAAAGCAAGTGATGATGGAGAACCATCAGGAACAGCAGGAGCGCCTATGCTAACGATTTTACAAAAGAACCAATTAGCGAATGTTTTAATTGTTGTAACTAGGTATTTTGGAGGAATTCTATTAGGAACAGGAGGCTTAGTTAGAGCTTATTCAGAAGGTTTACAAAAAGCAATTGAAAAAAGTCAAAAAATTGAAAAATGTGAAGGAATAGAAATGGTAATTACTATTAATTATAGTGATTTAGATAGTTTTAAATATTATTGTAGAAATAATAAGATTTTGATAACGAATATTGAATATAGTGAAATGATTTGTTGTAAAATAGAATTAGAGGTTGATAAAAAAACAAAATTATTGAAAGATTTTGAAACAAAAGAGGTCAATTTAAAAGATGTAATAGAAATAACTAAAAAATATATAACAAAAAGTAAATGAAAAAAGTACTTTTATAAAACTTTCTGGAAAAAATTTCCAGAAAGTATTGCTTTTCCTCGAATAAAACATTATAATAACAATTGTAAAAAAATTACAGTAAAAAAATTTAGGAGGGGAAAAATGAAAGAGAAACTTAGTATTTTAATTGCAGATGACAACCAGGACTTTAGTCGCACATTAACTTCTTATATCAATAGTCAAGAAGATATGGAAGTAATAGCAGTAGCAAAAGATGGAAAAGAGGCAGTTGATATGGTAGCAAACACAAGACCAGATATTGCACTTTTAGATGTAATTATGCCACATTTAGATGGATTAGGAGTATTAGAAAAAGTAAATAATATGATGACGATAGATAAAAAACCGATCTGCATTATGCTCTCAGCAGTGGGCCAAGACAAAATAACACAAAAAGCAATTATAGCAGGTGCAGATTATTATGTTGTGAAACCATTTGACATCGAGGTGTTAATTAGAAGAATTAGGGAAATTAAGTATTTTAAACCAACTCAAACTGGTGGAAGTTTTATTACAAGAGAAACAAAACAAAAATACATAGACTTGTCAGAAAACGAAGGAAAAAAGGAGGAAAATTTAGAAGCTTTAGTTACAAACATTATTCATGAAGTAGGAGTTCCTGCTCATATTAAGGGATATCAATATTTAAGAGAAGCTATTATGATGGTGGTAAATGATATTGATGTAATTAATCAAATTACAAAGAGTTTATATCCTAAAATTGCTTTTAAATATGGTACAACACCAAGCAGAGTAGAACGTGCCATTCGTCATGCGATAGAAGTGGCATGGGGAAGAGGACAACAAGAAGCAGTAGAAAATATTTTTGGGTATACAATCTCAGCAAGCAAAGGAAAACCAACGAATAGTGAATTTATAGCAATGATTGCAGATAAATTAAGACTTGAACTTAAGAGTGCATAGAGAATAATGAGATAATAGCTAAAAGCATTGCAAATATTGAAAAACTGTTAAATGCGGGTAAGTATTATTAAGGCTATAAACTATATAAAAATAGTCATACATAAAGTGAAAAATCAGCAGCTAAGGTAGTAAATGAAAATTATATAAGACAATAAACTTCCAAGATTTATTGGTTAATGTTTTAAAATGTTAATCAGTAAAAATTGGAAGTTTAATTTTGCTAGATAGCAGAATTGTGTATTTTCAAAAGATTTATAGATTCTCATTGTAATTTCTAAATAAAAAACATATTTGTAATTTGCCTGTTATTATAAATTGTGTTAAAATATGTTTAAAGGTTTTTTTTATAATTTAGATTATACAGAAGATATAAAAAAGGAATTTCTAAAAAATGGACAACAAACATTTGCTGATGATTGAAACAGGAATAAAGAGTGTAAAAGAAAATAATAATTACATTAGGAAGTTATTTTTAGAATTTGATATTAAAAATTTTCATCATGCCAATGTAGACATAGAAACTATCAGAGAGTAAGAGATAGAAAGTTTAAAGGAGGAAACAGTTATGGAAAAAATTGAAATGTTAGAAGGGATTTTGAACAGTTACCCATATCCTATTGTTTTTATAGACAATGATTATATTATTAGATTTATGAATAAAAATGCGCAATACCATTATTATGAAGAAAGAGGATATAAAAACTTAATAGGAAAAAGTTTATTTGACTGTCATAGTAGCGAAAAATCAATTGAAAGAATAAAAAAAGGTTATGAAGGGATAAAAACCAATGGAAAAGAAGTTTTTGTTTGTGTAACTAGTAGAAACCAAAGAGTATATATGCAAGGGGTAAAAAATGACAAAGGTGAATGGATAGGATTTATAGAAAGATTTGAACTAAACTTGCAAATGTAAAATATTTTTTTATTTTAAGTTACTTTATTGGTTTTCAATACAAATAAAAGGGGGTTAAATTTTTACAAAAAGCTAGATAAAAGTGTATAACCTTGAAAAAAGTGGAAAAACTTTATAAGAAAGACAAAATCGAGGGAGGTAGCAAAATGGAAACAGGAACCATGAAAAATATGATTATCTTAAAAAATTTGCCATCTAATCTAGTGGAGGAAGCCATCGTCATTTTAAAATCAAGTAAAAAAGCAAAAAGGTTAGAAAAAATAGAAAAAAATAACAACCTAAAAATAACAAAAGAAACAGTAAAAAAAGAAAAGGATTATTTGCTAAAAGAAGCGGAAATGCTAGTAAGTAGCTATATAGCTAAAATAGAAAATGATCAGGAAGAAAGAAAAGAAAATGTGAAAAATCGAAAAAATTATATACGATTAAAAAGATATGCTTTTATAACAAGTAGTATTATTTTGCTACAAACAATATTATTAATCTTAAAATAAGGCATAAAACATCTCTTAGTGACATAAGAATGAAATACAAGATAAAACAAAGGAAGAGGTGTTTTTTTTATGGAGAGAGTTATGACAGTAGAAGAAAAAATAAGACGAGCTGAGGAGATTTATGAAAGAAGAAAACAAGGTGAAGCACGACCAGTTACAAAAGTTAGTATAAATGAAAAAAAAGATGTTAGATTACTCAAAAAAATGGTTTTACAAATAGTAGTTTGTGTAGCTATTTATTTGACGATATATGCCATACAAAAAAATTCTTATGTTTTTTCGGAAGACTTTATTCATAAAGCCAATGAAATACTTTCTTACGACACAAATTTTATGGAATTATATGAATGGACTAAAAGTCAAATAATAAATTTTGTAAAAAAAGAAGAGAAACAAGAAAATCAAGAAGAGGCAATAGGAGGAGCAAAAGAAGTACCACTAGCAGAACAAAAAGAATTAGATGTAGCAGAAGGACAAGTGAAGGAGGAATTAACACAAGAGGAAATAGATATACAAAATATAAAAAATACAACTGATTTTATCAAACCAGTAGAAGGGACGATTAGTTCCAAATTTGGACAAAGAGAAAATGCTACAGGTGATGTTCCTAAAAATCATACAGGAACTGATATTGCAGCAAATCTTGGAACAAAAATTATAGCTGCAACAGATGGAGAAGTAGTACTTAGCTCAGAAGAAGGAGACTATGGAAAACACTTAAAAATTCAAATAGGAGAAGTGAGCATCATTTATGCCCATTGTAATGATTTATATGTAAAACAAGGAGATAAAGTTACAAAAGGACAAGAAATTGCAGAAGTTGGTTCAACAGGAAATTCTACAGGTCCACATTTACATTTTGAAATAAGAATTTCGGAAAAATGCATTGATCCAGAATCTATTTTGGAACTGTAAGGGAGGAAAAAAATGCGATTTAGAATTGATTTAAAAATATTTCTTTGTCTGATTTTATTCTATTTTACAAAACAAATAGAAATTTATGCAATGATTATGTTTTTTGCTATTCTTCATGAATTTGGACATCTAATAGCGGGATTGCTTTTAGGAATGAAACCAGAAAAAATAGAAATAATGCCATATGGTGTTTCTATTTCATTTAAACTCACACCAAAAGATTACAATAAGAAGATAAAATGTGGAAATTTACTAGAATTAAAAAAGATAGTAGTTGCTCTAGCAGGACCAATTATGAATTTTGGGATTATATTATTAGTATTACAAATGAATATGAATTTGATTATTACATTAATGATGTTATATTCAAATTTACTTTTGATTTTATTTAATTTACTACCAATCTATCCATTAGATGGTGGAAGGGTAATGAAAGGGATTCTACATATATTTTTAGGGAAAATAAGAGCAGATAGATGGATTAATAAAATATCTTTTGTCAGTTTAATGTTTCTAACTTTTATTGCTAGTATTATGATTTATCAAGTAGAAAATATTGCTATTTTTTTAATTATTTTAGTTTTATGGGGGATTTTTATCCGAGAAGATAAAATTTATGAGAAAAGAAATAAAATCTATCAATTATTAGAAAAATAAAAAAGAAAAACTATTGAAAATAAATAAAAAAAATAGTAAACTAATACTAAAGTTAAAAGAATAGGAGAAATTGCAAATGATAAATAAAAAAAGAAAAAAAGAAAGAGGAATATCCTTAGTATCTTTAGCAATTGCAGTGGTGATAATTATTATTTTATCCAATATAACCATTTATTATGTAAGAGATAACCTAAGAGTAGAAAACTTAAAACAAATGCAAAATGATATTACTAATTTAAGAGACAAAATAGCTTCTTATTATATACAAAATGGAAAAATTCCAGCAAACATAAAATATACTAATATAAATGATATTCAAGAAGCAGGTTTAATTAGTAATCAAGTTGATAGAGGAGATTTTTTAGTAATTGATCTAGCAGCTCTTGAAAATTTAACATTAAATTATGGAAAAGATTATGAAAAAGTAAGAGAAGATGCGCAAAATGCAAACAATTACCTTGATTTATATATTATCAATGAAGCAAGCCATAATATTTTCTATGTAGAGGGAATTACAATAGATAAAGAAGTTTATTATACAGATTATGAAGCAGAGGAAGTGGATACCAAAGAAGTAAACTTAAAATATGTCGATAATATTCAAATTCCAGAAGGATATCATTATGTAAGAGGAAAGAAAAATACAGGAATTATAATTGAAAATCAAGAAAGTACAGAGCAATATAAATGGATTGTAGAAGAGCAAAAAATACAGAACATTCCAGAAGAATTAGAGATAAATAGTCTGGATAAAGAAGATTTTTTAAAGAGTGTAAATGCTTATCAAGGCTATTACAAAAATACTACTAATAACAAAGTTATTTATTTAGCAATAGAAAAATGGTCTTTAGCTTATGACAAAGAAGGAATATATAAAGACAAGAATGGGGATACTATTTCAATACCAGAAGGATTTAAAGTATCACAAATAAAAGGGGAAGACACCATTGAGGAAGGACTTGTTGTAAAAGATAATAAAGAGAATCAGTGGGTGTGGATCGAAGTTCCAAAAACTTTAAAAGTTTATCCAACAGCAGGACTTGCTATAGAAGAATTTACACAAGAAGCTTATCAAAAAATAGAAGAAGATTTGCAAAAATACACAGCAAATTATAGAATAGAAGGATATACAGATACATGGAAAGAAGAAAATCAGCATGGTTTTGCAAGTAGTCAGGATTATCAAGATTGGAAAAAAGCAATGTTAAAGAGTATCTATCAAAAAGGTGGTTTTTTTGTAGGTAGATATGAAACAGGAGCAACTAGTTATGTAACAGCATTAGACAATGCTGCAAGGCAACCGATTATTGGAGCAAATGTTTATGCATACAATTATGTAACTTGCAAGCAAGCTCAAATGCTATCAAAATCTTTGGGAACAGAAACAAGAACAGGAAGTTTAATGTTTGGCATTCAATGGGATTTAATTTTGAAGTTTATAGAGGAAAAGGAAAATAAAACACAAAATGAGTTAAAAAATGACTCTAGTATGTGGGGAAATTATAAAGAAAGTACTTTTGATGTTGTAAGAGGAAAATATAAGATAAATACATGGGCAGAGATTAATCAAACTTATCATAAAACCAATACAGCGACAGAATTAACAACAGGAGCAACAAATCGAAATAGTGTTTGTAACATTTATGATTTGGCAGGAAATATGTATGAATGGACATTAGAATATTCTGGAAGAATGACAACACCATGTACATATCGTGGTGGGTGTTATCAGGATGAAAATCTGCGGAAATGCTGTAAATAATCGTTATTCATTTAGTAATGCAAATGGTACAGCAGAAAGAGGTTTTCGTACTGTATTATGGTAAAATAAATAAAAGTTTAAAAAAAAGCACTAAGGGATAGAAAGATTAGCTATTCCTTAGTGTATTTTTTGCGTTGTAATCATTTTGTAATATTTTAGCAATATTTTTGTTATAATACATTGACTTTTTGTCCTTTTCGTTATATCATATAAATGTTAAAAAACCTAAGGAGGAAAATTATGGGAGAAGTAATTGTAATCACATCAGGAAAAGGTGGAGTAGGAAAAACAACAACCACAGCAAATTTAGGTTCTAGTTTAGCAGTAGAAGGAAAAAAAGTAGTTTTAATTGATACTGATATTGGACTTCGTAACTTAGATGTTGTTATGGGACTAGAAAATAGAATTGTATATGATATTGTAGATGTAGTAGAAGAAAAATGTAAATTAAGACAAGCTTTGATTAAAGACAAAAGATTCAAGGAATTATATTTATTACCAGCAGCACAAACAAGAGATAAAAGTGCTGTCAATGAAGAGCAAATGAAAAACTTAGTAGAAAAATTAAAAGAAGAATTTGATTACATATTAATAGATTGTCCAGCTGGAATCGAGCAAGGATTTAAAAATGCAATTGCAGGAGCTAATCGTGCCATTGTAGTAACAACAGCTGAAATATCAGCTATTCGAGATGCTGATAGAATTATAGGATTATTAGAATCATCTGAGATCAAAAATCCAGAATTAGTTATCAATCGTATTAGAGCCAACATGGTAAAAAAAGGAGAAATGATGGATGTAGATGACATTGTAGACTTACTATCTATCGACTTAATAGGTGTTGTTCCAGATGATGAATACATTATCACACAAACCAACAAAGGAGAACCAGTTATCCAAAATAAAAAAGCACCATCTGGAAAAGCCTATATTGAAATTGCAAAAAGAGTATTAGGTGAAAAAATAGAAGTAACCATTCCAGGAAGAGAAAAAGGTTTTTTTGCAAAACTAAAACAGATATTTAAAAAACAATAAAGCAATTTGGAGGTAAATAAAGATAATGTTTGAAAACATAAAAAAACTTTTCAAAAAAGTTAATAAAAAAGAAGAGAAAAAAACAAACAACTCCAGAGAAGTAGCCAAGGAAAGGTTACATCTAGTTTTGATGCAAGACAGAGCAAATGTATCAGCAGATTTCTTAGAGTTAATGAAACAAGAAATTATTGAAGTCATCAAAAAATATATTGAAGTAGATGAAAGTGCTATTGATGTAAGACTTACCAATAAAGAAAATGAGGATGGAACAAATGGAGCACCAGCCTTATATGCAAATATCCCAATTATCAATATCAAAAATGAAGAAGTAAAAGGACAAAAGGAAGAAAAAACAATTAAAATTGAAGGAAATGAAGAAATTGAAGAAACAGTAGAAATGGGAGAAAATAAGGAAAAAGAAGTAGAAAAGCAAGAAGAGCCAAAAAAAGCAGAAGAACAGATAGAAAAAGAAAAGAAAGAGAATAAGGAAGATAAAAAAGAGAATCCAATAAAAGAAGAGGACAAGATAGTAGAACAAGAAGAAAAAAAGGAAGAAGAAAAAGAAGAGACGAAGGAAGAACTTAAATCAGAAAATTAGTAAGAAAAAGAGTGATTTAATGAGAAAAAGAGAGTTAAAAAACATAGAATGGAGTATACGGAATTATTGCAATTATCCTTTGTATCATAGGGTTAGTTGCTTTGTTTTCTGCGACGCAGGAAACAGAATATGATGATTTTAACAAACAATGCATATGGTTAGTAGTTAGCTTAATCATAGGAGTTATTGTTATGCTAATTGATTATGAAGCAATTGAAAAAATGTCGCCAATATTTTATGGAGCATTCATTTTATTATTAATTGGTGTATTATTTACAGCACCAATTAATGGAGCAAGAAGTTGGTTTGATATTGGATTTTTTTCACTTCAACCAGGAGAATTTGCCAAAATATTTGTTATTTTATTTTTGACTTATAGTATTACAAAAATACAAGCAAGAGGAAAGAATAATATTAATAAACCATTAAAGCTTTTAATAGTATTAGCTATTTTAGCACTTCCCATTCTTCTAATTATTAAACAGCCAGATTATGGAACAGCAGCAGCCTTTTTAGTAGCAGCAATTTTCATGTTAATAACAGCAGGAATCAACAAAAAATATATATTTGGAACCATTATTTTAGTTGTAGTATCAGTACCACTGATTTATCATTTTATTTTACCAGACCATGCAAAACAAAGAATAGACATTTTTTTATCACCAGAATCAGATCCTCGTGGAGCAGGATATAACATTATTCAATCAAAGCTTGCTATTGGAGCAGGAGGATTAACTGGAATGGGACTATTTAAAGGAAATCAAACACAATTAGGATTTTTATATCCTAAAACAACAGACTTTATTTATGCTGTTATTGGAGAAGAAATGGGATTTATTGTAGCTGGAACGGTTATCATTTTGTATGTAGTCTTAATTACAAAATGTTTATATGTTGCTAAAACAGCTAAAGATGATAAAGGATCACTAATTGCCTCTGGAATAACAGGAATATTTGTATTTCATATGATAGAAAATATTGGTATGGTGATGGGGTTATTACCAATTACAGGAGTACCTTTGCCATTCATCAGTTATGGAGGAAGTTCACTAATCACTAATTTTATCTGTATAGGGTTATTACTAAATATTAGTAGCAAGAGGCAAAAAACAATATTTGTGAAATAAGGGAAAGGGGGACGTTCTTTAAATCCCTGTTAAAAGGGATTTAGGGACACCCTTTTAAAAATGATAGGAGATAGAAATGTATTTACAAAAATTAAAAATAGGAAATGTAGAATTAGAAAATAATTTAATTTTAGCTCCTATGGCTGGCGTAACGAACCAGCCTTTTCGTATGATTTGCAAAGAATTTGGACCTGGAATGGTAGCTACTGAAATGGCTAGTTCAAAAGCTATTTTCCATAATGATCAAAAAACGAGGCGATTATTAAATACGAAAGGAGAAAAACGTCCTATTAGTATGCAAATTTTTGGTAGCGATGAAGAAACGATGGGATATGCAGCAAAATTTGTTAGTAAAATGGCAGATATCGTAGATATTAATATGGGATGTCCAGCTCCTAAAGTAGTCAAAAATGGAGATGGAAGTAGACTTTTATTAGATTTAGAACAAGCAAAAAAAGTGATGATAGCTGTTAAGAAAAATGCGAGTGTACCAGTTACATTAAAATTTAGAATGCGGATGGGACAAAGATCATATTGTAGCAGTAGAAATAGCTAAAATGGCAGAAGAAGTTGGTATTTCTGCTATTACTCTACATGGCAGAACGAGAAGTGAATTTTATGCAGGAAAAGCTAATTGGGAAATCATAAAACAAGTAAAACAATCTGTAAATATTCCTGTGATAGGAAATGGGGATGTAGTAGATGAAGAAACTGCTTTGCAAATGTTTGAAGAAACAGGAGTAGACCGGTATTATGATTGGGAGAGGGAGCTTTGGTAATCCTTGGATTTTTGAAAAAATATCATATTTTTTAAGAACAGGTGAAAAGAAAAAAGAACCTTCTTTGCAAGAAAAGTTAGAGATTATGAAAAAACATATAGAATTAGCTGTTGAAGAAAAAGGAGAAATAGCCATAAAAGAATTGAGAAAACATATAGCATGGTATACTAAAAATTTGAGAAATTCAAGTGAATTTAGAAGTTTGATAAATCAAATAGAAACGAAGGAAATGTTACTTAAGGAAATAGAAGAATATTTTGAAACCCTATAAAATACAATGAAAGTAGATGAAATATCTACTTTTTTTAATAGGGGGAATTATTTTGAAGAAAAGAAATTTGTGGATTGCTGTATTGGCTATTATTTTAATAGGAATTATTATTTTTTTTATGTTTTTTCATACAAAAACGGCTAAAAATTTGAAAATTGGAAATAATACTACTAGTCAAGAAATTGTAGATTATATTTTAAGTATTAGTTCTTATGAAGCAACAATAAAAGTAGAAGTGGAAAGTAGTAAAAACAAAAATCAATATAGGATAAAACAACAGTATAAAGGTCAAAAGATATTAGAACAAGAAGTGCTAGAACCAAGCAATATTGCAGGAGTGAAGATAGTGCGTGATGAAAATCAATTGACACTGGAAAATACAAACTTAAACTTAATAACGATTTTTGAAAATTATGAAGGAATAAGTAGCAATAGTATGGACTTGATTGGTTTGATAGAAGATTATAAGCAAGATGAAAAAGCAAGTTGGAAAGAAATGAATGATCAAATTAGTATGAAAACAGAAAATGAGCGAGAAGAAAAGATATTATGGATAGATAAAAAGACAGGAAATCCAATAAGATTAGAAATAGAGGAAAAGAACAAAAATACAAGAATTTACATATTATATAATGAAGTAAATATCAATTGTTTTTAACAAAAACATGATTTACTTTTGCTGATATTTAAAATAGCATGGAATATACTTGACAATACACTAATATTGGGAGTGAAGAATATGCAAATCAAAAGAGGAGATATGTTTTATGCAGATTTAAGTCCAGTAGTTGGCTCAGAGCAAGGAGGGATTAGACCAGTTCTTATTATACAAAATGATCTAGGGAATAAATATAGTCCAACTGTAATTGCAGCAGCTATAACTTCTCAAACAGGAAAAAATAAATTACCAACACATATTGAAATTGATTCTAGTTCTTGTGGATTAAAAAGTAACTCAGTAGTATTAGCAGAACAAATAAGAACAATAGATAAAAGCAGATTAAAAGAAAGAATTGGTCATATTGATGATGAAAAAATTATAGATAAAGTGAACAATGCTTTAGGAGTAAGCTTTGGATTAGATGAATAAAAAAATAAGTCCTATTGATGAAAAAAATTCATAATAGGACTTATTTTAAACTTTTAATTTTTTTATGATTTTTATTTCTTGATAAAGAGTATCAATAATAGATTTTCTTGTTTCAAAGGCTTTTTTATATTCTTCATAAATAGAAAGATAGTTTTCTAGTGTTTCATTGTTTTTGAGTAACATTTTAATACCTTCAAGATAGTAATTTTTATCTTTTTCTTTTTTGGCATTTTCCATTTTTTCTTTATATTTTTTTATTTGCTCAAATCTTTTTAATTCGTCTTGCAATTCATTTACATAGCTTTGAGTACAAGCAATTTCGTATTCAATGTCATCAATAACGACTTTAAATAGAGTTCTTACAATAACTGGATTGTTCTTTCCATAACGAGCAATTTCTTTTGGCATAGTTTCTTTTTGATTTTCATTTGGTGTTGCATTTTCAATTAATATTTTTAGGGTATCTGATATGCCAATATGAGATTTATATTGTCTTTTACTAACAATAGCGTCATATTCATCAGCAACACGAATAATTTGAGCCTCATATGGAATGTCTTTTTTGGTTAATCCTTGTGGGTAGCCTGTACCATTTAATGCTTCATGATGATAGTAAGCTCCTGCAGCATAAGGACGAAGTTTTAAGTCTTTCATACATAAATTATAACCTAAAGTGGTATGTGTTTTTATGATATCATATTCTTCATTTGTTAATTTACCAGGTTTTTGTAGAACAGCGGGAGGAATAAATTGTTTCCCAATATCATGTAAATAAGCACAAATAGTGCAATACTCTGTAAAACCTGTATTACAATGAAGATATTCACAGAGTCTGCAAGTTAAACTAGCAACGTTTTCACAGTGTTTTCTTGTAAAAACATCTAATCGATCTAGCATATTGAGTTGATATCTCATACTGTCATTTAAGTTATAAGACTTTAGATTTGTTTTATCATAAAAGTTAAATTCAAAACTCATGACATTCTCCTTTGTTCTCCTTTGTTTTTTCTTATCATATCATAGCATGAAAGAAAAAAAAGTGCAAGAGGTAAAAAGTGGAACTTGGAGAAGGGGGGGAGAAGTTGGGACAGGCACAAAGTATCCCCAAAAAAGGAAAGAGTTGAGTTAGGACAGACACAAAGTACCAAGAAAAGGGAGAACTTGGGACAGGCACAAACTCCCTCCATAGGTAAGAAAGTTATAGGAATAAATTAAGTACAAGCCACATACAATGATAAAAAAGCACAAAGGAGAGAAGTGAAATGATGTGGGAAACATTGAGAAAAGAAGAAGTCTTAAGGAAACTAAAGACAGATTTAAAACATGGTTTAAGTCAAGAGGAAGTAAAAAAGAGACAAGCAAAAGATGGAAAAAATAAGCTAAGGGACAAGCCTAAAGAGAGTTTGATGATGAGATTTATCAAACAGTTTAACGATTTTATGATTATTATTTTAATTATTGCTTCGATTGTATCAGTAGTGGTTTCTAATTTACAAGGAGAAAATGACTATATGGATGCCATAATTATTATTGCAATTGTTGTGCTAAATGCTATTATGGGAGTGATACAAGAAGCTAAGGCAGAAAAATCTATTGAGGCATTACAGTCAATGACACCACCAAAGGCAAAAGTGATAAGAGAGGGAAAAATAAATGAAATTAATGCAGAAGAAATTGTAAAGGGAGATATTGTTATTTTAGAAGCAGGAAATTGTGTGCCAGCAGATTGTAGAATAATAGAGAGTTTTCATTTAAAAATAGAAGAATCAAGTTTAACAGGGGAAACAGAAGCAGTTTTAAAAGAAGCTGATAAAATTTGCAAACCCAATATTCCTATTCGGTGATATGAGTAATATGGCATTTATGGCAAGTATGGTAGTAAGTGGACATGGAAAGGCAATTGTAACAGAAATAGGAATGGAAACTAAAGTAGGCAAAATAGCCAATATGATAATTGAAAATGAAGCACCTAAAACACCAATTCAAAAAAAGTTGGAGCAAGTAGGAAAAATATTAGGAATGGTTTGTCTGGTAATTTGTTTTATTATTTTTGTTATTGGATTAATTAAAAACATTGATCCAATTGAAATGTTCATGACATCAGTAGGATTAGCAGTAGCTGCCATACCAGAGGGGTTACCAGCAATTGTAACTATTATGCTATCTATTGGTGTTACCAAAATGGCAAAGAAAAATAGCATAATTAGAAAATTACCAGCAGTTGAAACATTAGGAAGTTCGTCAGTTATTTGTTCTGATAAAACAGGAACACTAACACAAAATAAAATGAAAGTAGTAGAAATAAAGAGTAGTGATATAAATTTTGCAACTGAGCTTAGTTGTATGTGTACAGATTGTGATGTGATAAAGCAAGAAGGAAAAATAGAAGTAAAAGGAGAACCTACAGAAGTAGCACTTATTAACCAAGGACAAAATCTCCAAATGGATAAAAATGAATTATATAGCAAAATGCCAAAAATTAATGAAATTCCATTTGATTCTAACAGAAAAATGATGACAACTATTCATAAAATAGGAAATCGTTATCGAGTTATTACAAAAGGAGCGCCAGATGTTCTTTTAGATAGATGCCAAAAGCAAATTACAAAAGGATTAAACCAAACGATTAACTTAGAAAAAAAGGAAATACAAAAAGAAAATGATAAAATGGCACAAAAGGCATTAAGAGTAATTGCTGTTAGTTATAAAGATTTAGACTTTTTGCCACAAAAAATAGATAGTAATACCATTGAAAATAATTTGATTTTTGTTGGATTAATAGGAATGATGGATCCTCCAAGAGAAGGTGTAAAAGAGGCTGTAAAAACATGTAGAAGAGCAGGAATTAAAACAGTAATGATAACAGGTGATCATATAGCAACTGCTAAAGCAATAGCAAAAGATCTAAGTATTTTAGGAGATAAGGATAAAGCAATTACTGCACAAGATTTAGATAAGATTTCACAAAAAGAATTGGAAAAAACAATCCGTGAATATTCAGTATTTGCAAGAGTTACACCAGAACATAAAGTAAGAATTGTAGAAGCATGGCAAAAAACAGGTGCTGTAGTTGCTATGACAGGAGATGGTGTAAATGATAGTCCTGCTTTGAAAAAAGCAGATATTGGAATTGCGATGGGGAAAAATGGTACAGATGTGGCTAAAAATGCAGCAGATATGGTTTTAGCAGATGACAATTTTGTAACCATTGTAGAAGCAGTAAAACAAGGAAGAACTATATATGATAATATTAAAAAAGCCATTCATTTTTTAATAGCAACAAATATAGGTGAAATTGTAACTATATTTATGGGGTTAGTATTAGGACTAAAGTCACCATTGCTTGCTATTCAACTTTTATGGATTAATTTAGTTACCGATTCTTTACCAGCAATTAGTTTAGGATTAGAGCCAACAGAGAAAGAAATTATGAATCGAAAGCCAATAAGTAGCAAAAAAGGAATTTTTGCTGATGGTTTATGGAATAAAATCGTAGTAGAAGGTATTATGATTGGAATGCTTACACTAGTTAGTTTTAGTCTAGGAAATCGATTTTATGGATTAGAAGTAGGAAGAACAATGGCATTTCTTTCTATGGGATTATTAGAACTTGTTCACAGTTTCAATATAAAAAGTGAACAATCTATTTGGAAGAGTGGTATTTTGAAGAATAAATTTTTAATAGGTAGTTTTATTTTAGGTAGTATAATACAAGTAATGGTTGTATTAATACCAGCTTTTGCCGAAATTTTTAAATTGACTCCTTTAAACCAAACACAATGGTTAATTACAATTATCATTTCATTACTTCCAATTCCAATTATGGAGTTACAAAAAAAAGTGAATGCCACAAAAACAAAAATGGTAAAGTCTTCTAAAGTTGCTTGGCAAGATTAAATAGTAATAATATAAGGACACAAAGATACAGACTTTTAAATTATGGAAAAACTTGTTAACAGAATATCAAATTATTGTTATACTAACTTAGTAACAATTACTATTATTTTGAAGAAATGGAAATAATAAGAAAAAAATGCATAGCAAAAAACAGAGAAAAACCAAGGAGGAGTAGATGAAGTGAAAAGTATAACAAAGTTAAGAACAAGTAAAAAACAAAACAAGGGAATAACTTTAATTGTATTAGTAATAACTATCATCATTTTATTAATATTGGCAGGAGTAACAATAGCAGCATTAACAG
>CAMXLV010000013.1 GCA_947244675.1 uncultured Clostridium sp. | reverse complement strand
AAACGAAATAAAAAAAGAGGAGAGAAAAGGAAGAAATGAATTAACATAAGACAAAAAATAAAGTAAAAAAATAGAAGAAAGAAAAAATAAATTCTAATAAAAGGAAAACAAAAAATTGATAAAGTATGGAAAAGGAAAAATGGAAATAAATCAAAATGAAATGAAAAAACAAAAAAAGGAAATAATAAAAGTAAAAAAAATATTTTTAATAGTAAAAAAATAATTAAATAATAAAAAATAAATATAAATATATAAAATAATAAATAAGAAAGAAGGAATAAAAATGGAAATAACTAATTTAGAAAGAGACAATAAAATAAATATAGAAAATAATTTAATTAATGAAAAAACACAAAAGGACTTTTTAGAAACAACATTAGGAAAAACAATTAATACAGCAGTTGATATTGGAATAAGAGCTATATTTCCAGAATTTTTAGAAGAGCAAATTATCAATATAAAAGATAACCTATTAAATTATGGATTAAAAGAAGGTATTAATAAAACCATTGATGATGCGATAGATTTAGGAAAAAGTGCAATAGGTATTGTAACAGGAAACTTTGAGAATATTTCTCAAATGAAAAAAGCGGTAAAATCTGGAGGATTAATAGATGGTATATCATCTGTATTAGATAAAGTTGTAGATGAAGCCAAAAAAGCAGGAATACTAAAAACAAAATTAGCTAATACAATAAAGCAGGGAAAAAATATAATATTAAATAATGTAGAAAGAAATATTGAAAAGAATTTTAATGAACAATATGAGACAATAGAAAAAGTAAATAAATATGTTGCTAATTGGAGAAACTCTTTTAACAATCAAGATTTTGAAGGAATGAAAAAAGAGTACAAAAAAATAGAAAAGCAATTCAAATATTTAGCTCCAATACAAAAAACAATAGACAATATAAAAACAATAGACATTTTGCATAATTTAATAAAAAATAATGGACAAAACTTTAACTTAACAGAACAACAAATAGAATTGGCTGAAAAGTTAAAATGAAAATTTGAAAGATGAAAAACCTACATATCTTTTTTATAAGTTTTAAAAAATACATGAGAACAATTTAGAATATCATAAAAATATTCAATATTTGCAGTTGAACTCTTTGATAAAATTCTATTAATCTTATGAATTGTAGAGTTGGTTGTTGGGTCGCCAAATAAAACATAGTCTGTAGAAACACCAGTAAAAGAAACAATACGGCATAATGTTTTTAAACTAAGAGAACGTTCACCTCTTTCTATTTGCCCTAAAAATACATCAGAAACATCAATCATTTCTGAAAATTTTTCTCGATTCATTTTTAAACTTTCTCTTATTTTACGAATTCTTTCTCCTACTTCTAAATTATCAGGTATTTTATTGTTCATTGAAAACCCTCCTATATATCTTATTAATTATACAATAAGAAGTAACATAATATAATATGCTAAAAGAATAAATAAAAATTATGCTAAAAGAAATAAAAAATTTTTTGTTTGTTAAAACAACTTAAGAAAGATTTGCTGATAAAGTAAAAATTTTTTAGAACATAAAAAATTCTCCTTTTATAAAAGGAGAATTTAGATTAAATAAAAATTATTTTCTAACAATTTTTTTTGAATAAAAGATAAGAAAAATAATAATTATTATCAAAATAGTAAAAATAATAAATTTAGTAAGCAAATTTTGATCTTGTCCAAAAGGGGGAATAATATTTACTTCCATTGATTTTGTTTCTAACCAGTTACTAATATTATCTGGTTGATCACCATTTTTTAGTCTAAAAGTTAAAGAATTTGTATAATTAGCATCTTCTTTAGTTGTTAGTAAACAAGATAATAATAATTTAACTTCGTAAGAACCACCTTTTTTTATAATATAATCTTTATCAGGGTCCTCTTCAGAAGATTCTGTTAATGAAAGTATTAAACCATTACCTTTTTTATGACTGAGCTGTTCATCAATTTCCCATCCATAATCAGCATTGGTTTTCTCTTCAGAAATAAGTGAAGAAGAAGGATTAAAATTAAACTTCTTATCTACTACATCTTTTAATTCTAATTTTGTACAAGGAAAAGCAGTTTTTATATTAATAATATACTCAACTTCTAGTAGACAACCTTGGAGCAGTTCTTGATCTAAAAACATAAAAAGATTATCATCTGCTACAAAGTAATTTTGTGCGTTTTCTATAAAATCATCAACTGTATTGACTATAGTTTCTTGACAAATAGAAAAATAAATTTCATCATAAATAGAAGCTAACTCTTCAGGAGAAATATCTTCATAAATAGTACCAATTGGAATACCATCTATGTAAAAAGCCTCATCACTAATAGTTTGCAATAAAATATTATAAATATAAACGCCATTTTTTTCTAAAGTAGATAGTTTTTTTGCACATTCTTCAGAATTTTGGGTTTTACCATCTGTCAAACAAACTAAAAAGGAATAAGTGTTACTAGAAGAAATTTTTTTAAAAATTGTTTCTGCAGATTGTATTGCTGGTAACATATTAGTACTACCAGCAGCTCTTAAAGAATCAATAGAGCCTAAGATAGCATTTTTATCATTAGAAGAGTTTACTAAAATAAAAGCGCGAGAATTAAAAGCAATAAGACTAACTTGAATAGATTGAGCTACATTAAATAAATTCTCTACTAAAGTTTTAGCAGAAGTTTTAGCAGATCCCATTCTACCATTGGTTATCATACTACTAGAAATGTCAATAACTAAAACAATTTCAAGAGGAGCTGTTATTTCTTGAATATCCATATTTGTATTACCGTTAACATTAGTACTTTGAATTCTTTTTCCAGATGGAAGAGTAATAGTAGCAGCATTTAGTTCAGAATAGGCTATAATTTTATTATCATCTGATTTATAAATATTAGGAGTGAAAATTCCATAGGAAAAATTAGATAATAAAATTAAAAATAGTACTAAAAAGCTAATTATCTTTTGCTTCATATAAATCACCTTCTCTTATGTTATCTATCTATTACAATTATAGCATAATACTCCCCAAAAGTAAAATAAAAAATTATGAAAATTGAATAAAAAACATTTAAAAAAGTACATACTAATTAAATAAAAAGGAGGTAGTCAAAAATGGAAGAGAACATAAAGAACAAAGACATTTTAGAAATAATTTATCAAGCAGAAGAAAAAGTACTAGATGAAAAAATAAAGCAAGCCAATAGAAAAATAAAAGACAAAATAAAAAGCATAGAAATAGAAAAATTGTTAGAAAATACATCAAACCCAAGTGAGTTAAACAAAGCATTTGAAAGAATAGAAGAAAATTACAGCATAAAAATAGCACAATATAACAAAGAATTCTATAAACAAGGATTTTTAGATGGCATTAATTTAATGATAAATTGTCTAAAAAACTAAAGATTTGGAAAGTCCATTTTCCCTAAACTTTTTCTAAAAAATTAAAGTCAATTAGCTTGCAAAATCAAAATTGTTTTAGTATAATACAAAGAGAAAAATGCAAGAAAAAGAAAGGATGTAAGGAAAATGGAAGAAAGAATGGACGGAAAAATTATCGAACGAGATATTGAAAAAGAAATGCGAACAGCTTACATTGACTATGCAATGAGTGTTATCGTATCAAGAGCACTTCCAGACGTAAGAGATGGACTAAAACCAGTACACAGAAGAATATTATATGCTATGCATGAAGATGGTATTACCTCAGATAAACCTTATAGAAAATGTGCTAATACCGTTGGGTCTGTATTGGGAAGATATCATCCACATGGTGATAGCTCTGTTTATGATGCTATGGTAAGACTAGCACAAGACTTTTCAATGAGATATATGCTAATTGACGGACATGGAAATTTTGGATCAGTTGATGGTGATGGAGCAGCAGCAATGAGGTATACAGAAGCAAGAATGGCAAAAATATCAGAATATATGTTAACAGACATTGAAAAGAACACAGTAAATTTCATGCCAAACTATGATGATAGATTGCAAGAACCAAGCGTATTACCAGCAAGAATCCCAGCTTTATTAATCAATGGTTCATCAGGAATCGCTGTTGGAATGGCAACAAATATACCACCACATAACTTAACAGAAGTAATTGATGGAATCATCAAGATAATTGATGAAGACGAAGTATCAGATGAAGACTTAATGAATGTTATCAAAGGTCCAGATTTTCCAACAGAAGGAATTATCTTGGGAATGGAAGGAATCAAACAAGCTTATAAAACAGGAAGAGGTAAAATCACATTACGTGCAGAAACAGAAATAGAAGAAATGAGTGGTGGAAAACAAAGAATAATTGTATCTTCTTTGCCATATCAGGTAAACAAAGCAAACCTAATCAAAGCAATTTCAGATCTTTCTAAAGAGAAAAAAGTAGAAGGAATATCAGAATGTAGAGACGAATCAGATCGAAAAGAAAGAGTAAGAGTGGTTATTGAACTAAAAAGAGATGCTAATCCACAAGTTGTACTAAATCAATTATTCAAACATACACAAATGCAAACAACCTTTGGAATTATTATGCTTGCTTTAGTAAATGGAGAGCCAAAAATATTAACATTAAGACAATGTATAGACTGTTATATAGACCATAGAAAAGAAGTTATCTTAAGAAGAACGCAATTTGAATTAGACAAAGCCTTAGCAAGAGCACACATATTAGAAGGGTTAAAAATTGCGATAGATAATATTGATGAAGTAATTAGTATTATACGTTCTTCTTATAACGATCCAAAAGAAAGATTAATGGAAAGATTTGGTTTAACAGATGTACAAGCACAAGCAATATTGGACATGAGATTAAAAACATTATCAGGGTTACAACGTGAAAAAATAGAAGAAGAATACAAACAGCTAATGGAATTAATTGCCCATTTAAGAGAAATCTTAAACAGTGAAAGATTAGTGTTTGAAATCATTAAAGAAGAATTAATTGAAATAAAAAACAAATTTGGAGATGAAAGAAAAACCAAAATAGTAGCAGCAGAAGGGGAAATAGACATAGAAGACTTAATCAAAGAAGAACAATGTGTAGTAGCCCTAACCCATTTTGGTTATATAAAAAGGATGCCAATAGACACATACAAGAGCCAAAAAAGAGGAGGAAAAGGAATTACTGGAATGGCAACAAGAGAAGAAGACTTTGTAAAACAAATCTTTACAGCCTCTACACATGACATGGTATTATTCTTTACAAATAAGGGAAAACTATACAAATTAAGAGGATATGAAGTACCAGAAGCAGGAAGAACAGCAAGAGGAACTGCAATTGTAAACCTATTGAGCTTAGACGCTGGAGAAAAAGTATCAGCAGTAATACCACTTCAAAACTTTGCAGAAGGAAAATACTTATTAATGGCAACCAAAAATGGATTAATTAAAAAGACAGCATTAAAAGAATATGACTCAAGCAGAAAAACAGGCTTACAAGGAATCACATTAAAAGAAGAAGACGAACTAATTGATGTTAGACTAACAGATGGTGAAGACAATGTCGTATTAGTAACCAAAAATGGAATGTGTATTACATTTGATGAAAAAGATGTAAGACCAATAGGAAGAGTATCACAAGGAGTTATTGGAATTCGATTAGATAAAGATGATGAAGTAATAGGAATGGAATCTGTTATTAGTGGAGGAAAAGCGACATTGCTTGCCATCACAGAAAATGGATTTGGAAAAAGAACAGAACTAGAAGAATATAGAGTACAAAACAGAGGAGGAAAAGGAGTAATCACTTACAAAATCACACCAAAAACAGGAAAATTAGTTGGAGTAAGAATAGCAGTAGAAGGTGATGATGTGATGTTAGTAACCAACACAGGAACAATCATTAGATTAAAAGTAGATGACATTAGTGTATTAGGAAGATCTACACAAGGAGTAACTTTAATGAGAACAAATGATGGTGGAAAAGTAGTAAGTGTTGAAACACTAAGCTCTGAAGCAGAAGGAGAAGAATAATAATAAAAAACCAACTTGACTTAAATCAAGTTGGTTTTTTAAATCTTAAATCATCGCCAAAAAAACAATAAATATCATAATAGCCAGCAATTCTAGAACCAATTCTTTCCTCATAACTATTAAAAATATCGTTAATATTCAAATTAGTAGAAATAATTGTTTTAGTAACTTTTTGATTCAAATTTAAAATTCGTGTATTTAAAATAGTAAACAATTCACTTAATTTCATAGAACTTAAACTTTCTGTTCCTAGATCATCAATAATTAGTAAATCAGCATTTAAAACAGAAAGAACAATATTATCAGTAGGATTTTTTTGTTTACTCATTTTATAATCAATAATACTCTCTAATAAAACAGGAGCTGTCTGGTAAAGAACAGTTTTTCCTGTCTTTAATAAACAAGAAGCAATACAATTAGACATAAAAGTTTTTCCGTAATCCAGGATTGCCAGTAAATAACAAATTTTTAGTTTCTGGATTATCAAAATTTTCAATAAATGTCATACATTTTTGTTTAATATTTTTAATATTTTCTCGAGGAGAAATATTAAAATGATATTTTGCTAAATCAGTTTCATCTGAGAACAAATTCTCATTAAAAGTATCAAAATTTTCTTTATCTAAATTTGCCATATTAGATTTATGAAAAGAAGCATCTAACAATTTTTGCTTTAGGCAATGACACATATGGCTTTTAGTAAGTTGATTAGAAATATAACCAGTATCTTGGCAAAAAGAACATTCATAATGAGGCTTTAAAAAATCAGAAGGCAAATTTTCTTCTTGTAAAATACAAGCTTTTTCATATTTCAAATGTTCAATCTTCTTTGTTAGTTCTTCTAAAGAAGAATCGCCTTGATTTAATAAAATATTTTTTGTAGTTAAAATGGCGAAATGATTTAATTCATCTTCAATTTGCTGTAATCTAGGAATCTTTTCATATAAAGATTTTTTCCTTTTTTCTAAATCGATCTCTGCTTTTAACTTTTTTTGTTCATATTCTTTTTGTAAAGAATTAAAAAAATCATTTACCATTAAAATCCTCCTTTATGGGGTTTGATTTGCATATAAGAAATCTAAATTATCATAGTTTCTTTGTTCATAATTACTTTTTGAAACCTTTGCTTTTAAATCTTTAGTAGACTTTTCTTGTTTTTTACGTTGCTCCAAAAAGGCTTGAATTTCAGTAGGTGTTTTTAAATTCCTATCGTGCCAATCTGATATAACATGATTAATATACTCAAAAGTAGGATTTTGTTTTAAAGTAGTACGTTTTAAAGCAATTTCAATAACACTCATATCATAGCCAAAATTCAAAACCCAATTTTCAATATAAGCTTCTTCATATTGTGTTAATCCATTATATTTTCCTAATTTTTTACCAATCATCTTTTTAAACTTATTCAAACTTTCTTGTTTTTCATAATATTGATCTAAATCATTCCAAGTTTTAACTTTATTAGAAGCCCAAGCTTCTGCCACAGTTTGAATATAATTACGATGCATAGCATTACGATGATAACAATAATCAAACAAGGCAATCATAACTTGCTCATCAAATTCATACTTGTTAAACCATAAATCAATATCATTATACCATGAAGGTCCCATAATTCCTTGAAAATACATATTATTAATATGCTCAATTGCTTTAGCTCTAGACTTATTTTTAGAAGTTTGTTCTACTTTTTCTTTTGACATCGTCAAATTAGGGGTATATAAATTGTGAAGAGTAGCTTCTTGTAAATCCACAATAATATATCCAGTTGTCTTCTTTAAAATTAAATCATTTTCTTCTAAATATTTCATTCCATCTTGAATCGTCTTTAAAGGAATATTCAACTTTTTAGATAAATCGTTCAATTTAATATCTTTTCCATATTTAGAAAGAAACATCATATAAAAGTAAATTTTTAAATAATCTCCAGGTAAATTAGAAAGATATTCTGAGAAAAATATATCTGGAATGGTTGTTTGTGAAAATATCATTGATTTTTCTTTTTGTTCTAACTTCATTTTTATCCCCCATAAAAAAGTTATCATTGTAATTTAGATTATAACTTTTTTAGACAAAAAATTCAAGAATAATTAGAAGATAATTTGAAATTTATAAAAAAGTTCGACAAAAATTGGCTTAAACTATAAAATTTTGACGTTGTTTTAGATAAAAACTAAGATTTTTTATAAAGAAACAATTTGGGTTTAAAGTAAAAATGAAGTAAATAAGAAAAAACATAAATAATATTTTCACCATTAAACCCAGCAAAAGTAAATAGGAGTAAAGGAAAACAAAAAACAATAAAAACAAAAATTTTAACCATTAAACTCTTAAAAAGAAAATGAACAAACAGAAATATTAAAGAATACCAAAGTAAATTAACAAAGGCAGTAGAATAATCGACAATGCCAAATAACTTATTTTTAAAATCGTAATTTTGTGGAAAAATAAATTTCATAAAACCTCCTACATAAGAATATAAATTTTAAAATTTAGAACCCACTAAACTTTTCACAGATTGTGAGATTTCTGTGGAAACACCACCAAGAAAATCACGAACCAAGGAATTTGCTTTGATCAAAGCATAGATTCCACCTACATAAAGAAATTTAGAAAACAAATTAGAAGAAGAATAATCCATAGAAAACAAAATTAACAAAACAATTGAAACGAGAATTTGAATAAACAACAACGAAAACAAATTACGAAACCAAACTTTAAAAAACCAACTTGTTTTGTCCAATGTTAAAGACAAAAAAGCAAAAGGAGCAAGTAAAACAAAAACTTTAACTAAAATATAACGAAGAGAATAAGAAAAAACTAAGTTCAAAAGAGAAAGACTTAAAATACTTTTTATTAAACCATCTAAAGAAAAAATATTAAGAGCATTTGTATCAATAGCTAGATTAGTATTAATAGTAGAAATTAATTCTGAAAAACCAATATTTTTAGAAAATAAACTTTCTCCTAAATCACAAATCGCAAGAGAAATATTATTATTTAAAGAGAGAACAAAATCAACAATAAAAAAGGAACCATTCATTGCCAAGCCACATAAGACTAACTTAATAAAAAAACTAAAAGGTGTTTCAGTTCTAGCATAAGTAAAATGAGCAATAAAATATCTAGTAGCATAATATAAAATAAAGGCAAGTAAAAATGAATTAGCAATCAATAAAATGCCATTGGCACTAGAAGTGCCAAACAAATTCTCAAAATTTTTATCTTGCAAAATAGAAGAATCAATAAAAGTAATCTCATCTAAAATAGAATAAAGACTATTATCAATAGAACTAAATAAAGTTTCAAAAATAGTATTAATAGTATCAATAATAACTTGTGTAATATCTAATGAATTTTCCAAAAAAAACCTCCTTAACCAACTAATGACTTAATGGCAGATAAAATTAAATCAATTGCTAAAATAAAAGCATAAGAAAACAAAGAACCTTTAATCAACTTATTTCCTGTTCGAATTTTTTCTTCATCGCCAAAGCTAAATTTTTTCATAAAAACACCAGAACCAACTGCAACAGCAGCAGCAGGGGTAGCTATTTTTAGAAGCCACTTTTCAATATTTTCAAAAGCAGAATTAATTTTATTTACAATTTGGGGTGTACCAAAAGCGAAAGAAAAAGATGAAAAGGCAAATAAAAATAAAAAAGATAAAATACTAATCAATATAATATAAAAAATTTTTTTAGGCATAAAGAATCACCTCCTTTTATTATCAATATTTTTAAAGAATGGGAGCATTTGCAATTTTTGGGGTGGGAAAATTTTACTACCATTTGATAAAAAGACAAGAGCAGAGAAAGTCTCCAAATTCTGTGTAAAAAAATTGGTCTCAAAAATATAGTCATTTTGCAAATAAGTACTAAAAGTTTCTGAAATATTAGAATCTTGTGCATTTAAAGTATTTGTAATATAACTAAAAGACGTCTTCTTAGCACTTTCGGAAATACTCTTAGAAGAGCGTTCCTTTTCTTCTTTTCCAAGTTGTTTTTGAGCTTCCTCAATTGTAAAAATATCATCTGTTCTAAACCATATCTTGTTAATTAAATTTTGAGTCATAACTTTTACATGGGCTTCTTCTTTTAATGTGGCTTTTAGAGAAGAATAACTTTGTGTACTTACAATATTAATACATTTAGCTTCTCGGCTCAAAGAAAAAAATTCACCATCTGATTTAGTAGCATATTTATCATACTCATCACAAATAAAGGCAGTTGTTTTCACACAATGATATGACAAATTAGAAATAATTTCTGTTTGGAAATCGAGTTTTAGGTAAGCAGCTATCAATTTAGAAAGAGATTGGTATTCTGATATATTCATATCTAAAACTACAATTTTACCTTTTTTTATTACTTCTGAGAAACCAGTAAAAGAAAGCTTTTCAAGAGGAGGACAAAAAGTGGACATGACATCAAAATCTGATACAAAAGGATTAGTAATACGTGTAATTTCAGAAACTAAAATACCTTTTGTTCTACTATCTAAATTCTCAAACTCTTTTTGAAAAAAATTTAAACTAGTATTTAATTCGTAAATTTGACTATCAGATAATTTTCCTAAAATAAATAAATTTTTCAAAATGGTTATTTTTTCTTTATAATAATTAGAATCAGTTACTAATTTATGAATTTCTAAAAATGTTACGTAATTATCATTATAGAGTCTACACAATTTAATGCATTCTGTTAAAATTTCTTCTGCTTTATCTAGCCAATAAGATTCACTATTATTCTCAGAAAATAGCAAAAGAATAGACTTTAGACGATTAGCCAAAATATGAGGTTTTAAATGGGGTTTATGTAGAGGATTATAAAATATTTGAGACTTCAAAGCAATAACAATTAAATCTTTTTCTAATTGATAAGACATAGCGTATTTTTTTACTTGTTGATAATAATTCCCTTTAACATCTAAAATAAGCATACCAATTTTTTTATCTGGATGAAGAAAATTAAAATGCATAAGTTGATTAGTAAAAGGATACATGGCACTAGAAGTTTTACCTGCTCCAATAGTACCAGTAATTAAAAAATTTTGATAAAGTCCTGTTTCAGGAAGATATATTTGTTTACCAAGAGAGTCCAATCCAATCAATAAAGACAAATCATCTTTTTGAGGAATAAAAATATCATTTTTTTGTGAAACATTTGTCGTCTTACAAGAAAAGAAAGAAAACTTCATGAGAATTCTAGTATAAATAGAATGTGCCAAAACAAGATAAGAAAACAAAAAGCAAAAGAGATAAGTTAATTTTAAACCTTTCCACAATTCTGGATTTTTAGAACAAATATCAAAAGGATGAACACCATAAGAAATGATTAATTCTTTTGCAGAAAAAATAGAATGAAAGATAAAAACATGGGATAAACTAAATAATAACAAAAAGCAAATAATAAAAATGAATTCTTTAAAATAACGAATAATAAAACCTCCTTAGTAAATAGAAATTTAATATGAATTTTTTTTAATTTTTAATTTGGAACCCTGTTTGTTATGAAAAAATATAATATCAAAAAAAGTATAAAGTGAATATAAAGTAATAAAAAGATAAATAATAAAAGTAAGAAAAAATAGATCAATTAAATTTAAAATATTGTCACCACCTTTCTTAAATTTTTACTATGATACAACATTTTTTTTAATTTGTCTATACTTTTACTAAAATTTATGTTAAAATAATAAAAAACATGAGAAAGGAGAAGAAAAATGCAATTTAACAAAGATACAAAAATAGGAGAAATTTTAGAAAAAGCACCAGAAAAAGCAGAAATTCTATTAGAAATAGGAATGCATTGTTTAGGATGTCCAGCATCACAAATGGAAACAATCGAAGAAGCTTGCCAAGTACATGGAATTGATGTAGAAGAATTAGTAGAAAAATTAAATGCTTAAAAGGCGAAAACAAAAACATTTAAAATATATTTTTTAAAGAAAAAGTTTAGAACTACAAAAAAATACAAAAAATTTTCGATAAAGTATTGACAATTCCTAAAAAAAAGTATAAAATATAAAAGCGTTGTGACTTACAATGCATTTTATGTGGGCTATTAGCTCAGGTGGTAGAGCACTTGACTTTTAATCAAGTTGTCCCGCGTTCGAGTCGCGGATAGCTCACCAAGAGAACTAAATAACAAAACTATTTAGTTCTCTATACATAAGGCCCGTTGGTCAAGCGGTTAAGACACCGCCCTTTCACGGCGGAGACATGGGTTCGATTCCCGTACGGGTCACCAGAAAACAACATAAAATGCCACTTTAGCTCAGTTGGCCAGAGCACCGCACTTGTAATGCGGGGGTCCCCAGTTCGAATCTGGGAAGTGGCTCCAATATTGTCAGTAGTCTTGAAATAGTCTTGATTGCTGGCTTTTAAACTTTTTATTGGTATGAAAATACCAATATTTTTTATGTCGAATGAGAGACATTTTTAAATTAGTCCCCAGTTAGTCCCCATATAGTCCCCACTTTTTAATATAATTACATAAAAATAAAAAAGAAAGCCAAATATATTGACTTTTTAGATTATTTTTCGTATAATAATTATAGAAAGATGAGATACCACAGAAGTGGCGGTCATTAAAAATTTATATTAAATATGCATCTCTAACGGCCAGGCAGAGATGTGTTTTTTTTGTTGTCTAATTTTCTTATTGTAACAACAAGCGCCACAAATAAGGCAATAGCGACAACAGTTACCATTGCAAGTTCAATAAATAGTATGTATATAACTAGTAAATAAACTTGGTCAAATAACATATGTATCGCCTCCTCTCTTATGTAGGATAGCGACCGCCACACTCTGCTTCTCTCATCTTCTTAAAGTATTATACTTACTTTTTTATCATAAATCAAGCGAACACTATAAAATAATTCTCATTAAATAACCATACTATGCAATAATTCTTTTATTGCTAATTCTTTCAAAAAATCACTTCCAATTAAAAAACACCTACATCAGTAAGTGTTATATTAGAAATTTTTATATATCTTTAATTTGTTTTCTTAGAACAAACTATAAATTTACTATTCTACTATAATCTATATCAATAGACTTCCACAGATTTTGCCATCTTTTATAATATTTATCACATATATGCTTTACCAGTAAATAATTTTCATCTGTATTTGTATTCATTATTACATCTTGAAAAATAAGTTCTTCGCTACTATCATTTGTTTTATAAAAAATATAATAACCACCTTCATGTCTAAATGGTCTTTCATAAGCTATTTTTGTAATTTCAATGTTATCTTCTGTGTTCATAATTTGTATAATTTTATTATATTCTTCTTGGTTTAACTTTGTATTTTCTCCAAACTCAACTATGAAATAGTTACCATTCCAAAACGGATCTGTAATAATATAGTAAACTACTAAAAATACTATTATAGCAAAAAACATTATCACAAGAAAAAGTATATTATTTGTTTTTTTTACTTTTTTATAATCTTTATCCCATTCTTCTTCGTTCATATAGCATCTCCTTTAATTTTTTTATAAATGATTTTACCTACCTTCTTGCAAACTTGTAAGAACAGCAAATCCCAATCCATAAAATGATATAATTCCTATACTTGCTGATATTATTAACGCTACTAAAAGTTTTATAGCAATTTTTATATTTGTACTATTTTTTGCTTTTTTTAGTATAAAAACTAATTGTATTAAAAAAACAATTAAAAAGATAATTAATGGATATAATATTAACTGCATTTTTTATTTCCTCCATCATTACATAATTTAAGTATCCGAACTGTCAAATATCGTTACAATTGCAGGATTCTTCTTATTAATTGTATTTCTATCTAATACAATGGAATTAATATTGTATTTTGCAGTTTCCAAATCATTTATAGAATTTATATTACCGCCTTTACTGTAAAATTTAGTATTTGAATTAAATTCTATAAGGGTCTCAAAAGTTTCACTTGTTAAATCATTTCCAATTAAATCACCATACTTTATTTTTACAAGAGCTGTATCACCATTTACAATATTTATATCTTTTATTTCTATTGAATTTGCAAACATAATTCTTTTATCTTCTGTTAAAGTGAAATTGTATAGTAATTCTTGATTTAATTCCTCTCCTGAAATATTTCTGTATATAATAATTTTTCCTTCATTATGAAGTAAATAATCACCAACTTTTAAATCTACTACATTCATATCTTTTGTAGTTCTTCCATTTAAGTAAGAAAAAGCATTTTTGACAATATAATATTGTTCTGTATTATCATGAGAAAAATAAATGTAATTTTCGTCTATATTATATATTGGTCCTGTAAAGTAAAATTCACCATTTAATAGGTCTTGTGTAGCATCTTGTGGTTGTTTATTTATATCATCTTTGGAAACATCTTCTTGAAAGGTATAATTGCTTTCTTCATTAAAGTCCGGAGCTTTTTCAGAGAATCCTTCTATAAAAATCATTGACCATATAATGAAAATCATTACAAAAAATATAATACCAATAATCGATATACATTTTATTTTTTTAAATTTGCCAATTATTAATAATATGCTTCCTAAAACCAATAATAAAATGCTTAATATTTCAATAAAGTTTAAATACATAAAAAATCACCTTTTCTATATTTAGTCAAGACAATTATACCATACATTTAAAAAGTTTCCCAGTTTATTTTAGACTTTTTCATAGGATTCTTTTCAGCTTCGTTTTCTTTTTCGTACTATAAAAGACTAACATTAGCATTGGTAACATAAAATACATAAAAGCCTAAAATTAATATAAAAAATAAATGGGGAATAGTGAAATTAGTCCCCATTTATTACCCAAAAACATAACTTAAAATAATCCTAAATAATTTTTTCTAATTTATTTTAATTTATAATAAATTTTTGTTTTAGCTCTCAAAACTATTGAAACATCAAGAAAAATCGTGTATAATCAGTAAGTATAAATGATTAAGAAAACGAAGGCGAGATACAGAGCCACATCTCTTGTAATGCGGGGGTCCTCAGTTCGAATCTGAGAAGTGGCTCCACAAAAAGGTCGATAGTTTTGAGAAAGCTCTTAATTATTGGCTTTTATTTTTTTCTTATAGAAAAAACAAAAGATTTTATCGATACAAAAAAATATATGCTACAGAAAATTTTGAAAAAGTTTTTGTAGGTGAACAAAAATAGGGAATGTCAATAGTCTAAAAGAAAAAAATATTTCAATCATGATCCTATAATAAAATCGAAGAAATGAACAGTATAATAAAACCAAGAAGAGGGGGAAAAAAATGCAAAAAGTAGCCATTATCACAGGAGCATCCAGAGGAATTGGAAGAGAAATAGCGAAACAATTAGCCAGAAGCGGGATAAAAATAATAGCAGGATATAACCAATCTGAAACACAAGCCATCCAATTACAAGAAGAATTAAAAAAAGAAAACATCATAATAGATTTAATCAAAGCAGATATAAGTACAAGACAAGGAGCAAAAAAAATAGTAGACTATGTCCAAGAAAAATATCACAAAATAGATATTTTAATCAACAATGCAGGAATTAGTGAATACAAGCTATTTACAGACGAAACAGATGAAGATTGGAACAAAATCATAAACACCAATTTATATTCTGTCTTTGTTATGACGCAAGAAACTATTCCAATTATGTTACAAGAAAAACAAGGATGTATTATTAATTTATCATCTATATGGGGAGTAGTAGGTGCCTCTTTAGAAGTTCTATACTCTGTATCCAAGGCAGGAATCAATGGAATGACTAAAGCATTAGCCAAAGAATTAGGTCCATCCAATATTAGAGTAAATGCAATTGCACCAGGAATCATACAAACCGAAATGAATGAACATTTAACCAAGAAAGAAATAGATCAAATAAAAGAAGAAATTCCATTAGAAAAATTAGGATCAACCACAGACATAGCAAAATGTGTGCAATGGTTAATTGAAGATAATTATACAACAGGACAAATTATTTCCATAAATGGGCGGATGGGCTTGCTAAAAGGAATAAATGGCAAGAAGCAGAACAAAAGGAAAATGTATTTTGCCTATATAATAAAAAACGACTTAAAAAAGTCGTTTTAATTATTTTCTTCGTGATTTAATTTTCTTTTATAATTTCCAGAAATAATTTTTGGAAGATAAGTGATTAACTTATAAACAGCTAAACGAACCTTTTTACTCCATAAATAAGATCTTCTAAGCTTTCTTGCAGAACCTAAAGCAACAGGCTCATCTTCTAAAACTAATAATTCATTTTGTACTTTTTCTAAAGGGAAAATATAATTTTCACCTTCATTATTATCCCAAATATCATTTTCATTCTTAAAACAGAAATTAAAAGATTCTCCTTCTCCTAGTTCTATTTCTGCTTGGAAACCTAAATCTGTTTTTTCCATAGCAATATCATTTACATTTTCCCAATTTAATCCAAAACCATAATGAATAGAAACTTCTTCAGAAGCTTCTTGAAAAAGTTTTCCTGTATAAGATATTTTAACCTTGCTATTTTCCACTAATTTATCTGTATTAAAAAAAATGTTCTTTGTTAATTCCATTCTAAATTCTCTCCTTATTTGTCTTTTGCTATCAACATTATAATATTAAATTCTACAATGTTCAAGTATTTTTGTAAAAAAAATCAAAAAAATTGTCAAAAAGGAATAATAACAAATCAAAAACATAGAATGAACTAAGAAAAAATATGAATAAGATAGTTGTCAAAAAACGTAGATTGTGGTAAGATTTACTTGAAATAATAAATAAGGGGAATAAAATATGAAAGGGTTAGTAAAAGAAAAAACGGAGGAAAGCAAAATGAAAGAACCAAAAGAGCAAAAGCCAAAACAAAAAGAAGAAGCAAAACAAAAAAAGACACCAAAAAGCCAAGAAAAAGCTTCTCAAAACACCAAAAAACAAGAGCAGACCAAAGAAAACAAAAAGCAAAGTGAAAAAAAGAAGGAAGTAAAACAAGAAGCAAACAAAAAAGATCCAAAACAAGAACAAGAAAAAAACCCAAAAAAAGAAACAGAAAACAAAAAATTTGAAAAGATAGAAAAACAATCGAAAAAGGTCTACAAAGACATGACAGCCAAAGAATATAGAAGAAGAAAAGTAATACTTCCCATAACAATAGCAATACTAGTAATTGCCATTGCTACCTTTTCCACCATTTTTGCTATAATCAATATGGGAAGCCAAAAAATAAATAGTGGAATTTCTATTGCAGAAATAGAGGTATCAGGATTAACAAAAGAAGAAGCAAAAGCAAAAATAGAAGAAAGCTATCAGTCAAAAAAAGAAAAAGAAATAGCCATACAATACCAAGACTATGAAACCACTATAAATCCTAGTTTAATCGAAGTAAATTATCAAATCGAAAAAGCAGTAGAAGAAGCCTTTTTAATAGGAAGAAAAGATAACCTATTCATCAATAACTATCAAATTTTAAAAACACTTATTCAAAAGAAAGACATCGAAGTAGAAATGACGTTAAATGAAGACATAGCAAAACAAACGATAGAAGATATTGGTGTAAATTTACCAGGAGTGATTATAGAATCTAGTCATGCTATAGAAGAAGACGAACTAATCATAACCAAAGGAAAAGAAGGAATTATAATTGACACAGAAAAACTACTAGAACAACTAAAACAAAATCTACAAAATAGAGAAAGCAAAGAAGATTATTTAGCAATACCAGTAAAACAAAAAGAGCCAGAACCAATCGACATAGACAAAATTCATGAAGAAGTATATACAGAAGCAAAAGATGCTTATTATACCAAAGATCCATTTACTATATATCCAGAAGTAGAAGGAATTGACTTTGACGTAGAAGCGGCTAAAGAACAACTAAAAGAAGAAAAAGAAGAATATATCATAAAACTAACGATTACTAAACCTAAAATAACCATTGATAAAATAGGTCCAGAAGCCTTTCCAGATGAAGTAGGAACCTTTACAACCAGATATGATGTAACCGATGTAGACAGAAGTGCCAACCTCGTATTAGCTTGTCAAAAAATTAATGGAAAAGTAATTTTAGCAGGAGAAACCTTTTCTTATAACAAAGCATTAGGACCTAGAACAGCAGCTGCTGGTTATCGAAATGGAAAAATCTATTCAGGAGGAGAAGTAGTAGATGGAATAGGAGGAGGTATTTGCCAAATATCTTCAACCTTATATAACACAGTCTTAACAGCCAACTTAGAAATTGTAGAAAGAAGAAATCATCAATTTGTGACTTCTTATGTTCCAGCAGGAAGAGATGCTACTGTAGTATATGGAATGACAGACTTTAAATTTAAAAACACAAGAAAATATCCAGTAAGAATTGTAGCAACAGCCAAAAACGGAATCGCTACTGTTTCTATGTATGGAATCAAAGAGGAAAATGAATATACCTTTACATTTACCACCAAAAACATAGCATCTATACCATTTGCCACAAAATATGAAGAAGATCCTACCTTACCAGCAGGAACTGAAAAAATTAAACAAAAAGGAGCTAACGGATTAAAAACAGAAACCTATATTAACAAAATTTTAAATGGAAAAGTCATTTCAACTACATTACTTTCTAAAGATACTTATGATGCAATGTCTAGAATTATTATAAAAGGAACAAATGGAGAATTAGTAACACCAGAACCTCCTGTGACAGAAGAAACAAATACAACACCAGAAGAACAAGCACCAAACCAAACAGAACCTATGCCAAATAATCCTAGTCAAGATGCTAACACAACACAACTGCCACAAGAAAAACCAGTTGTTTAGAAAAACTATATTAAAAGAACATTCAAGAAAAGTGAAAATTTTAAGTTTCACTTTTTTTGTTGTATAGAAAAAATTTCTAATCATGCTCCTTTCGTTCTTGCATATAAAAAATGCAACATAGAATACAAGATAAAAAAATCCTTGACAAGTCCTTCAAAAGGTACTATAATTAGAAAAGATTGCAAAAAAAATGGATAGCTAGATCAGTTAGCAGAGTAAAGGACTCTTGATTAAAACTATCCTACTATAAGTTAATTGATATAACAAAGTATTTGATAATATTAATAAATTAATGGGTGTCCTAATTTATTCACAGTTTTCTACTCTAAAAAAAGAGCGAACTGGAAAACAAAATTTTATATATGCGCCATTAGCTCAGTTGGTAGAGCAGCAGACTCTTAATCTGATGGTCGGAGGTTCGAATCCTCTATGGCGCACCATTTATAGCGATTTTAGATATAAAATTAAATATCTAAAATCTATTTTTTTGCTTATTTTTGTGATATTATATGAAAAAATAAGTAAATTATATAGTTATTTTAAAGAAGAGCCTTATGAAAATAAAAATAAATTTAGACAACGAAGAAAAGAGGAGATAAATATGAAAGTACTAAGTTTAACAGAGCCTTATGCAACGTTAATAAAAGAAGGAAAGAAAAAAGTTGAAACTAGAAGTTGGAAAACATCATATAGGGGAGAATTATATATCCATGCTAGCTTAACGAACTTTTACTGATATAATAAAACTTCTTATAAAAATACAGTACTCCCCAATTTAAGCAGCTTTATTAACTTTCTTCAATAATCCCTTTTTGATTATACAATGCTAATTGCTTAATAGATAAATCTTTTATTTCATTTTATAAATATTAATTGACGCTGGATTTTTCAACTTTTCTCCATATTTTTTATCCTTCTTATATCAATTATCTTTAATAGCATAAACTTTATAAATCTTTAAATTATCAAATTGTTCAATCTCCTTACATTCAACATCAATATCATAATGTTGTTTAATGGCATAAAATATATTTGCTTTATAATTATGATAAGATACACCTGACCAAAAAACATCACCATCAACTAAATACACATTATCTTTGAGCAAATCCAAAAATGTTCCATCCAAGTCAAATCTTTCCTTAAAATCATAATAATTTTGCGTATACATATCCCAGCCACCAAGAACCCTTAAATTAGAAAATGAATTTTTAGGAGGCATTTGATAAACAGAATAAGCTAAATATCTAAATTGTAATGATGGGACTGTATATAAATATACATTTTCTTTATGAGCATTTGTATAGCTAATCAAATCTTTTGAACTTTGATAATCTCCTAATTTATAATTATAATTGTATTTCGTACAAGATGAGTAACAAATCATAATAATCATCATTATTAATATAGCACAATTTTTATTACTATCATTTATCTTATTAGAACAATTCAATTTTATATTATATAAAATCAATGCAGTGGATAAAATATATTCTGGAATAACTACTCGTAACATACTTCTATTTATGCCAATAAATAGAAGATGGATAGCTATAGTTATAATAAATAGTAATACATTATACTTTATCTTGTTACCATTAAATAAACTAAATAGAAAAATACTAAAAAACAATATGGATATGTATATATAAGTATTAGACATTTCTGATTTAAAATCATTTACTACTTGATTCAAATCTTTTGTAAAAACAATTTGTTCATCTTTTTGTTCCATATAACCTAATAATTTTTTGATATTTTCTTTCGTATAAATATTTTCATCTCCAAAATTAAAAGTATTAAACATAAAAAAGTCATTGGAGGACCAACCTATTTCATCAAAAATTTCTTTATTTTTTTCATAATCAATATGAATTATATCATGTAAAGCACTCCTTGCCGTATTAAATTCTGTATATTCTCTATAAACAGGATCCATATGATAGATAACTAAATTAGTAATATAAATAATTACTGTAATAATAAACAATATGATATAATAAAAAATCATTTTAATAAAATGTTGTTTCTCTATATTCTTTTTAAAATATTCTATCATATATAAAATAAAATAAATTCCCATAAAAGGCAATATAATAAGTAAAGATTGCAATCGTAACATAATACCAAAAGTAAATAATAAAAATAGTAATAATTCATATTTTTTATTAGTAAAATCTTTTTGTTCCATCCTATCAACTAGTAAAATAAAGGACGTTAATAGTAACAAAGCAGATACAGATGTATATTGAACTAGCATAAGTAAAGTAGGATAAAAAATACTAGCAAATATCGTATAAAGGATGATGGAAATTCCATTATTATGTTTTTTTACAATAAGAAACCCAATTAAAGAAAAACACAAAAATTGCATAATTAATAAAAATATACTATGCCAATTTATAATAGAACTAATTCGATACAACATACTCAATAAAATACACAAAAATGGATGTATGTATATCCCATGAAAATTATAAGTACCATCTAAGCCAGAATACAAATTATAAATGATAAAATCATCTACTTGTTCATATTTAACATCAAACATTATATTAACAATTCCAAATATAACAACATTAATAAATAGTATAATTAGAAATTTCGTTTTTTCTTTCAATAGGCTCATTCCTCTCGATTATAATCTTTAAACTAAAAAAATTATATCAGTTGAACCAAATAAAAGCAATGTCTTTAAAAACTTTACTTGAAAAAAAACCATATCTGTGATAACTTAGAAATAAAGAAAAAAGGAAAGGATAACAATCCCAAAATGAGAAGAAATAAAAGAGGTCATAAACCAACAAAAGCACAAGAAATAGCAAATCTAAACCAAAAAACAGTAAAATACTTAAGTATAGGAGTAGGTATACTAATCACCATGTTATTGGTTATCATAATAATTTATCAGGCAAACCAATACTTCAACCACCAAAACTTTTTAAAAGAAGTAAACGAAACCTTAGAACAAGCACAAGCCCAAAACAATAAAGAAACAGAAGAACAAGTAGAAATCAAAGAGCCAACTAGTACAACATTTACGCTAACAGCCATAGGAGATATCATGTGTCATAACACACAATATATGGATGCCTATCAAAAAGAAGAAGATCAATATAACTTTTCTTATGTGTTTGAAAACATCAACCGTTACATCAAAATAGGAGATCTAGCAATAGGAAGCTTAGAAACAAGTTTTGCTGGTAAAGATAGGGGATATAGCAATTATCCTACCTTTAATTCACCAGATGACTTAGCCTATGACTTAAAAAAACTAGGAATAGATGTCTTAACAACAGCAGGAAACCATTGCTTAGATATGGGATTTGATGGACTATCTAGAACCATTGATGTATTAGACGCAGCTGATATTTCACATGTAGGAACCTATCAAACCCAAGAAGATAGAGACAAAATCTTATTCAAATATGTAAAAGGAATCAAAATAGCTATCCTAAACTATACCTATGGAACCAATGGAATACCAATTCCTTCTGGAAAAGAATTTAGTGTCAATCTAATCAATAAAGAGCAAATACAAAAAGACATAAAAAGTGCCAAAGAACAAGAAGCCCAGATCATCATTTCTTGTATGCATTGGGGAACAGAATACAGAACCACCGCTAATGAAGAACAAAAAGAACTAGCAGACTTTCTCTTCCAAAATGGAGTAGATATTATCTTAGGAAACCATCCACATGTATTAGAACCAATGGAGAAAAGAACCATAACATTAGAAGATGGAACCACAAAAGACGGATTTATTATTTATGCTTTAGGAAACTTTATATGTGATCAAAATGCAGAAAACACAAGAAACTCTATCATATTAAACCTAAAAATCACAAAGCAGGTGGAAGGAAAAATCACCATTGACAAAGCAGAATACATACCAATTTATATGTATAAAGACACATCAATGCCACTTAGGAAAATGAAAATATTAGATATTAAAAAAGAAATTGAAAATTATGAAACAGATCAAAACAATGGAGTAAAGCCAGCTATTTCCCAAGCACTATATAACAATTTAAAAACACAACTACAAAAAATAACAACGATAGTAGGTCCAGAAATAAAATAAAACAAAAAAGTTCGTTTAAAACGAACTTTTTTAATTTAACATATCTTTCTTTTTTAACCAGTATGTCACAAGTAAAGTTAAAATAACAGAAATTAAAATCATAAAAACAAATCCAAAAGGACTATTTTGAAATGGTAAGCCTACATTCATACCCCAAAAGCTTGAAATCATAGTAGGAACAGCTAAAACAATAGTAATCGAAGTTAAAAATTTCATAACACCATTCAAATTATTAGAAATAATAGAAGCATAGGCATCCATAGTTCCATTTAAAATATTACTATAAATTTGTGCCATCTCAATTGCTTGACGATTCTCCGTAATAGCATCTTCCAAAATTTCCTCATCATCTTCATATAACTTTACAATCTTACCTCTCATTGTTTTTTCCATTACAATTTCATTAGACTTTAAAGAAGTAGTAAAATAAACCAATCCTTTTTCTAAACTCAAAAGTTTTAAAAGTTCTTTATTCTTCATAGAATTCTTCAAAATATATTCCGCAATTTCTGTTTCCTTATTAATCTGTTTTAAGAAACTCAAATAATAAGAAGAATTCAAATATAAAATTTGAAAAATAAACCTAGTTTTCTTAAAAGTTTGCACATTTTTAATTTTCTTCTTTTCAAAATCTTCAATAATTTTATTTTTTTTCAAAGAAACTGTAATAAAAAAATCATCTCTAACTACAATCATACCAAGAGGCATAGTAACATAAATATCATTTTCATCACTTTTTTCTATTATGGGAACATCTACAATAAATAAAGTAGTATTATCATCATCTTCATGATCAATTCTTGCCTTTTCTTCGTCATCTAAAGCATCACGAATAAAATCTTCTTCTATACCAATATTTTCGCAAACTTTCTTAATTTCATTTTCCGACGGATTTACCAAATTAACCCAAGAACCTTTTTGGAATTCTTTAATTTCCTCCATTTTATTTGTTTCTTCTGTTGTTTTGTATATTTTTAGCAAATCCATCACCCCTTTTGACTTCTCTTCTTCTATTTTAGCCTTTTTCTTGGGGTTTGTCAATGGAGAAAAATTTAAAAAACATCACCTAAATTTTTTAAGTGATGTTTTTATAACTATCTAACAATAACTTCATGAATATTACTATTATTTCTTTCTATTTTTATATAAATTTCCTTCCATTGTTCTGATAATGGAATATTTACTTCACCATTTAATATGGCATTATCTTCTATTTGATTCCAATTAGAGTTATCATTTGAAATTGATAACTTATAATTACTATCATTAGAATTTACTAAAATTTTAACATTCTCTTTTCCATTTCCCAAATTGATTTTCTTAGTATAAATTATTTTATTTTGTACATCATAAGTTGTTTTTATTTCTTTATCTATATATTTATACAAATAATAAGGTCTAGCTTGTTCTTTTAGCTTATAATATTTTTCACCTACATAAGATTCATCTTCATAAGTTCCTGCTTTGGCAATAATTTCTTCTTCAAAATTTCCAACACTTTTAAATTCTTTTAAAACAGATGTCATAGTTTGATACTCAGCATCTGGTTTATGAAATTTATCTGGATCACCATAATAGCGATAACGAGTTAGAGTATTTCCAACATTACTAGAAGTAATGCCTATATTAGTACGCAATGGCCCATAGTATGTTTTTTTAGAATAAGCAATACTATGATAATCAACATTACCAGATACAGTAAAAGTACCATCAGTAGGATTTAAAGAATAGCTAGCAAAACCATACGTATTAGATGCAAAATCTTGATTTGATGTTTGTGCCCAGTTTGACCAAGTTCCGTTCAACATATTCTTTTCTTATAGTAGCACTGTATCGATCATATAAATAGTAATCATTCATAAACAAGTCACGTGAAATGCCAAGTAATGTTAAAGAAAGATCAGATAATTGTCCAGTAATGCCACATAGTGTTGAATTTTCGACAAATCCAGATGCTTCTGATAAAATTTCATTTTGTTCTGTTGATAAAGTTTCTTTGCTTTTTAGGTAAGCATTTTCTATTGTTAAAAAGTCACTAGTTTGATCAAATGTAACAGCAAAATAATCAAGATCATTCACTATAACCGTTTTACTTCTTTTGCTATCATTATTGCCTTCTGCCATAAATTTATAACTACCACTTTGTGTTACAGGATAAGAAATAGATACTTCTTTTTCTTGTTTAGTATATTCTTGTATAGTTCCATCTGGTTTTATAATTCTTCTGATTCCTTTTTCATCTTCTGTTTGTGCGGTTACATAAATTATACCTGTATTACCTGTTTTTTCATAAAGAGCAGTAATAGTTACTCTTCCTTTTGTGCTACCTAATAGAGTTATCTGATAACGATCATCAATTTCATATTCATAATCATTATAGATAACATCTACCGTTTCTGCTGGATCTCCATTTTTGGTAACATCTTCTTTTTCTATTTTTAATTTTTCATGAATAAAATCACCAATATAATCTAATGTTAACTTTTCTCCTTTTTCTAATTTTTCTATTCTCATCTCTTCTATGGCTAATCTTATAATTTCTCTTCCTTCTTCTTGTTTAGTTGCATCTTTTGCTGTACTTGCTTTACTTAA
>CAMXLV010000012.1 GCA_947244675.1 uncultured Clostridium sp. | reverse complement strand
GCCCATTTTTTAGCATATTCATAGACTTCTTTTCTGTTATACTTCTCTCTACTCATTCTTTACTTTCCTTTACATTTTTTATTGCTATGAAATATTCTAAAATCGTTTAATATTTTACATATACTTTGCTTCCTTTTTTTATGGTAATTCCAGCTTTTGGAATCTGCTCATTGACTTTTATATTTTGTTTATCTAGTTCCTGTGTTTCATTTTCTATTACTAATTCTACTTCATTTTCTTTAGCAATTTTTAAAGCTTCTTCTAATGTTTTATCAATAAAATCTGGTGTTTCTATCTCTTCTATTATTTCTATTTCTTCTTCGTTTCCTTGCTTTACTTCTAAATATGGCAAGATTTCACTAAAAATTTGTCCTCCTACTGGTGCTGCTACACCTCCTCCTTGGTGTCCTCCTTCTCCTGTTGGATTATATAGTGTTACTAAAACAACCACTTGTGGATTATCAATTGGTGCTACCCCGACAAAAAGAAGTAACATATTTATTGGTATTTACACCATCTTCTGATGTTCCTGTTTTTCCTCCAATACGGTAACCTGCCACTTTAGCATTTTTCCCTGTTCCCTCTGCTACTACAGATTCCATCATACTAAGCACTTTTTCTGATGTCTCTTTGGAAATAACGTCTCCATTGCTCTTTGCTTCTATATCTTTTATTTCCCCTGTTTCACTATTAACAATTTGTTTTACTACTCTTGGTGCAATACTTTTTCCACCATTAGCAATTGCTGACACAGCAGTTACTAATTGGATTGGTGTAATTTCAAATCTTTGACCAAAACTAATGGTAGCAAGTTCTACAGGTCCTGCTTTTTCTTCTGCTAAAAAAATACTATTTGCCTCTCCTGGTAAATCAATTCCTGTTTTATTTAGTAATCTAAATTTATTCAAATATTGATAATAAGTTTTTACTCCCATTTTTTGCCCTAGTCCTATAAATACTGGATTACAAGAATTCATTAATCCTAATCTCAAACTTTCTGAACCATGTGGACGATAATGTCTCCAACATTTTATTCTGACTCCAGCTACTTCAATCCCTCCTGTGCAACAAAATTGTCCTTCTTGGTCAATGTCTGTAACTAATCCTTCCTCAATGGAAGCTGATGCTGTAATTAATTTAAAAACAGAACCTGGTTCATAAGTATCTGCAATTGCTTTATTTCTCCAAACAGCTTGTAAATTTTTAGTTTTCTCCCCTTGTTCTAAATTATCCCATTCTTGCTTTAATTCTTCTGTATAAGCTTCATAAGGTTGATTTAAATTATAATTAGGATAGGTTGCCATAGCTAAAATATCTCCATTTTGAGGATTCATTACTACTATATTTCCTCCATCTGTACACACATTATCAATACAAGCTTCTTCTAAATATTTCTCGGCAATAGATTGAATACTTAAATCGATGGTTAGAATTAGATCATTGCCATCAATAGCAGATATATAATTTTCTCCTTCTTCTCCAATTTCACTTCCCTTAGCATCTGTATGACGCTTAATTGCTCCTTGTTTTCCTTTTAATTCATTTTCATATTTTGCTTCAATTCCATCTAATCCCTGATTGTCACTTCCACAAAATCCTATAATTTGGGAAGCAAGTGTACTATAAGGATAATATCTTTTAGTATCTTCATCAATATTAATACCAGTTGTAATCCCACTTTGTTCCATCCATATTCTTAATTGATCTGTTTTTTCTTTTTCTACCTTTTTGGCAATGGTTTCAATAGAACTTCTTTTGGTTACTTTTTTCAAAGTCTTTTCATAATCTAGGTCAAAAATTTGAGTTAAAATTTGGGCTACTTTTTCTTTATTTTCTTTGGCTATATTACTTGGATTTACTGTTATTGTCTCAACTGTACTACTTACTGCTAAGGCATTTTTTCCCGTTCCGATCATATATAGTTCCTCTTTTAGGATTAATGTTTCTATCTAAAGTTTGTTGCTGATAAGCCATACTAGATAATTCTTCTCCTTGTATAAATTGAATATAACCAATTCTTCCAATTAAACAAAGAATAATTAGAAAACTAATAAATAATGTATTTCTCATTTTTTTTCTACTTGAAAGTTTGATTGGTATCATAAAAAACCCTCCTAATTCATTTTATTAAGAGGTTTTCTCTTTTATTATATAATTTTTGATTTTTAAGGTGTTTTGTTGTATAGGTAAATTTTTTGATTTTCTCTATACAATAAAAAAGTACAAATTAACACTAATTGTTAATTCGTACTTTTTTGTTTTTATTTCAATTCAGGATATCCTTTTGTTGTAATTTTGCTAAAGTCCCAAATCGTTTCATCAAATCCTAAATTCCTATAAAATTCTGCATTCAAGTTATTTCTTGCTACAGTATCTAAATGTCCTGCTGTATTGGCTGTAACACCACTAATACCTGTTGCTTCTGTGTACTCATAGCACTTCGTAAGCATTTGATTAATCAAAGCTTCGTTTCCATACATAAATTTATAAGGAACCATATCTTCTGTATAACCAGTCATATTACCTAAAGTAATAGAATTGCTAACACGACTTGTATTGCTATTTGGTAATCCAATCATTTCTGCATTTTGCTTTCTACCTTTCTTTTCAGAATCGGCTGTTCTTTCAATATTTACTTTAGACACTACATTGGTTATTGTAACATTGGTTTCTGTTGAACCAATTACACCTGCATTAGCCACTGCTGTAATAGATACATTTCCGTCAACATATACATTGCTTACACTTCCGCCGTATTTTCTACCAACTAGTCCTGCTATATAAACACCACTTCCACTTAAATTAGCATTTTTAATACTAATTTTATCAAAAGTAGAATTTGCGTTATCTACTGCCACCACTACTGCAACATTATTTCTTCCTTCCACCGTGATATTTTCAAATTTTAAGTTATTAAAGGTTGCACTTGAACTTTTTCCAGCAAATGCTGCTACAAAGTCTGTAGTTGGTGCTGTGTTGGTAAAGTTTGTTATTTTTAAGTTTTGCACCGTTCCATTAAATTGTGCAAATAAACTAGCATTATTCAAGTTAGAAATCGTATAACCATTTCCTTCTATTTTTCCAGTAAAAGTTTCTGGTATAACAGCGTTTCCTCCAGTATATCCAGTAAAGTCTATATTTCCTGTTAATTCAAATAGTCCACCTGTTTCTGCATTTATTTTTTGGGCAAATTCTTCTTTGTTGGCAATCTTTGTCACTAAACGTTCTACTGTACAATCTCTGGTAATTACATTACTAACTGCTCCACCAATTAAGCTTAAATCATTTTTGCTACCAAAGAACATTTTTAGACCTGTTACATCGATTTTTTCTGCTGTACTAGATTCTATTTTATACGCTAAAGCTCCTGCATTTGTAATATTTCTTGGAATATCCGTATCTTCTAGCTTCAAGTTTCCAACATAACCATATCTAATTTTGTTGAAGATTGGTATTTTATTACCAATTATTTTATGTCCATTACCATTTAATCTTCCCATAAATGTTTGTGTTACATTGGTTGTCATTCCTGAGAAATCAATGTCATTATCTAATACATAGTAGCCATAAGGTTCTTGATTCATTTTTTCTACTAATTCTTCTGCTGTCCTAATATGTGTTACTTTAACATTGGTTCCTAGTGGGTCAGCCACAAAATCATTCGTAGCACTCTTTAAGTAATGATAATAAATCTTTCTAAGATTGGTTCTTTGCGAAATATTTCTATCTCCGTTGTTAGCATCATTTATCAAGGCTTCTGTAAATCGTTCAATCATATAGTTAACATCAATGTACTTATTGTTATTAATATTTTGTTCTACTGTTTCATATCGACTCATCTTGTATTGTTTCCAATCCATTTCTGTACCAGTTACCATTTTTGTAATTTTCTTAATGGCATCTAAGTCATTAGCAGATGCTTTGCTACCATAAGTAACATATCCCTCTACTCCAGCATAACCTAGCATCTCAAAGAAATTACGTTTGGTAGAGAATGCATCGGCATAACCACCATCTAAATGTCCAATAAACCAACGGTTTACCCATACAGATTCAAACCCATAATCATTACTTCCAAGACCATTGATCACACTCAATCCTCTTACACTTGCTCCCCAAGCATTATTTGGTCTTAGCACAATTCTATTATCATATAAAGCTTCTAATGATGTTAATTTCATAGCTGTTGCCTGTTGTGCTGTAATGCCTCCCCAAGAAGACCAACCAGCAGATATATTCATTCTTGTTGCAATTTTTGCTTGTTGTTCTGGTGTTAATTTAATAAATGCTTTTCCTTCAATATAGTCTAGTAAATCTAGGGCATTTTGTTGTCCTTTATAATAATTTTCTAATTTTTCTTTTGTATTAATTCTCTCAGGTGTTAAATTCTGAGTGGCATTACCTTCTTTATTCAAATAGAAAGATGTATTAAAGTAATATGGTCCAACATCTTGAATAAGATTGTTTTCACTCCAATTAGCATATTGTTGAACATTACCTTCTGTAAGTGTTTCAAGTTGCACTCTAGCACCACGTTGATATAACATTATTTTATCATATAAAGCGTGTTCAAATTCGTGTGTCCAAGTATCAAAATTAGTAAGTCCTGGTCTTGCTTGGAACCATAAGAATCCAGCTGTATTACCAACACCTGCTGAACTACCTGCTGGTTGCCATAGTCCAAAAACTTCACTAAAGTTCTTAAAGAATGGATATTGTAGCCCAACTTTTCCTTGTGTATAAACTGCTGTTGTTCCTATTGGAACATTTGTGCCTGGAAAGTAACTAGTTTTATAACCTGTAATTATTTTTGTACAATCATAAACCATAATACAATATCGATTCCATTTGCCATAATCAAATGAGTCTGCTAATGTAGAAAAATGACTTTTTACAAGTTTTACATGGCTGTTTAGTTTGTTTACAACTGCTGCTCTTCCCTCAGCCGTTTCTGGATTTTTATGATATAACTGTGAAGGTCCAAATTGTAAATGAGCAGGTCCAGAAATCATATAAGCACAATCATTTGGCAGTGTAATAACGGGAAGTATCATTCTTGCATTTTTCTTAAGTTGATACCATCCACGATATAATATTTCTGGTTTATCGTCTACTGCAACTTCAGCAAGTATATTTCTACTACCAAAGTACTCTGTAAACCAATCATCTACATTTTCGTATCCACCAATCTTAGCTATTATATAGTCTAAGAAATAACCAATACTTGAACTTCCTGTATATTTCTTTAGACAAGTATTGTAGAATGCATCTGTATTTCCTGGTACTAAGTTTCCTACTAGTGTTTCTTTTAGCACATTATAATATGTCATTGAGTCAGAATACATTTTACCTTCAAATAGCATTAGGTCTGCTACTTTCGTTCCTCTTATTTCAAAACCATACCATCTGTCATAATAAGTATATCCATATACAATTTCTTTTAATTTTCCACTATCAATTAATTCTTGTTGTATTTTACTATTTAATACCTTATTTTCCATAGTAAGTACACTATTTTCGTCATTTTGTAATAATTGCATTGCAATTTGTTTTGCATTAGCTTTTATCACTTCATTGTAATGGTCTTTGTATAATCTACTATCTCCTGCCGCTGTTAGTGGGTCTAAATCGGTTGTATAATCAAGACCTTTCATGTATTCTTCTACAGTTGTTATCATACTTCCATCTTCTTTGATGGCATAATTGTCATAAGCATAATTTAAGTTTAGTTCTGGTATTTTATAAATTGCTATATTTTGTTGGAATTTTTCAAAGTTCACATTATATTCTTTTACACTATAATCTTCAAAGACTACTTTAATCGTTGTGATTTTTTGATAATCTTTTGAAGTAATATAGGTTATCAATTTTCCATTGGCATAAGGTAAAATATGTTTAATTACTTTTGTATTTAATACATCAGTCGTAGGAATGGTTGATGCGTCCATTACTAAGTATTTTGCATCATAATATGGCATTAATTTATGCAAGTTATGATAAGTTGTTAATTTATTAGTATCAAATCCTGCTATCTTTTTAATTCTGCTATATTCTGGAATGTATAACTTATTCGTTGTTGGTTGTTCTACTACAATATCATCTTCCTTATGGATGTCTTTTTTCAATGCTGGTAAGCTCTCGTAAGAAGCATGCGTGCAATCCCATTTCTCTTCGTCAAATTTTGCTTCTTCTACAAAAAATTCTTGATTCATATTGGCTTTTGCTATTTTCTTAACTTTATTTCCAGATGCATTAGAAATTAGTTCAGATTCTTCTAATTCATAGTTGTTGGTTGAAGCAGAATTCATAGCTGTACCACATATTTTGTTTACTCCTGTTCCTGTACATAAACTGATATTATTGGTTAGTGTTACCTTGTTATTTCTAACAAGTCCTAAAATTCCTCCATTGTTTTTCGCTCTTGTATTGTTTACAAATTCTATTTTAGCAATACAATTCGCAATAGTAGCATCTGCTGTTCCCCAGCCATCTCCAGCAATTCCTCCTACACCATCTCTAGTTGAGGTAATGGATTCTATGATACCTTCTACATAACAGTCTTTAATGGTACTTCCATCAAATTTTCCTGCAATTGCTGCTACCCTAATATGGTCTAATTTGATATGAAGTTTTGTTACGCTACTTTCTTCTACGGTACAACCAGATTGCATATCACCAACCATTCCACCAGATTCATTGGTTCCTGTTGTCATATCTAATCCCTTGATATGAACATTGCTAATGGTTGTGTTTTGTGCCACATTTGAAATAGATCCTTTGCTATTTGCCCCTAATAAATTCACATTTTCTAAGGTAAGATTTTTAATCGTTGCTCCTTCTAGGGTTTCAAATAATGGTTTGTTAATATTGTAAATTTTATAGCCATTTCCATTTAAAGTTCCTCTAAAAGTATTTGGTATAATGCTATTTCTTGATACATTCAAATAAGAAGCATCATAGTTTTGTGTTAAAGTAAAGGTTCCTGTTGGGTCTTTTTCTATTTCGGAAATCAAAGATTCAATACTCTTATTATGAGCTACCCCATCTTCCATTTTGCTATAGGTTACTTTTAATTTGTTTTGTTTTACTCCATCTTGATATTGAATTACATTATCATAAGCTAAGATAAAGTTTAAGTCTCCTTCTTCTGTAATTTCATAATCTTCAATTTGTGTATAGAATATTGGCATTCCTTTGGTTCTTACCTTTACGATATAGTCGTCTAAGTGGTCTTTTAATTGTGCTTCGGTTATACTTGTTACTTCAGATGCTTTTCCTTCTTGGTATAAACTAATTTCTAAGATGTCTTTTACTTCAAATAGACGTTCCCCACTTACGTTGATTCCTTCTGCTAATAATTTTTGTGCTACATATTCGTTATCTCCTGTTGTAATTTGGTTGGTATCTAAGTCATAATCTACTAATATTTCTATTTCGTATTCTTCACAAATTCCTTTTGGGAAGCTAATTTCTGTCATATCACGAGAAAATGGTTCTTGTTTTACAATTTCTCCATTTTCATTTGTAATTTTAATGGTTCCTCCTGTTATGGTATCTTCCACATCATTTACCACAAAATTTACTTTAATAGCTTGATTTTGTTCATCTTCTACATAACCAAATCCTGTAAGGGTTGGTCTTAGTTTTATAATTCCTACTCTTGTTTGGTTATTTTCAGTGATTTCGATTTCTTTTGTATTATTTAAAATTACTTTTTCTATGGTAATTGTTTTTGGTCCAAAACTAGAAACCACTGGCACTTTAGTTTTATAAGTTGTTTCTTGTTTTTCTAATGGATATGTTTTTCCATTAATCACTGCTTGCACAGGATAAAAGGCTGTTTTATTTGTACTATCAAAAGCTATGGTTACCTCTTCTCCTCTTTCTAAGTATTTACTTTCTGTTTCTCCTCGATAAGTTTTAATATTTTCTATTGTTAGTTGATAGTCTGCAATTAATTGAATTGGTCTTCTTCTAAATTCTTCATCTTCTACATAATTTTGATTAATTTCTTCTGGTAATTCATTGGTATCTCTATCATAAGTCATTTTAGCAACAAGGGTATATTCAGTTTCTAACTCTATATTTTCGATGTCAAAAGTGATATGTTCTGCATCAAATTCTTTAGTTGCAATTACTTTACTATCACTATTTCTAATCAAATCAGCTTTTCCTTTAATAAATGCCTTATCTGGGTCTACAATGTTAGCTGTTAGTTTAACACTACGATTGTTAATATCATCTACTTGTAAAAATGCTTGGCTAGTAGGTTTGTCTTTTAAAATATCTACTTGTGTACGATTTCTCACATGTGCTATTACATTTTCTTCAAAAATGAATTCTGTTGTATCTAAATTTAATATACCAGCTGTTTCTCCCACCCCTAATGTAACTGTATATGTTACATTTTCATCATTATCAATATGTTTTGTTGCAATACATTTTAAATTATTTACCATAATATGAGTTACTTCTATATGTTTTTTGTTAGTTTCCATTTTATAAGTTAATGTTATATTTTCATTTTTTTCTGGATATTTTTTAGAAACTTCCACTTTTTCAATTTGAACTACTGGTGTTGCTTCTATTTCTTCTTCTAATAATAGCTCTTGTGTATGTATTGATTGATTGTCATTTTCCAATAATTGATAATCAGCAATTATTTTTATTTTGTAACGATCTGCCATTGTTACTTTACTTGTATCTAATTGGCTATTGATGTAATAAGTGTTTTTAATTTCTTCTTCACTTGCTTCATCTGTTATGTTTTCTTCTACTAATTCATCTGTTAAGTTTTTACTTTCTATTTCTTGATCTTGTTCATCATATAACTTTATGATAAGATTTGTAATTGTTTTGTCTGCATCTTTTACATACAAATGGGCATTTACTATTTTATTTTCTGTATTTTCAGTTGCTCTAAATCGATTAACTGTTGGTGCATTTTTTATAATTTTAGTTTCTATTTCTTGGTTTACATCAAATATTTTTCCATTACTTAATATTGCTTTTTCTATTTTTACTTTTTGATTTCCCGTAGTTGAAAATCCATCAATAAAAGCTGTATAACTATCATCTTTTTTGGTAAGTTCATAAGTTTTTCCATTGATAATTGCTTGTTTTAAAATAAATGGCGTTGCGTTTGTACTGTTAAATGTTACACCAATTGTTTCACCAACCTTAAATTCTTCTGTTTTTTCTTGCTCTTGCTCAGAATAACGGTAAGTTTCAAGATTAGATAATTGAAAATCATAATTTATAACTAATTTTAAGTCTTCTTTGTAAGTTAATGTTCCATGATTATTTGACTCTTCCTCTAATGTTTGTGTATCTAAATTGTATTCTATACATAGCATAATTTGATAATCTTTTTCTTCTTCTACTTTTACATTAATTTGATTATCACCAGCTGTTACTTCTCCTGATTGGATTACATCTCCTTCATTTTCTTCTTTTTCTGTATCTTCTTGTTTTTCTGTTATTTGATATGTTCCTGATTGAAAAGCATTATCTGGATCTACAATAGAAAAAGATAAATTTAATTCTGATTTTTCTATATCTTCTGATTGTGTCCAATTAGTAACTTCTAGTAATTGTTTTAGTACATCTACTTTAACTGTTTCATTTGTTTCTACTTCTTTTCCATTTGTTAGAATTGCTTTTTCTATTTTATATTCTTGGATACCACTTACATTTCCAACTTGTATTTTTATTTCATATAAATTGTTATTGGATTCATTTCTTGCTATTTCATATTCTTTTCCATTAACAACCATAGATTTGATGGTAGCTTCATAATTTACATCTGCATCAAAACTTAAAACAATTTCTTCATTTTTATTTGGATAATAATTACTTACATTCAATTCTCTTATTGTAACTTCATAATTTAATTTATTTTCTATCTTTCTAATTAAAATATTCAAATCTGTTACTGTAATTTGTCCATCACTATTCATATCAGCATTTTCTAGTATTTTCTTATCTTCTATTGGCTTTAAATGGATTAAATGCGACTCTAATAGATTAACATCTGCATAATTAATAGCACCATCTCCATTTAATTCTCCCTTTCCCGCAAATGTAGTTACTGCACCATAAACAGTTCCTATGAATTGCATAGATAAGACTATTGCTAATCCTGTTATTATTATTTTTTTATTTTTACCTTGTATTTTCCACTTTTTACTAAAATAAATAGCACCACTTGCTACTGCTATTTCTACTCCTAATAGTAAAAATAAAGCCATATAATTTCTCCCTGTCTTTGGCAATTGTATTGGAGATATTTGCTCCACTGTTTGATTTATGCCTAATTTTTCCTCTGGTTCTTTCTCTCTTGTTGTATTGGCATTTGAAATACTACTTGTTAAAATTAAAATAATAATTGCTATTATCATGCTAATTATTTTTTTCATTTTCTTCCTCTCCTTATTTTTATATAGTTATTCAAATTATATCAATTCTTTCCCACTTTTTCAATTCCGTTTTTACAAATTTCTGTCTTTTTACACTTTTCTATTAGCCTATTGCTTAAGCTTTTGTTCTTTATTTTACAATTTGTTTTCATTTATGCATTTGTTTTGCAATATTTTACCAATTAATCTCTTCTTTTCCTTATTTCCGTAGTTTTATTTAGTCTATTATATGCTAAAGAGTTTAAAAAATTTTACTAAAATAGAAAAAACTTTCCAATTTTTTATTTAGAAAGTTTTTTATTTTAAAATTTTTTCTATTAATTTTTCAAACCAATTTTTTTCTTCATCCTCTATTACCACTTCCTCAGGAGCTGCTTCTATATAATCTTTTTTTGGCAATGTTACATAAATGGTTTGTTTGTTTGTTAATTTTTGCATTCCTAATTTTTCTTTTGCCAATTTTTCAATGGTATTTAGGTTTAAACTATTTTCGATGCTAACTTTTAATTGTTCATTTTCTTTCTCTAGAGAAGATAAATCCCTTTTAAGGGTTTGCACTTGGTTAAATTTCTCATTTATTTGAGAATTTCGATAACTTATCACTAGCAATAATACAAATATTAAAACAACCGCTAATGTTAATTTCACTTGTCTTTTTTCTTGCTCTTTGGATATTTTTACACCCTGTCTTGGTAAATCTTCTACTACCCTTATTTTTTTCTTTTTGTTTTGTTTTGGTTTACTTGCTGTCTTTTTTCTTTGTACATTTGGATCTAATTTTCGTGGGCTTGTTTCATACTCATATCTATTACTTACCATAAGTTTCTTAAACCTCCTCTCTTTTTATGTTTTTTCAAAAATTCTAAGTTTAGCACTTTTACTTCTTGTATTTTGTTCTAATTCCTCTTTAGTAGCTACGATTGGCTTTGTTGTTATTATTTTTCCAAAAGATTTTGCTCCACATACACAATATGGTAAATCATTTGGACAAATACATTTTCCTTTTGCTTCTACAAAAGCTTTCTTTACTTGTCTATCTTCTAAAGAATGAAAAGTTATTACACATAACCTTCCTCCTTTTTCTAGACATTGGATACTATCTTTTATGGTTTGATATAATGGCTTAATTTCATTGTTAACTTCAATTCTAATAGCTTGAAAAGTTCGTTTAGCAGGATGACCATCCTTTTGTTTTGCTTTTGGAATGGATAACTCGATAATTTCTACTAATTCTTTTGTTGTAATAATCGGATGTTCTGCTCTTCTTTGACAAATTTTTTTAGCAATTTGCCTTGAAAATTTTTCTTCTCCATACTCATAAATAAGGTTAGCTAAATCTTGTTCTTCATAACAATTAACTACATAACTTGCTGTTAGTTCTTGGCTTTTATCCATTCTCATATCGAGTATGTTTTCTCCTAAATAACTAAACCCTCTATTTTTTTCATCTAACTGATAAGAAGAAACGCCTAAATCAAGTAGAATTCCTCCTACTTTGTTTAGTTGCAATTGCTCTAATATTTTTTTTATGTTGTCATGGTTGTCATGAATATAGGTTACATTAGAAAACTCTTTTAACTTTTCTTTTGCTGCTTTTAGTGCCTCTTCATCTCTGTCAATTCCAATTAGTCTTCCTGTTTGGTGTAACCTCTTTAGAATTTCTTTGCTATGTCCTGCTCCTCCTAATGTTCCATCTACATAAATTCTATCTGGTTTGATACATAAACCTTCTATACATTCTTTTAGCATGACTGGTTGATGTTTAAACTCCAATTTAGCACCTCTTTTTGTTATTCTTGAAATTATGCTTTATTTTAAAAATAGCTGGTAATTTAAGATTACCAGCTGTTTTTTCTTTTTTGTTTTATCTTTTGGTTTTCTAATTATCTTATGTTGAATTTATCTTTTGTATCTTCTTCTTTTTCTGATGTAAGAATTATCTTTTGTATTTTTTAATTTTTATCTTTTGTAAGATTTTCTTATGTCTATTTCTTGTTGTTTCTTTTGCATTTTAATCTTTCGTGATATTAAAATCTTTTTCAAGTTATATACCAAGCATTGTCATATTCTCAGCAATTTCATCTACTGAGATAGCTTCATCACAATTTTGCCAAGTTTCTTTATCCCAAATTTCAAGTCTTGTCCCTACTCCAATAATTACTGCTTCTTTTTCCAATGTTGCTGCTACTCTTAAATTATTAGGAAGTAGAAATCTTCCTTGTTTGTCTATTTCACATTCAGTTGCTCCTGATAAGAAAAATCTAACAAAATTTCTAGCGTTTTTATCAGAAAGTGGTAATGTTTTTAGTTTGGTTTCAAAATTTAACCACTCTTTTTGTGAAAAGGCAAATAAACATCCATCTAATCCTTTGGTTACAATGAATTTTTCTCCCATGTCTACTCTTAGTTTTGCTGGCATAATTAGTCTGCCTTTTGCATCTATGGAATGCTCATATTCACCTATTAGCAATTATTTTTCACCTCTTCCACTTTTCTACCACTTCGCTCCACTTTTCTCCACTTCATTTAGATTTTAATATAACTTTTATTATTTTGCAAGTCTTTTTTGAAATTTTTTTTATTTTTTTACTATTTGTCGTTTTTTTATTTTTTCTCTATAAAAGTATTCGTATTATTTGCTTTGTTTTTTCTTATTAACAGTTCGTTCTTTTTTCTACTATGAATTGCTATACTTTTTTTATAAATTAAATAAGGAGGAACCTTATGAATGAGCAAGAACAAATTTTAAGAAAAAATATAGGAAAAAGGATTAAATTAGCAAGAGCAAAAGCTGAGTATACGCAAGAACAGTTAGCTGAGAAACTTTCTTTATCGCCTAGATATATTAGTCAGTTAGAAAGAGGTATTGCTTTTGGAAGTGCTTCTACTATTATTAATGTTTGTAGAACTCTTCATATTAATTCTGACTTTCTTTTTCAAGATTTAATTAATAATACTACTCCTATTTTGGAAGATTTTACAAATGATACTTTTTTAAAAAATTATTTAAAGTTAAATGATCATAATAGAAATATTATTTCTATTCTCACAAATGAATTAATCAAAATACAAACTAAAGAGGAAAAGAAAGAAAATACCTAAAGTTTATTACTTTAGGCATTAATTTATTGTTGTGCTAGTTGCACCTGTTCCTACTACATTTTCTTGCAATGATCTCCAAGTATTGCATCCAATAATTCCATCTGCTGCTAATCCTCTTGATTTTTGATAGGATATTACTGCATTTTGTGTTGCTGATCCAAAAATTCAATCTAATCCCCCTGTTCTGAATCCTAATGTGTTTAAATCATCTTGTGCAATTAAAACATAGTTGCTTAAACTTCCTCTCCTTAACATTGGAAATCCTCCTGTTGAACAAGATGGTTTTCCAAAACGTTTGTCAAAATGAACCCATGTAGGTGTTAAATTAATTGGTTCTACATAAGACCACACGCCTGAGTTATTAGCAGAATTCCAAAGTATTCGTCTTTGATTAGATGATAATGTTTGACCAACATCAAAAGCTACTCCAGCATAATGTTGACTCTGATTTCCATGCCCTCCTTCCCATGGTCTTTTAAATGCGAATCCAACTGGTATAGGTCCTCCATATACATACCTTTGACTATTCCAGCTTTGCATACATCTTTTTGTTGTCCACAAAATATTACTTTTGCTAGATCCTCTAAATTCTCTCACCTTTAAAGTAGCATTTGTGTTATAAGGCATTGGCTCTGCTTCTCCTCTATAATAGCTCTCCATTCTATCTGTATCATTATTAAATATCAGTATTTTAGCCACTTTTCTTGTCTCCTTCCTTTTTTGCTTTTTATATTATATGAAAATTTTTTCTTTTCGTGATACTAATCTCTCTAACAGCAATTCTATCAATTTATTTTTTATATGCAACTCTCCATATTTAAAATTTGTATACAATAAAAAATGTGAAACCAATTTACTATGATTTCACATTTTTCTATTCTTTTATTTAATTTTCGTTTTAAATAGCTTTTGCCTTTACTACGATTCTATGTTTACTATCATCTGTACATGTAATGAGTGTTAGTTCTTTTTTCCCATTTGTTAATTGTGTTGTACAACTAACATCTGTTGGTTCTACTTGGTATTTATTGTATACTTTATATTGAACCATTTTTCCTGTTAAATCTGTTATTTCTATTATATCTCCTGCTACTAATGTAGGAACCTTACTAAAAAACTTTGTATTTCGATAATTATGACCTACTACACAAAAATTCCCTACTTCATTTAATTCTGGTCCCCAAAATTTAGTTGGTGAAATTTTTAATAATTCCTCTGTTTCTTCGGTTGTATCAGTTGGGCCATCAATAATTGGATAATTAACACTTATTTTTGGTATATTAATGGTTCCAATTGTATAGTATTCATAACCATTTCGAGTTGTTTGTTTTGGTTTTGCAGCAGTTATTCCGTTTATTTACTTCAACAAATTTGGCAGGTTCCTCTTCTTCTTGTTGTTCTTCATCACTTAAAACTACTACTAGCACATTATTCTTAGCTATTGTTTGATCTTCTTCTGATAAGTCTAGACTTGCTAAAATTTCTTGTGATACTTGCTCACTTTTATTTCGATCATATTCTGCATAAATATAAGCAGATATTAAAACACATACTAAAAAAACAGATAAAAAGAATTCAAATTTATAAATCTTCTTTTTTCTCTTTATTTCTGGTGTTATATATAATTTTTTAGTAACTAAAATTTGATTCATTTTTTTCTCCTATTTTATTCTTCTCTTTTATTATAACATAAAAATTAATAAATGAGAATAGTTTTATCTTAAAAGTTTTGTGAGATTTTCATAATCTTCTAATGTTAATTTTTCTGCTCTTATATTAGTATCTAATCCTAAATTTTCTAATATTTTAATTCCTTGTTCCTTGTTTTCTAAAATTTTAGTATTTACTAATGCATTGATTAATGTTTTTCTTCTTTGCATAAAAGCACATTTTATAATTTTAAACATTTCTTCTTTTTTCTCTATTTTAACAGCTGGTTCTTTCCTAATTGTTAATTTAATAACTTTTGACATAACCTCTGGTTCTGGTATAAAACTTTCTTTGGGAACTTCTAGAATTCCTTTGGCTTCTGCATAATAATTTATACTATATGTAATACTTCCTGTTTCCTTATCCCCAGGCTTACAAATCAATCTATCAGCTACTTCCTTTTGTATCATGACTGTTATACTCTCTATTGGCAATTCCTCTTCTAATAATTTCATAATAATGGGAGTAGTAATATAATAAGGCAAGTTAGCTACAATTTTTATATGTCGTATGTCACCTTTTTTCTTTTCTTCTTCCATTATATGTTTTAAATCCACTTTTAGTATATCTTGGTTTAAAATTTCAAAATTTTTGTAAAGGGCAAATCTTTCTTTTAAAAGATCTACCATCTTTTTATCCAATTCAATTGCAACCACTTTTTTCGCTGCTTCTAATAAATATTTTGTTAGTGTTCCGCAGTCCTGGTCCTATTTCTATTACGAAATCTTCTTTTTGTATATTACTACTTTCTACTATTGTTTTAATTACTTCTTCATTAATCAAAAAATTTTGCCCTAATGATTTATTGGCTTTCATATGATATTTATTTAAGATAAATTTTGTTTCTTCTAAAATACAATTCATTCTTTGCCTCCTATTTTTACTATAATATATTTTCTTTATTTTTTCAAGTTATATTGATTTTTAATGTTTTTTAAGATACAATAAATAAAACATTAAAACAAAGGAAGGAAGCTATATGGAAAACAAAAAAAGAAGAAAAAATCCTAAAACAAAAAAAACATCTAATCATAAAGTGGTTAAATTAAAAACCAGTTTTGAATCCAAAAATTTAATTCACACACCTAAATTACGAATTTTATTAATTGTTACTATTTTAATATTTGCCCTTCTTATTGGAAGAATTGGATTTCTCCAATTTGTACAAGGAAATTATTTAAAGGAACTTGCTTACCAACAACAAACAATTAATCAAATTATTAGTCCAAAACGTGGAAATATTTATGATGCTACTGGTAAGCCTCTTGCTATTAGTGCTCAAGTAGATACCATAACCATCAATCCTACTAAAATTGTTAAGAAAAATGAATCTGATACAAAAAGTTATAAAGAAACTGTTGCAAAAGGTTTATCTGAAATTTTTGAACTAGATTATGAAGAAACTTTGAAAAAAGTTAGTAATAATACCCAAGTAGAAACCATTATCAAAAAAGTGGAACAAGAAAAAATTGATCAATTAGAACAATGGATGGATGAAAATAAAATTACAGTTGGTATTAATATTGATGAAGATACCAAAAGATATTATCCTTATAGCACTGTTGCTTCTAGTGTCATTGGTTTCTGTGGTAACGATAATCAAGGACTTAGTGGTATTGAATCAAAATGGGAATCTGTTTTAACTGGTACTCCTGGTAAAATTGTAAGTTCTAAAGGAAGTGATCAACAAGAAATCCCTAATGCTAAGGAAACCTATATATCAGCAGAAAATGGTAGTGATTTAACTCTTACTCTTGACTTAACAGTACAATCTATTGTAGAAAAATATTTAAAACAAGCAGTGGAAGAAAATGAATGCTCTCGTGGTGGTAATGTTATTGCCATGAATCCAAAAACTGGAGATATTCTTGCTATGGCTTCTTACCCAGATTATGATTTGAATTCTCCTTATACACCAAATAGCACTTTGGAACAAACCTATGACTCTCTTTCTACCGAAGAAAAAAGTAAAGCATTGTTTAAAATGTGGACCAATAAATCAGTAGCTGAAACCTATGAACCAGGTTCTACTTTTAAAGTTATTACCGCTTCTATTGCCTTAGAAGAAAATATTACTTCTACTGATAAAACAAATGATTTTTATTGTCAAGGATATGAAGAAGTTGCTGACCGTAAAATTAAATGTTGGTCCTCTAACCCACATGGTTTACAAACTTTAAGAAGATCTTTATGTAATTCTTGCAATCCTGCTTTTATCCAACTTGGACAAAGAATTGGAGCTTCTACTTCTTATCGCTATTATGATGCCTTTGGTTTATTTAATTCTACTTCTTCTGGCTTATATGGCGAACAAAGTAGTATTTTCCAAAAATTAGATACTGTTGGATCTGTTGAATTAGCAACTATGTCTTTTGGACAAAGATTAAATGTAACACCTCTTCAAATGGTTACAGCTATTTCTTGTATTGCTAATGATGGCATTTTAATGAAACCTCGTATTGTAAAAGAAATCACTAATACTGATACAAATTCTGTAACAGAAGTACCTGTCACACAAGTAAGACAAGTTATTTCTAAACAAACATCTCAACAAGTTAAATCTATGATGGAATCAGTTGTAACTGATGGTTCTGGTAGACATGCTGCTGTTTCTGGCTACTCAATCGGGGGAAAAACAGGAACTTCTGAACCAACAGAAAAAAATGCTGAGGAAGGTTATGTAGCTTCTTATGTTGCTATTTCACCAATAGAAGATACACAAATTGTTTTACTTCTTACTTTATATGATCCAGACCCACATAATCGAATTAATGGTCATCAAGGTGGACAAGTAGCAGGACCTGTTGTATCACAAATGCTTTCTGAAATTTTGCCTTATTTAGGAATTCCTTCTAATGAAGATGCTTCTACTAATACTGCTCCTGATAATTCATTAGTTGTTCCTGATATTAGAAACAAAACAGTAGCAGAAGCTGATAAAATATTAAAAGAAGCTGGCTTTAGTACAAAAACTTATGTTGAAGGAGATGCGAATACACTTCTTGTAGAAGACCAAACTCCAAAACCTGGTAACCAACTCTTAAAAAATTCTGTTATTGTTCTTTATGGACAAGGAAGCAGTATTTCTACTTCTGTTAGTGTTCCAGATTTAAAAGGTATGAATGCCTCTCAAGCTACAAATGCTTTAAAATCAAGCAATTTGAACATTAATTTAGAAGGTTCTGGTGTTGTTGTTTCACAAGATTATGCGAAAGATGAACAAGTACCAGAAGGTACCATTATAAAGGTTACTTTAAAACAAACTTTAACACAAACTTATTAATTTTTAAGTCCCAAATGAAAATGATTTGGGACTTTTATTGTAAATATTTCTTTCTAGCTATTCCATTGTTTCATTTTTCCAATATTTTTCTAATAATTGATTTAGTTTCTTTATTTTATCAAATCTCTTTATGATCTCTCCCATTTTTTCCTCAGGTTCTCCTTTTAGATAGCTAACCCACGCTTCTTGCTTATTAGTTATTTTATTTGGATTACTAATAAATTTAGCTAATTCTATTACATATAACTCAATTTCATTCTCAGATTTAGAGGGAATGATAATTTTATTGAAATAGTTTTTGGATTTTAAGTAGTTAAAATCTAATAGGTTAATGGTAATGGTTTTTGCTATCTTTCTATTGTCTTGATATTCTAATTGATTAGAATGAATCTGAGCATAATATAATAACATTTTGTTTTGTGCATAATAACCATCTATAAATTGAATGCCTATGTTTTGTTCTTCTCCGTTTTCTAATTTAATTCTTACATCAGCAATTCCAAAGTTTTCTTCTGATGGTAAATGATTTGATTTTTTTTCTAAATAGGGATTTAATTTGATTTCCTTGATTTTTATTTTTAAAAAGGTTTCTATAAAATCTTGAATGATATCTAAATTTTCTTTTGAATTTAAGATTTTTCTTAGGACTCTATTGCTTTTTGAGATAAACTTTCTATTCATAAATTTTTTTCGTCGACTTTTTTATTTCCTCCTTAATGTATTTTATAAATTATATAATTCTCTAAAAGTATAATTTCTCTTTTACTGTTTTGTCAATAGTTTTTTATTATTTTATTCTACTTTTCACCGCAAATTTCGACAAAGAAAGCTATATTTCACACGAAATATAGCTTTCTTTTTCTTTATCTATTAGAAGCAATATAATATCCTACTCCTCTTTTGGTAATTAGAATTTTTGGTATTGATGTATCTTTTTCTATTTTTTCTCGAATTCTTCTAACTGTTACATCTACTGTTCTAATATCCCCATAATACTCGTATCCCCATACTTTTTCAAGCAATGTTTCTCTGGTTACTACTTGCTCTGGTTGAGAAGCTAAGAATTTTAGTACCTCAAATTCTCGCAAAGTTAAGTCCATAATTTCTCCCCTAACTTTTACTTCAAATTTGTCTAAGTCTAATTCTAAGTCTCCTACTACTATTTTGCTTTCTTTTTTCTTTTCTTCTGTTACTGATTGCTCTACTACCTTGTTGTTTCCAGATACGACTTCTACTTTTCTTAGGTTTGCTTTTACTCTTGCTACTAATTCTCTTACACTAAAAGGTTTTGTAATGTAGTCATCAGCACCTAATTCTAGTCCTAAAATTTTATCAATTTCTTCATCTCTGGCTGTTAAAATTATAATTGGTATGTTTAAAGAGTTTTTTATTCTTTTACATGCTGATAATCCATCCAATTTTGGAAGCATAATGTCTAATAAAATAAGATCTGGCTTTTGCTCTAATGCTATATTAACAGCTGATATTCCATCTGCTGCCTCTATTAATTCATAGCCTTCTCTTTGTAAATTATAAGTTAATACGCCTCTAATAGATGGCTCATCATCTACAATTAATATTGTCTTAACATCTTTTTCAATTTCTTCTTCCACAAAAATTCCGCCTTTCTAACTATAGCTTTATTTTTATAGTCTATTTATATCATAATTCAAATGATTATACAAGTTTTTTTTGAATTTTTATTATTTATTCTTGCTTTTCTTTTTTATATAATTTTTCCTCCGCCTAAAACAATCCCTTCTTGATCATAAAAAACAATCGATTGCCCTTTTGTGATTGCTCTTTGAGGTTCTTCAAAGATAACTTTTACTTCTTTTTTTCCTTCGCAAAAATATACTTTTGCTTTTGCTTCTTTGGCTCGATATCGAATCTTAGCCATACATTCAATAGTATGGTCATATTTTGCTTCTACCATCCACTCAACATCTTTAGCACAAAGTTCCTTTTTATATAATTGTTCTTGCACACCTACTATTACTTCATTTGTTTCCTTTTCTAATGCTATTACATATAAAGGCTCTTGATAAGAAATACCAATTCCTTTTCTTTGTCCAATTGTATAATTGCTAAGACCTTGATGTTTTCCTAATATTGTTCCATCTTGTAATACAATATTTCCTGGTATGTTTTCTATTTTTCCATATGTTTTTAAAAATTCTTGATAGTTATCATTTGGAATAAAACAAATTTCTTGGCTATCCTTTTTTTTAGCTACTGCTAGTTCATTTTCTTTCGCAATTTTTCTTATTTCTTCTTTGTTAGTATAATTTTGTAGAGGAAAGATTATATGTTCTAGTGCTTCTTTGGGAATTGTATATAAAAAATAACTTTGATCTTTTTTTTCTTCCTTTGCCTTTTTTAATACATATTGATTATATTTGTCTGAATACTCAATTCTAGCATAATGACCTGTTGCAATATAATCACAATTAAGTTCTTTTGCTTTTTGATAAAAAACTCCAAATTTTAAATAGTGATTACATTCTACACATGGATTAGGTGTTTTAGCTTGCTTGTATTCCTCTATAAAATTATCCACTACCTTTTTTTTAAATATTTCTTGGCAATCACATATTTTATGCGAAATACCTAATGTCTCACAAACTTTTTTCGCCTCAGAAACCATACTTGCTTCTTCACTATTTTTTTCTCTCCATAATTGCATTGTACATCCAATTACTTCATATCCTTGTTTTTGTAGTAAAATAGCAGATACTGAACTATCTACTCCGCCACTCATTCCTAATAAAACTTTTTTTCCCATTTTTCTTCTTCCTATCCTCTTAATTCCCAACTGGTGCATAGTTATCTGTTACTATTTTCTTATTTGAAGAAAAGTCAGTAATTTGTGTTTCTAGTAGCTCTTTGTACTCCTCTTTCTTTTCCTCTGCATAATTATCATTCCCTTTTATTCCTAGTAATATTAAATTTTGCTTTTCTTCTTTGCTATGATTAGGATTTACTTGAAATACTTCTACTTCATCGAATACTGCTTGATAAGTAGCATATTCATATTTTATAAAATCTGATTCTTTTCCTTCGATGGCAGATATAATATTAGTAATCACACATCCACCATCTTTTAAGCTGTTTTTAACCTTTTGCATTGCTTCATAAGTAGTTAATTCAAATGGTGCATTCATTCCTTTAAAAGCATCTATTAAAATAGCATCATATTTTTTTTGATTGGTATTTAAAAAACTTCTTCCATCTTGATGATGTATCTTAAGTTTTGGATTTTCTACTTCCAAATTGAATTGATTTTTAGCAAGTTCTGTCATTTTCTCATCAATTTCTACTACTTCTATTTCTTTATCTTTATATTTGTTTAAATAGTGTGTTGGATATGTATATGCTGCTCCACCAATTAATAAAGCATTTTTTGCATCTCTTTTAAAATATTCAAATAAATCATAATAATATAAATATTTTGAACCCATTTCTCCTGTTTTTTCGTTGATATAAGATTCTAAACCAGTATCTACTTGTAAAGTTTTATATGATACATCGTTTCCTTCTATTTTTTTGACCCATATTCTACTATATTGTGAATCTACATCTTCTATTATGTCTGAATTTTCTTGAAAGAAAACTAATTTTCCTAAGTAATTAAGCATAAGAAGAGCTACTATTAAAATTGTTGTGAACACAAAATATTTTTTCGTTTTGTTTTCAAATAAGATCATAGCCAATATTATTAAAATGATCGTAATTCCTACAATAATTGTTCTTACTCCAAAAGTTGGAATGAAAATAAAACCTGCCATAAAGGTTCCAAAAATGCTTCCAACAGTTGATAATGCTGATGTTCTTCCGTGATAGTTTTCCAATGTTTTCTGTTTTTTCTTTTAATTTTACAGCATAAGGTGATACTGTCGCTAATACAAAACTAGGAATTCCAAATATGATACTAGCTGACAGAAATGCTATGGTTATCAAATTTTTAGAAATAAGTGAATAATTTCTAACTAATGTTGTTTCTAAAATTGGAATTAGGCTCGTAGAAATAGCTCCTAGTAAAAGCAAATTTGATAATCTATTCTTACTAGGTTCTTTGTCAGCTAATTTTCCACCGATCCAATAGCCTAAACTCATGCTTGTTAATATAACTCCAATAATGATTGTCCAAATCAAATTGGAACTTCCAACATAAGGTGATAGGACTCTTGCTGCCACTAATTCTAATGTCATTCCAAGAGCTCCACATAAAAATACTGTTATCTCAATTGTATATTTCTTCATCTCATTTTTCACCTAACAATTTATTTTTAGCCTCTTCTAAAGCTAGTGATAATTGGTCTGGGCAAGAAGTTCCACGAACTCCACAAGGAATTCCTTTTAGTCTTTTAATTGCTTCTTCTATTTTCATTCCTTGAATTAGGTTTGCAACTCCGACAGTATTTCCAGCACAGCCTCCAACAATTGTTACTTTTTTTATGATGTCTCCTTCTAATTCAATTATCATTTCTTGTGAGCATACTCTGCCACTTGGTTTAAATCGATATTCCATTCTAATCTTTCCTTTCTTTTGAGTTAAAAGGGATGATTTCGTACTTTTAAGCAAAATCATCCTTCTTTTTTTAATCCTTTTTTAGTTCAATGTGAACATCATCTAATTGTTGTTTTGTAACAATAGATGGTGCATGCATCAATAAATCTCTTGCTTTTTTATTTTTTGGAAATGCTATGATTTCCCTTATATTTTGTGAATTAGCAATTAACATTACCATTCTATCTACTCCTGGTGCTGCTCCAGCATGTGGTGGTGTACCATATTGGAAAGCATTATATAAAGCACCAAATCTATTTTTTACATCTTCTTGTGTATAGCCTGCTATTTCAAAAGCTTTTACCATAGTTTCTGGATTGTGGTTTCTAACTGCTCCTGATGCCATTTCATAACCATTACATACTAAGTCATATTGATAAGCTAAAATATCTAATGGATTTTTGGTTTGTAAGGCTTCTAGTCCTCCTTGTGGCATAGAAAATGGATTATGACTAAAATCTATGGTTCCTTCTTCTGATAATTCATACATTGGAAAGTCTACAATAAAACAGAATTTGTAAATATTTTTTTCAATTAAGTCTAATCTCTTTCCTAACTCAATTCTGATTAATCCTGCAATTTTTTGTGCTTTTTCAAATTCGTCAGCAATAAAGAAGATAGCGGTGTTTTCTTTTGCTTGGTATTCTTTTTCTAATTGTGTTTTTATTTCCTCTGTTATGAATTTTGCAATCCCTCCTGCAACTTCTCCATTTTCTTCTATTTTAACCCATGCAAGACCTTTAGCTCCTACTTCATCTGTTATGGCAAATTCTCCCATTTTATCAAAAAATTTTCTGCCTTGGCTTGCTCCATTTGGAACAATAATTGCTTTTATGGTTTTTCCTTTAAATGCATTAAATTCAGACTTTTCAAATATTTTTGTTACATCTTGTATGATTAGTGGATTTCTTAAGTCTGGTTTGTCAATTCCATATTTCTCCATCGCTTCTTTGTATGGAATTTTTATAAATGGGCCTTCATCCACTTTCCAATTGGTGAATTTTTTGAATGTATAGGGTACTACTTCTTCAATGACTTTAAATATGTCCTCTTGGGTTGCAAAACTCATTTCAAAGTCTAATTGGTAAAATTCTCCTGGTGCTCTGTCTGCTCTTGGATCTTCATCACGAAAACATGGTGCTATTTGATAATATTTGTTAAATCCTGCTACCATTAATAGTTGCTTAAATTGTTGTGGTGCTTGAGGAAGAGCATAAAATTCTCCTGGATTGATTCTACTTGGTACTAAGTAATCTCTTGCTCCTTCTGGTGATGAATTGGCTAAAATTGGTGTTTGAATTTCAGTAAATTCTAATTCATCCATTTTGTCTCTTAATGTTTTTAGAATTTTAGAACGAAGTAATATGTTGTTGTGTAAGGTTTCATTTCTTAAGTCTAAAAATCGATATTCTAATCTTAAATCTTCTCTTACTTCTTGCTCTTTATTGATTTCAAAAGGAAGTATATTTTTGCATTTTCCTAATACTTCAATTTTACTAGCCACTACTTCAATTTCTCCTGTTGGTAAGTTGGGATTTTTGCTTGCTCTTTCCACAATTTTTCCGTTTAATGTGGATACAACTCTCTGTGTTTAGCTCTTTTGCCTCTTCTTGCATTTTTTCATCATTAATAACAATTTGCGTAATGCCAAATTCATCTCTTAGATCAATAAATATCATTCCTCCAAGGTTTCTTATTTTTTGTATCCACCCGGCTTAGTTCTACTTGTTCGTCTATATTTTGTATGGTTAGTTCTCCACATGTTTTAGTTCGATACATTTTTTAATCCTCCCACTTTTTTTACTTGTTCTATATTAGCATATTTTATGCTATTTTTCAATGGTTTATTAATATTTTTATCTTTTACAAATGTATTCCAACTTAGTTTTTTTCTTAAATTCAAATTCATTGTCTGCGTTTTTTTCTATTGACATGAGAAAAAACGCCACATTACTGACGTTTTTTAACTTTGTTATTTTATTATCTAATTTGTACTATTAAAATAAAACAACTTTTTATCTTTTTTTAAGATTTTTGTTTTTATAGAGTTCAGTCCTACCATAAAGCTATACGAAAACCACCGTAACCATAGGAATAGGATGTATCAATGTTACTTCGATTAGCTGCTGGATAGTCAGATGCATATCTGGAATAATTGCCTCCACGTATACTACAAGGACTATTAGTAGATGAGGTATATTCTAGTGTCCATTCCCATACATTTCCTGCTAAATCATAAATATTTAGAGCACTATTTCTATCACTTGCTCCTATTGTTAGTAAAACTGGTATTGAAGATGATTTTGTATATCCTTCTGCTGAATGCCAAGTACCTGGTTTATTTGGTGTAGTTATATATAATCCATTGGTAAGTTTAAATGTTACATTACTATAATTTCCCCATGAGCCTGAATTCGTTTTTAATTCAGCTTGTGTTTTTGCTCCTTTCTCCTCTATAAATTTTAATGTTAAATCCCATTGTATTCCAAACAATAAACTACTTGTTTTTCCTCCTGTTGCAACTTGTTTTGATAAGATTTGTGCTTGACTACATGTTACAAAATTATAAGGTGTTATATAATTATTTTTCATAACAGGCTTATCATTTTCAATTGAATCAGTACTTGCGTATCTACCTCGTGAACCAGCTTCATATCTTCCAATGTAAAAACCTCCATTAGTAAATACACTCTTTAGCATACTATTTTTCCAATTGTTATATTCTGTAGCATCACTAAATCCATGCTGAGCTGTAGAATAGAATGTATCGGAATAAGAGCTATTTCTATAATCACTTGCATAATTTTGCATTGCTGTTTCAATAGCTGAATAGTCTGTACTAGTTGTTGTTGCATTATAAATACTTTTTGGCACTTCTACCCATACCCATTCATTATCATTACTATCTTTTATAACTAGCC
>CAMXLV010000011.1 GCA_947244675.1 uncultured Clostridium sp. | reverse complement strand
CTTATGAATTTGGTGACGCAAAAGATGTAGCAACTGAGGAAGAATATGCTAAAAACACAGTAGTTTTAAAAGTAGAAGGAAATTTAACTGTGCAAGAAGGCGTTACAGTAACATCTGTAAAGAGTGAACAAGGATATGGAGGTCCAAAAGGACTTGTCATTTATTGCACAGGAGAATTAAACAATTATGGAACCATTAGTATGACAGCAAGAGGAGCAAAAGCAGAAGGAGAAGATATTTATTTATGGCAAAATGAAGATGATAGCTATGAATATGTACCAGCCATAGGAGGAAATGGTGGATCAGGATATAGTAGTGAAACTAAAAATAGAGTTGCATTAGGAAGAAAGGGAGAAAATGGTGTTAATAGAAAAACAGGAGGAGGTGGTTCTGGCGGTGCTAATCATGGAGATGGTTATGGATATGCTACTGCATATCCAGGAGGAAAAGGAACATCCTATTCAGGAGGAACAGGGTCAGGAGGAATTAATGAAAATAGTCATGCAGGACCTACTTATGGAAGACCAGCCACTGATGATGGTGGATCAGGACGGTATAGGTAGAGTATATAGACATGAAACAGTTTGGGCAGGAAGAAGTTCTGGTGGAGGAACAGGAAATCCAGGAGGAGATGGTGCAATACATACATCTGGAAGTTTATCCAATGAGGGAAATGCACCACAATACAAAGGAAATGATGGAACAGGAGGATTACTTATTTTATTTGCAAGTAAGTATAATAATCAAGGAAAAATAGAAGCAAATGGGGTTGATAGTATAAGTTCTCATAATGTTGAAGGGGGAGCATCTGGTGGAGGATCTATTAATATATTTTATTATCAATTAATAAATAATACATCTTGTCTAGCAGAAGGAGGAAAGACATCAAACCATGGTGGTGAAGGTGGAAATGGAAGTGTAGCAATGGGAACTATTGAATCAGGAAGTTATGTGGAAAAGGGAAAATAAGAAAAAATGTAAACCTTTTGTAAATTCCTTGCTTTTTGACATAAAAAGTTATATAATACCCATAAGTCATATCGACCAAAAAGCAAAAGCAGAAAGGAGGGGCAGACGTATTTAAAATCAAAAGGGTCTGCCAAAGGGGTATATGATAAAAAAAAGAATACGGGATTTAAAAAAATCCCAAAAGGAAAAAAGTTTACAGGAACAAATTTGGGATTTAACAAAATCCCAAATAGAACTGATACTGTTGTGGGTACTCAAAGTAGCCATAACAGCATTGATTGTGCTTACATTTCGTAAGCACGAACTAGTATTGTTTGCAACAGCTGTTGCGACAGCAATGCTAGGAAACCTAATTTATGAATCCTTCTGCAAGAAGGATCATGAAATTGATCGCCTTCAAAAGAGGCGACTGAGAGGATTGTATTAATAAGTTACCCCGAAACCCAAAATGTCAGCTCGAAGCAGAGCTGACGTTTTGGGTTAAAAACTAATGACGTTTATAAGTATCTTTAGAAAGAAGTTTCTTATCAACAATTTGCCCATCCTTTTTCAAAATCTTATAAGCTTCTGAGTAAATAGCAGTAGCCGTTCTACCGTGTCTCATAAGAAGAAATCTGAACTTCTAAATCATCTTCTTGTCTCATACCAAAAATTTGGAAGGTAGCAATACCACCAGAAACAGAAGAAATCAACTTAATAGGATAGTTTCGATTATTCTTAAATTGAAAATCAATAGCACCATACACAACAGTTGCATCCCTACTAGCCGTTACATAAGAAGGAATAAACTGATGATTACTTCTTTGTAGAATCTCTAAATTAGCATAAACAACAGCATTGTACAAAGTAGAAGTAATCTGGCAAATACCACCACCGAAGCCCATCTTCTACTCTACCTTGCACATAAATAGGTGCTTCCTTATAACCGAGCAGCAATCGTTCTTGCACCAACCACTTTATTATAAGAAAAAGTCTCACCAGGCATTAAAACAGTTCCATTAATCTTATTAGAAGCCAAAATCAAATTTGTAGTTCTGTTTCGATTGCTAGCAGCATACTTAGTAGAAAAAGTAGAAAGCAAATCAGGAAAAGCTTCTGTACCAATCATATTAGTTGTAATATTTGGATAAATAATCTTTAAAGGAACAACATATTCTTCCATTTCATTAGAAGCAATCATAGTTTTAACATCTTCAATTGAAATATTAAAATCCATACCATTCTCAGAAGGATGAACCTCAAAAGGTTCTTTTGTATAATAAGCATCTACAGGATCTTTATAAATTTCATTGTGAATTTTTTCCACATCAATCTCATCTGGTTTTTGCAGAGCAAGTACTAATGTTACAGGAGTATCTTTGCAAGAAAAGGAAGAAATTGAATTTTTAATAGCTTCCATTGTTTTTTCCACATCAACGACATATCCTTCTTTTCCAGGCGTAATAATTAACTGATTTTCCTCTATATAATAACTACTTTGTTCCACACTATTTGGTAATTGAGAAGAAAGATCTTCTAAATTTTTCGTTAACAAATCCTTATTAAAAGTAACATTTGGTTCAATATTAATATTACCAAAAAAAGTTGACAAAATAGACAAATTATTCTCAAAAATATTACCAGTTCTTCCCACTTGAAAAGCTAAATGAGAAGCAGCTTTTGTATCAAAAGAAATATCCATTTGTGAAAGTGAAATCGTTGCTTCAAAATCGTCATATTTAACCAAAATTTCTTCTGGAAGTTGACTTTTTACATATTGATCTAACTGGTATCTTGCATCAGAAGTACTAAGTCCAGAAACATCAATTCCCTTAATAAATACACCAGAAATAATATTAGGATTAAATACATTATAAACCGTAAAAATACAAAAAACAAAAAGTGAAATACTAATAAAAAGAACAACTAACAAACTAAAAATAGACATAACATCAGAATTCTTTTTTTCTACCACCACAAAACCGTCTTCTTCTATTTTCTCTTTAGTAGAAATAATCAAATCATCTTTTGTATTTTCCAGTTTTAACGTTTCTTTTTCTTTCGTTTCTTTATCTTCTATTACAATACTTTCTTTTTCTAAATCTTCTTGCTTATTTTTATCTTTTTCTAAAAGATTATTCTTATTGCTCATTCCTTTCAATCTCCTTGTAGTTTTAAGTAATCAAATTCATTATATCATATTTTGACAAAAAAAGTGTAAAAAACGAAAAAATTGTCAAAATAAAATAAGAAAAATAGTATATACTATAATTATAAAACTTAAAATTAAGTTTTATGACAAAAATAAATCTTTCAAAGATACAATTTAGGAGGATGTTATGTCTAGAAATAGTAAATTAATATCTGAAAATTTAAGGGAAGAAATTGCCAAAGAATTAGGTGTTTATGACCAAGTAAAAAAAGATGGCGGAAGTTGGGCAAATGTATCATCAAAACAATGTGGAAACATTGTAACAAAAGCAATTGAAATTGCCAATAGAAGTGTAGAACAATAAAACACAACTAAAAAATCCCTGTAAAATCAACAAAGGTAAGAAGAAAGTCAATTTATTAGACCAAAAAAGTTTAATAAATTGGCTTTCTTTCCTTTATTTTATATAGGAAAAATCAAAGATTTTACGGATACAACAAAATACCTTTGACACAAATTTACTAAAGCAAATTTGGCAGACGAACAAAATTATGTAATAAAAAATTCAATAAATAGTAACAAAATTGTAAAAAATCTGAGAAAAGAGCATCCGTAAAGACAAAAAAGATAAAACAAAAAAAGAAAAAAAAATCAATTGAAAAATAAAACCAAATCTACTATAATAAAATAGAATAAAAATAAAAAAAGAAGAAGGAGAGAAAAAATGAAAAAAATCATTATCACAATCACAATACTTAGTATGCTAGTATTTCTAGCAGTAGGAGTGGTACTAGCTAGTACCAAAATTGATTTAGGCATAAGTAGTAGCCAAAGAGAATTAAAAAGTACAGAAGAAGCTATCTTAAAAGTTAGCTTAGAAAATTATGAAGGCATAAAAGAAGGAATCAATTGTTATAAAGCAACCTTAGAATATGACGAGGGAATATTTGAAACAATTGGAGAGTCCAATATTAAATGTCAAAACAATTGGGAAGGACTACAATATAACCAACAAACCAAAGAATTAGTAGCAATCAAAAAAGCAGGAACCAAAGAACAAGAAGAGATACTACAAATAACTTTAAAAGTAAAAGAAGGAGTAAAGGCTAACAAAACAACAGTAAAACTAAAAGATATTGTAACCTCAGAAGGAAAGGAAGACATAGCAATTAGTGAAGTAGGAATAGACTTTGACATCATAGAAGAACAAGGAACCTTGCCAGAAGAGCCAGACAAAAAAGATAGTATCACATCTAATAAATACAAAATTGAGGCACCATATATACAAGGTATTCTGCCAGAAACTACTGTAAATACTTTCAAACAAAATGTAGAAACACAATCAGAATTAGTATTCTTAAACAGCCAAGGAGAAACATTAGAAGAAGGAAGCATTATAACAACAGGAGTACAATTAAAAGTAGGTACAACCTTGCAATATACCCTAATTGTAAAAGGTGATATTGATGAAGATGGAAAAATAACAGTAAATGATTTAGCTTGTGCAAAACTACATTTAATCGACCATACTTTACTTACGGGAATTAAATTAAAAGCAGCAGATGTTGATACAGATAATGAAATAACAATTAATGATATAGCACAATATAAACTAATATTGTTAGATTTATTAGAATTAAAATAGGAGGATTACAATAGATTATGGAAAAAAGTAAAAAAATAAAATATACAATAATAATCTGTTTTACCTTAATATTTATGACATGTTTAGGAGTCATTTATGCTAACAACGTAAGCAAAGGGGATATTAACAACGATGGTGAAATAAATGATGCAGACATCACATTATTAAAAATGTATTTAATCCATAGAAAAGAATTACAAGAAGAAGAGATCCAAAGAGCAGACTTAAATGGAGACAATCAAATTACCATAACAGACTTGAATCTATTAATTAAAAAGATACAAAATAGTCTAAAATATGATGTAACAATAACAAATTTAGAAGCAAATAAATATTATCCAGAAAAAAATGAAGAAATTGAAATTAACTTTTTAGCAGAAGTTAGTTACAATGAAACAATAAAAAGTATTACTATAAATAATCAGGAATACCAAGTAGAAAGAGATAGTGATGGATACAAAATAAAAATAAATGTAGGAAATACAGCAGGAATTCAAAAATATGAAATGACAAAAGTAACATTAATTAATGGAAAAACAATAGATGTAAATTATGAAATACAAGTTGCTGTATTAAAAAAGAAACCATTAATAGACGAATCTACCTATAAATTAGAAGAAACATTTGAAGGAAAAGCCAATATATCTTTTGACATAATAGATGAAGATATAACAATAACATCAGCACATTTGACTATATATGAAACCGAAGATGAGCAACAAACATTAGTTATAGAAAAAGACGTTACTGTAGGAAACAACCAACAAGAAGTGCCAGTTGAAGATGGTAAAAATTACCTTGTACAAATTTGCATTGCTTATAATGCAGCTCCAGAAAAAGTACCAGGAAAAGATCATGTTGACGAATCTATTTTATATAATAAACCATTTACTATGGCACTTGACTACCAATTTAGTATCAGCAATATACACACATTAAAGAATGGAGAGCAAAGCAATAAATTTGCAAAAAAAGAACCAATTACCATTCAATTTGACAGTACCAATATTGCTTATGAAAACACAGGTAGTTCAAACTTTGAGCCAAGTACAATAACCGTAAACAACAAAGAATACGAAGTAACTAAACAAGAAAACAGTTATTTAGCAACCATTGATGGATTAGAGCAAATAGGAGAAAATACGATTACCATAGAAAAAGTAAAACTAAAAAATGGAAAAGAAATTGTATTAGAGACAGAAAATACAGTAACCATTACAATTGATGCCCAAAAACCAGTTGTATCTGACTTAAAAGCAGAAGAAAATATACAAGAAAAAAATATAAAAGTAACATTCCACATAGAAGATGAAGCAAAATCAATTCAATCAGCAAAAGTAATACTTTATGATAGTGGAGAAAATATCATAGCAAGTCAAGACATAACAACAGAAGAACTAGAAAATGGAAACATAGAAAAAATCTTTAGTACACAAACAACAGATAGTTACATCATTAAAGTAATTGCAACTTATAAAGAAACAGAAGACCATATAATAACAGATAGTGTTTTATTTGAAAAAGTAGTTACTGCAAATCGTTTTGCAACCATAAAAAAAGCAGTTGTAGAACCAATTAACACAGAAAAAAATAAAACAGTAAAAATCACATATGAAATAGAAACCAACAGTGAAAGTGAAGTTGCAAAAATTCGTGTTAATAACCTAGATTGTATTGCTACCAAAGTAGCCAATGGAACCTATGAAATAATTACAGAAGTAGGAGAAGAAGCAAAAGTATTAGCGTTAACAGCTAGTAAAATCATTTTTGCTGACCAAACCGAAGCAATTGTAGAAAATACTGTAGAAGTAAAGGTATTAAAAGACCTACCAAAAATCGAAGAAATTAAACAAGAAGATAACCTAGCTAACAATCAAGTAGCGGTGTCCTTTACGTTAGTAGACCCAGATGATAGCTTTATCACAGGAAAAGTACAATTAGTAAAACCAGCAGTGGATGGAAATCCAGAGCAAGTAATCCAAGAACCAACCATCGAAAGAGATGGCGAACATGGAAGAGTACTTTTCGAAAATGTAGAAATTGACAAAGAATATACAGCAAGATTTATTGCAAACTATAATCGTTATCCAGAAGGTGATGAAAACATAGAAGAAAATCAAGTCATTCGAGAAGCAAAAATTATGCTAGTTGGTGACTATAACCTACAAGTAAGTGACCTAAAAACAGCAAACAAAGAAAAAGACACAAAATATTTTGAGAAAAACGAAGAAATTACCCTAAGCTTTAATTGCACCAATGCAACCAGTTTCTTACCAGAAAAAGCAATCATAGATGGCAAAGAATATGTATTAACACAAACAGAAGGAACTAATATTTATACCACTAAATTAGCAGGACTAGAAGAAAGTGGTGTAAAAGAATACAAATTAGAAACCATTATATTAAACAATAAGAGATTTTTAGACGTAGAACCAGAACAAAAAATAAAAATCGAAGTATTAAAAGAAAAACCAACCATTACCAGTTTTGGATACAAAGAAGACGATACTGACAAAAATAAGGTGGTGGCAAGCTTTAATCTAAATGACATAGAAACAACTATCTCAAATGGAACCATTGTAATTTTGGATGACCATAAAAATGAAATCAAAACACAAAATTTAGTAGTAGGCAATAATCAAATTACATTTGATAAAATAGATAGTGAATACTATAACATTAAAGTAAAGGCTAATTATGACCTAGATACCAATGCTTTAGGCGCTGGTGAAAATGAATACCAAGAACAAATATTGTTACAAGAAGAAATCGATTTTACAGAACGAAAAATCCAACTAAAAGATATACAAGATGTTAGGTTATACCATATATATTATGGATTTCCAATGGAAGTAAAGAACATTGATAGTAATGAAATAATTGAAAATCCAGAAAATTATGTAGCAAAAGTAAAAATGAAAAATATGCCAGATATGCATGCCAATATAAAATCTTGTAGAATTGAGCAAAGAAAAGTTATTTTAGAATTAGATGTAGAAAATACGATCATCTACAAAGGAGACGAAAGACAAGCAAAAGTAGAAGTACCTTTTGGTGTTATGGGAAATACAGGTTCTTATGTAAAAAATGAATCTTTTGAAGACTTACTTTATCAAATGAGACAATATCCAACAGGAACCTTTAACCTAACCAAAGATTATGATGCTTCTGAATATGAAGTAGATACCTTAACCTATTTTGGAGACGCTATGTTCCAGGGAACCATTAATGGAAATGGGCATACCATCTACAATTTACAAAAACCAATATTTAGCGAAATAGAAAGAGCAACCATTAAAAACCTTGTGATAGAAAATGCTTATATAACAAGCAAAGTAGGTTCATGGCAAAAAGGATTTATTGCCAATGAAATTTACAGTAAAACAGTTGTTAGCAATGTTCACATCAAAAATTCAACCATTTCTACTTATAGCCAATTCTATACATTTGGACCAATAGCAGGAAGATTAAGTGGTAGTAGAGTTGAAAAATGTAGTGTTACTAATCTATCCATAGTAGCACAAAGAGGAGCGGGTTCTAGAAGAGTAGGAGGAATTGTTGGTGAAATAGGATATGGTTCAACCATAGAAGACTGTTATGTAACAGGAGAAATTCAAGGCTCTTGGGAAGTAGGAGGAATTGTTGGTGGTGTTCAAGATTCTATGTATCAACAAAATACCATTAAACATTGTATTGCAAAAGTAAATATCAATGGAACGTCAGGACCAGGTAACGTAGGAGGAATTGCTGGAAATGCAAATGGTGCAGGAAGAATTAAACTAGTACAAAATATAAGTTTAGCAGAAGGAAGCAAATCTTATAAAACACATGGAAGTGCTATTACATTAGACCCAGATACCTTCAATTACGAAATGACAGAATCGAATTTAACAGCAAATGCCGAAAATTCAAGTGGACGAATTAAAGAATTTGCTAAAAATGAATTTAGTGGAGAATTCTGCAAAGAGCAAGCAGGATTTAGTGACCAAATTTGGAATTTAGACGATAAAAACTATGAAAATATACCAACTTTAAAAGGTTATGACCCAAATAACAAACAAGAAGGGGCAACGACAGGAAACTACATTCCAGATGTGGAAAGATTAAAGAAGATGCAAGACTATGACCCTAAAAAAGAAGTAGCCTATTCAAACCTATACAAACTAATGCCATTCTTTGACGCAAAATATTTGGTAGTAGACGGGGCAAGAATTAGTGAAGACGACGTATTAAACCAAAAACAAATCAAAACCATTTTACCATATAATGATAAAAATGAATTTGTGCTAACTCTTACCGAAGAAAACCATCAAAGTATAGACCATATCAATGTAGTATTTACAGATGACACCACAAAGCAATACCAAGTGAAGTTTAAAAACATGAATAACCATGTGGTATCTTATAAATTAGAAGAACTAGGAATTGAATATAACTTTGACAAATATGTTATTAAACAAGATGCAGAAATTGTAAAAAAATTAGTGGACTACATTCTAACGTTAGATTATGACAGAGACTTAAAACCATTAGTAGCGCCAATCAACTTAGGAGACCGTATTTATAAAGACTTCTTTAATGAAACAATTAAAACAGAAGAAAGTGCAAAACAATTTGTTTTAAACTTTTTAGGAAATGTAAATGGATATAGTTTAACAATAGATAATTCTATTTTAAACAATTATATTTATGATTATTTAACGAAAAGTACGAATAAGTTAAAACAATTTATGTTTGCTTATAACTATTATTCACGTTTTTATGGATTTGAAGTTAGTAACATGAAAGTAAGTGATATTGTATTCTTTAAAGGAGAATTATACAATACAGGTGTAAATACAAACAATTTAGTAAACTTATGTTTAGCAAGTACTTCATTAGGTACTCATGTTTCTTACTTATTCTATGAAGAAAGTTTAGGACCTTGTGTTGGCTTCACAACAGTTAGTGATTTTGTGGAACATAACATTAAAATGTTTGCCAATAATCAAGACCCAAATGATTGGTTTGCAGAGAACTTTAATGGTATGTTAGTAGAAACATCAGCAAAAGGATATGAAGACAGTATTGATTATCGTGCTTGGACACAACTAAAGAAACAGAAAAAATTTATTTTACCAATGTTAACCTTACCAGAAGATTCAGGCTATATGATATCAGCACCAACGACATTTTTAGTAGGTTCTCAAAGACTTTATATAAGAGAACCAGGAAATCAAGCACAAATTCAAAATCTACAAAATTTAATGAAAAATTTTGCTAACCAAATTGGTGTATTTTATACCACAGCAGCAGGTTTTATCGAACCATCTATCTTTAATAAAGTATGTGACGTATCAATTGATACAACGGTTTTACCTGTGTTAGGAGAACAGAAAAAAGGAAAATCAACTGACCCTTTCTGTAAAAACTTTAATGAATTATTAAATGAATGGTTTACAATAAGAGCAGTAGCAGCTTATTCTGGTTCCCAAAGAATTTACTATGTTGTTGATAATACATTAACCAGTTATGGGCGTACATGGTCACATGAAACAGGTCATAACCAATGTAACTTCTTATTCTTTAAGAGAAATGGATTTAGACCAGTTGGTGGATGTAACAATAATGATGGATCAGGAACAGAGGATTATACAGACGGAAATACAACCCAAGGATTTGGAGATGGAGCCGTAAACTTTAACTTAAGTTATAATTATGATAGTAGTCAAGTAATTACTACAAACTTAACAACCGAAAGAATTAACTCTACAGAAAAAATAGAAAGTTATTATAAAAGAATGTTTGAAGCCATAGACTTTTTAGACTATGCAGAAGCAAAAGCATTTTTACAATTAACACCAGAAGAACAAGCAAAAGTGGCAGTACAAATTTACTATCCAAATGCACCAGGAAATTATGCTAATGTAGGATGGAAACCAATTACCAAAGAAGAATTTGAAGAAATGGACTTAAAAACAGTGGAAGACATCTATGATAATCAAATTACCATTAAACCAGGTGTAACTAAACCAGTTACACAAACAGGTGAACAAGGTTTATATGGTTCAGAGCATATGTATATAAGACGTTGGTATCAACCATATAATGAAAAAGGAAGAACCCATTCTTATGGATTTACTTACACATCATGGCAAATGCTAGGAATTGGTGGATATGACGGAGGATATATAACCTACTTTAGTGGAAAGAGTAATAATGACTTAGATGCCATTAAAAAAGTAACCAAAGACCCAGATATGACATGGAAGAAATTTAAAACAATGCGTTATGAATTGATGGAAGATAGTTGGAATACCATTCCATACTTAAATTCAGATGAATTAGTAGAAAAATATGTAGATGCATTAAAACTAGATGCTTCAAACAATGATAGAAATGTTAGCAGTAGTACGAATGTTAGAAGAGTGAACTACCATTACTTAAAACGTGTAACCGATGACTTTAGAGCAGAAGTATTAGATGGAAATATCCAAAAAGTTCATATCAAAACAGCAGAAGAATTTAAACAAAAATTAACCGAAAATCCTCGTGCTTACTATGTATTAGACAATGATATTGATTTCTCTAGCATAACAGAAGGAAATGCTATTGTCGATGGATACTTTATGGGTAAACTAGATGGTGGGGGACACAAATTAACAGGAAATACAATTCCAATCTTTAATAACATTAAATTTGCTTATATTTCTAACCTACAAGTAGAAAATAGTAATATAACAAGTAGTTTAATGAATGTAGGAGCATTTGCTAAAACACTAGAATATAGCCAAATGGAAAATGTACAAGGTAAAAACATTACCATATCTGCTACCAATAAACAAGTTGGTGGATTAGTTGGTAGTATGGCATATAGTTTTGTAAAAAATGTACATGTAACAGGAAGTAATATAGTAGGAACAACAAGAGTTGGAGGAATTGCTGGATATGCTGGTCAAAGCCAAGTAGAAGAAAGTACTGTAAATGGAAAAGCACGTTCAACAGGAAATGCAGCAGGAGGACTAATAGGAGAAATTTATAGTAAAGCAATCATTAGAAATTGTTATACAATAGGAGAAGTACAAGGAAACCAAGATATTGGTGGATTAGTTGGATATGTTAATACCTCTTATATTATCAACAGTTTTAGTCATACAAAAGCTACTGGAAATGCTGGTATAGCAAGCTTTGTAGGGCAAACAACAAGTAACTCTATCATAAAAAATAATATTACTCTAGTAAATCAAACAGTAGGATATAAATTTGATGGTAGAACAGCTACTGATAAATTTACGAACTTTAGTGGAAACTATGAAAATAAATCAAATGTAGGAAAATCAACAACAACAAGAGCAGGTATTGACTTTACAGGAAAAATTACAGAAATAGATGGAACAGAAGTTAAAAAAGAAAGCTTCTATACCAATACCTTAACTTGGGATAACAACATTTGGGACTTTAGCAGAGTGGCAAGTGGTGGATTACCAAAACTAAAAAATGATGACCCAAATGATGTAGGAATAACAGGCGAAAGATATAGTATAACCAATGCAGAAGAATTTGAAAGCCTATTAAAAGAACATAGAGAAGCAACTTTTGTAATTGAGCAAGACATTGACTTATCTACTTTAGAAAGTACAACTACCATTATTGATGGTGTATTTATGGGAAGAATTGAAGGAAATAACCATACCTTAAGAGGAAACAAAGTACCAATTTTCCATACGGCTCGACATACCTATATTGAAAACTTGAAAATAGAAGGAAGTAACATCAATAAAAATGAAACAGATGTAGGAGCACTTACTAAAATAGCAGATAATATAGAACTTAAAAATGTAATAGGAAAAGATATTACAGTTACAAACAGAAGAGATGATACTGGTGGATTAATTGGTATTATGACATATGGTGACCTAGAAAATGTGCATATCATAGGAGGAAATGTAATAGGAATTAATCGTGTGGGAACACTTGCAGGATATGTTGGATATTCTAACATAAAGAAAAGTAGTAGTAATGGAACGGCTACTGGCACAGGCAATAATGTTGGTGGCTTTATGGGAGAAATCACCAATGGAACCATAGTTGAAAACTGTTATGCAAGAGGAACAGCGAAAGGAAATCAAAATGTAGGAGGATTTGTAGGACTATTAAGCAAGGCATCTACGGTAAGCAATTCTTTGAGTACAACAAAAGTAGATGGAACAGATAGCGTGGCAGGATTTGTAGGACAATCGATTACCAATTCTATTGTTAAAAACAACATAGCATTAGGAAATCAAGTTAGACAGCACTATAAATTTGATGGTAAAACAGTTCAAGAACAATTAGAAAATTATGAAGGAAATTACGAATACGAAGGAAACAAAGGTATTGCTACTGGGGCAAGAGAAGATATTGACTTTACAGGAAAAATAAGTGTAGCAAACAGACAAAATATAACAAGTAAAGACTTCTATACTAATACTTTGGGCTGGAATGACAACATTTGGGACTTTAGTACAATTGCATCTTATAAGACACCAACCTTAAAAAATAATGACCCAAATGATAGCGTCGAAATTGGAATACCAGTTCATACAATACGTACAGAAGAAGAATTCCAAACGTTAATGACACAATATCCAGATGAAAACTTTACATTAGAAAATGATATTGACTTATCTAACTTAGAAAGTACAACAACCATAATTAGTGGTGAATTCATAGGAGAAATCGATGGAAAAAATCATAGCTTAAAAGGGAATACGGTTCCAATCTTCCATACCATTCGTTATGCAAAACTTACTAATTTAAAATTAGAAGGAAGCAATATCAATAAAAATGAAACAGACGTAGGAGCATTTGCTAAAATAGCAGACAAAGTAGAAATCCGAAATCTAGTAGCAAAAGATATTACAGTAACCAATAAAAACAATAATACAGGTGGCTTAATTGGTACAATGACCGCTAGTGATTTAGAAAATGTGCATATTATTGGAGGAAATATAACAGGAGCTGGTCGAGTAGGAATACTAGTTGGTTATGTAGGAACATCTCATATCAAAGCAAGTAGTAGTAATGGAATAATAGCAGCAACAGGCTCAGCTTGTGGAGGATTGGTAGGAGAAGCAATTAACAATACAATTATTGAAAATAGTTATTCTCTAGGAGATGCTAAAGGAAATCAAGACATAGGAGGATTAGTTGGAGTTTTAAGACAATCTAGTGTTATCAATTGTTTTAGTACATTAAAAGCACTTGGTAATGCAGGAGTTTCAGGATTTATAGGAAAAGCAGAGACGAATAGTATTGTTAAGAATAATATAGCATTAGGAAATCAAATGAAACAATACAAGTTTGATGGAAGAACTGCCAATGACCAGTTTGAAGGTTTTGAAGGAAATTACGAATACGAAGAAAACACAGGAATTTCGACTTTAACAAGAGAAGGTATTAACTTTACAGGAAAAATAAGTGTAGCAACCAAACAAAATATTACCGATAGAGCATTTTATAGTAATACCTTAGGATTTGATACCGAAGTTTGGGATTTAAGCTATGTAAGCCAAGAATGTATTCCAAAACTAAAGAATTGGGATCCAAATGAAAAAACACTAATCAATAAGATAGACACCTATCAAATACACTCAGTAGATGAATTTATAAGCTTAATCAATGCCCATCCAGATGGCGTATTTGATATTCAAAATGACATAGACTTCTCAGGAAAAACATACACAATAGGAAGTTCTGTAGTGTCAGTATTCTATGGTGAAATCAGAGGAAATAACCATACAATAACAAACTTAACAAATGCAACCTTATTTGGACAATTTAATGGAAAAGTAGATGGTTTGAACATGGAAAATTACAATTTTGGAGCAAAATGGAAAAATGGATTTATTGATTGGAGTACAAGTAACCCATTGAGGTCTAGAGTAGCAGCTTTTGCACTAAAAGCATCTAATGCAACATTCACAAACATGAAATTTACGAATATGGTTGTGTTAGGAAATACGACTGTTGCAACTATAGTGGCAGAGGATGAAAATTGTACTTATGAAAACATTGATATGAAACAAGTGTATTTAAATGGAAGAACACGTGGAAATCAAACTGCATCTATGGTTGCTGTTAAAACAGGAGGAACCATTAAGAATTGTTATGTACAAGGCGAATTATATGGAGGCGGTATGCAAAATGGTGGCGTAGTATCCTTAACGAAGGGAGAGGTTACCATTGAAAATGTAATAGCTAATATGTATGTAAGTTGTAGTTCAGCTAGCAATGCAGAAACTTGGGGTGGATTTGTTGCCAAAGTAGGAGATGGAAATTTAACAGTTAAAAATTCAGCTATGATTAATAAACTAGAACAAAATGGCAATTCAATTAACAAATTGATAGCAACTGTGACAGAAGGAGCAGTAGCAACTTTCCAAAATTGCTATGAAAATGCAGAAGCAAATGGAATTGCAAGTGATACAATAGAGGGTATCAAAACAGCTACCAATGTAGAACTATTAACCAAAGAGTTTTATAGAAATAAATTGCTTTTCGACGGAAATATTTGGGACTTAGAGAATATTACAGAAGAAGATATAAGAAGTGTAGACAATAAAGTAGTAAGATTTATAACATTTGGATTAAAAGAAAGAGAAAGCAGCATAGCCAAAAACTTTACCAGAAATTTTCAATACAATCTAAAACAAGACAACTAAAACTTAAATAAAACACTTTTTAATGAGGTAGAAAACAAAAAAAGTTTTCTACCTCAAATTTTTTTTATCTATTGCACAATCTAGGAAAAAAACATATAATACATAGCAAGGAAGGAGTAAACAAATGAAACAAAACTTGAAAATAAAAGATATCTTACAATGTACAAAAGGAGAGTTAATCCAAGGAAATAAAGAAGAAGAATGTAAAAACTACTCAAAAGACACAAGAACTATTCAAGAAGGAGATACCTATATAGCTTTAAAAGGAGAAAACTTTGATGGTAACTTATTTTGGGAGCAAGCCTTAGAAAAAGGAGCAAGTACTGTAATTATATCAGAACTTGATGAAACACCAAGAAAAATAGAAAAATATAAAAACAAAAATATCATAAAAGTAAAAGATACTAATCAAGCTTTATATGAAATAGCCAAAGAAAAAAGAAACCGTTATACTATACCAGTAATTGCAATAACAGGAAGTGTAGGAAAAACTAGTACAAAAGACATCGTAGCAAGTGTTGTAAGCAAAAAATACAAAACCTTAAAAACACAAGGAAATAATAACAACAACATAGGTCTTCCTTTTACCATATTAAAATTGCAAGATGAAGAGGCAATGGTATTAGAAATGGGAATGAATCATTTAGGAGAAATTAAATTACTAAGTGACATAGCAAAACCAGATATTTGTGTCATAACCAATATTGGAACGTCACACATTGGAAACTTAGGTTCAAGAGAAAACATCTTAAAAGCGAAATTAGAAATATTAGAAGGAGCTAAAAACCCAACCATTATTCTTAACAATGACAATGACTTATTGCATAAATGGCAAGAAGAAAACCAAAAAGATAAAATAATTAAAACCTATGGCATACAAGAGCCAAGCAAGGTAAGAGCAAGTAACATACAAAGAGAAGAAAACAGTAGTAAATTTACTTGTTTATTAGAAAAAGAGTCAATTCCAATAAAAGTACCAGTGGGAGGAGAACACTTTATTCTAAATGCTTTATGTGCAGTTTGCGTAGGAAAAGTCTTAAACATAGAAAAGGAAAAAATCCAAGAAGGAATCCAAGAATTTGAGCTTACTAAGAAAAGAATGGATATTAGCATATTAGAAAATGGAATAGAAATTATCAATGACGCTTATAATGCAAGTTTAGAATCAATGAAAGCAAGTCTTAATTATTTAGCACAATACAAAAAAGGCAGAAAAATTGCTGTATTAGGCGATATGCTAGAACTAGGAGAATATACAGAGCAAATACATTGTGAAGTAGGAAAAGAAGTATATAAAAACCAAATTTCTCAATTAGTCATAAAGGGAGAAAATGCCAAATACATAGCAAAACAAGCCGAAAAAGAAGGCATGGCAAAAGAAAATATTTATGAAGGAAAAACCAAAGAAGAAATAATACATATTTTAAAGAAAATAGCAAAACCAAATGACATTATTTTATGCAAAGCCTCTAATAGTATGAAATTCTTTGAAATAGCAGAAGAATTGAAAAAAGTTCTGTAAAGGAGAAGAAAGAATGAAAAAAGAAAAAGTAGGTGTCATTTTCGGTGGAATGTCAACAGAAAATGAAGTATCAATAGCCTCTGCTAAATCTATTTTAGAAAATTTAGACAAAAGTAAATATGAAATTTATCCAATCTATATCGAAAAAGATGGTACTTGGTATGAATACCAAGAAGAAAAACAAGAAAAAATAGAAAATATCATCCAATATTTACAAACCCTAAATATACTCTTTCCAGTCTTACATGGATTATATGGAGAAGATGGAAGTATACAAGGATTATTTACACTAATAAAAAAACCTTATGTAGGATGTGGAATATTAGCATCTAGCATCGGAATGGATAAAGCTTATACCAAAATTATATTTGAAAAAGCACGGACTAAAACAAGCTAAATACGAATATATAAAAAAGAAAAATAATGAATATCAATATATAAAAAAAGACTTAGAAGAAGAAAAATTAGAATTAAAAGAAATCGTAAAAAAAGTAAGTAATAACCTAAAATTTCCTATGTTTGTAAAACCAGCAAATGCAGGTTCAAGTGTAGGGGTAAATAAAGCAAAAACAAAAGAAGACTTAGAAAAATACATAAAAGAAGCTTCCAAATTTGATCATAAAATCCTAATCGAAGAAGCAATAGAAGGAAAAGAAATTGAATGTGCGATACTAGAAGGAGAAGAAATCATTGCCTCTTGTGTGGGAGAAATCAAATCAGCAGAGGAATTCTATAGTTATCATGCTAAATATCAAAACAAAGCTTCTAAGACTCAAATACCAGCTAACATACCAGAAAACTTAGCAAATGAAATAAAAAAACAAGCCATAAAAGCTTTTCAAGCAATCGATGGAAAAGGTTTAGCAAGAGTTGATTTTTTTCTCGAAAAAGAAACGAATCAAATCTATATAAATGAAATCAATACTATGCCTGGATTTACCCAAATTAGTATGTATCCAAAATTATTAGAAGCAAGTGGTATTCCATACAAAGAATTATTAACTAAAATAATAGAGAAGGGAACATTAATATAGCTGAAGTTTCAGGAGTTACTATTTCTGGATGGGGCATGATCCAGACTATGGACATTCCAATGTTTATTTAAGCAATCCAATCATTCATTTTAAATAAAGTAGTAAACCATAAAAAATCCATAAAAACTATGGATTTTTTTTTGATATGTGATATAATAAGCTTACCTGATTTTGGGAGGATGTTAAAAATGGTATACAAAAATTATTATAAAATATTAGATTTAGAAACAAACCATGTTTCAATTGAAGAAATAAAATTAGCCTATCGACAAGCAGCAAAAAAATATCATCCAGACTTAAATGTAGGAGATAGGTTAGCAGAAGAAAAAATAAAAGATATTAATGAAGCTTATAAAACATTATCAGTGCCATCCTTAAAAAGGAAATATGATAGAATTTGGAATGCACGTTTTAATAAAAACCAAAAAGCCTTTACAGGAAAAGGAAAAAAAGGAGCTATCCTAAATATGTTTTTAGGTAACACAGAGCAAGAAGAAAAAGGAGAAAAAAACATTTCAAGAAAAATAGCGAGCAAAGGAGAAAATGTAGAAACACAAATTTCAATCAGCTTGCAAGAAGCATTTTATGGGATGGATAAAAGCATAGCAATAAGAAATCCAGAAGGAAAAATAAAAAATATTACACTAACCATACCAAAAGGAATTGGAAATGGTGAAAAAATCCGATTAATTGGGCAAGGAAAGCCAAGTCCTGATGGGGGGAAAAGTGGAGATCTTATCATAAAAATCAACATAGAAGATAGCAGAGCATTCAAACTAAAAGGAAATGATTTATATACAGATTTATTATTAACACCTTGGGAAGCAGCTTTAGGAGTAAGAACTAATGTTACATCAATTGATGAAGAAACCAAAATCTATATACCACAAGGAATCCAAACAGGAGAAAGAATCAAAATTCCTGGCAAAGGTTATCTACAAGGAAATGGTATCAGAGGAGATTTAATTGCACAAATCAAAGTAATGGTACCAAAACAACTAACAAAACAAGAAAAAGAAATATTTGAAAAACTAAAAAAAATATCAAGTTTTAATCCAAGAAAGCAAGAAAATTTATAATTTACATAAAAAAACATTGACAAAATGCTTGAAATTAGCTATAATTAATTATAGTGTTGTAACAAAGGAAAAACTATGGATTAAAACATAGAAATGGGGGGTAAACATGGAGACGTGGGAAGGAAAGAACTTTAGTATCACTGATCCACAAGGAGTAAATACAGTAATATATCAAATAAACAAAACAGAGAAAGAATTTTTAAAAGAGTCGCCCAAATACACACTACAAAGATTAGACTTTATGGAAGAAATAAGAGGAGAGTTAAAGAGAAAAACTTTTTTTGTAGACAATCCATCAGATGATGAAGATCAATTAGTCATCCTATCTTTTGGCGAGGACAAAGTAGTTGTAAACATGGCATTATTACAAGGAAGTGAAATCTCAATTTGCAAAAAACCAGTCCCACTTAAGTTTGATAACTTATATCAAGAAGAAGAATATGAAGTAAAAGACTTTCAATACACACCAAACTTAAAAAGACCAATCTGTATTATTGATCCAGAAACAACAGAAGAAATCAAGCCAACCCTTTATTTTGATGAAAAAACAAATGAAGTAAAAGGAAGATGCAAATTAAAACCATACAAATCTTATTTTGCCTTTGAAATCAGAGACAAAAAAGAAAATTAAGGAGGATTGTAGAAAAATGAGTAAATTTCAAAAAGAAGATACTCCATGTCCATACATGAGTGAAATTAAAGATGAACAACAAAAAGGACTTGTTATACCACCTAAAAAATATAAAATAGGAATTGCGAAACCAGATGTAGAAGCTAACAAACAAACCTTACCACAAGTAGAAAGCCATCAATTTATTATGAAAGATGGAGAAATCTATCGTATAGGAAAAAATGGAAAACAATATCCACCAATTAATAAAGAAGATTACGAAAAAATCGCAAAAATGCGTGCCTCAAGAAAAGACAAAGAACAAGAAGACTTAGAACACTAATACAAAAGAGTAGGTGATTTTATGAATTATAAAATTGAAGGAGCTATCAAAAGAAATAAAAAAAACTTTATCATATTTGCTATACTATGGCTATTTATAGCCATAGTATTTGTTTCGCCATTTGCCTATAGTTCATATATGGCAAAACTAGAGGGAAATATGGACTTAGGAATCTTTTTTAATACTTTTGGGCAATCCATTGGAAATCCATTTGGAACCTTGGGAAATGTATTTTCTACAGGAGCAATTGAGAACTATTTTTCAACATTACTAGTTGTAACCATATTTTACAGTGTTTTCTTCTTCATTGGATTTGTAAGAAGTGCACCCAAAAACGAATACTCTGACATAGAGCATGGATCAAGTGATTGGAGTCAGGGGGGAGAGCAATACCAAATACTAAACAAAAGCAAAGGAATCATTTTAGCAGAAGACAACTATTTACCAGTCGATAAACGAGGAAACGTAAATGTATTAGTCGTTGGACGGATCAGGTTCTGGTAAATCTGCTTCTTATTCCATTCCAAATGCTTTCCAATGTTTAGGATCTTATATATTTACCGATCCAAAAGGAGAACTTTACGATAGAACCGCACGGATACCTAAAAGAACAAGGATATGAAATAAAAGTATTAAACTTAGTAAGACCACAATATAGTGATGGATACAATCCATTAATGCACATATCATCAGAGCTAGATGTTGACGTTATTGCCAATACGGTAATCAAAGGGCAAAAATCAGACTCTAGTTCATCAGATCCCTATTGGGATGATATGGCAGAAATGTTATTAAAAGCTCTAATTTATTATCTTATTGCTACTAGACCAGAAGAAGAACAAAACCTAGCTAGTTGTGCAGAATTAGTAAGAGCGGCGAACAACAAAGGGGGAAGTAACTTACTTACCGAATTAATTAGTCAATTACCTTATGACCATCCAGCAAGAATGTATTATAAATCTATTGAAATTGCACCAGAAAAAACTTATGGATCTATCTTAAGCTCATTACAATCTAAACTTCGGAAAATTTGATTCCAAAGAAATAGCAGAACTAACCTCAACAGACACAATAAACTTTGAAGAAATTGGAAACCGAAAAACAGCGGTATATGTTATATCATCTGATACACATACAGCTTACGATTTCTTACTAACCATATTCTTTGCTCAGATGATTCAACAATTATATGATCATGCTGATCAAAATGGAGGAGAGCTAAAAGAACGAACCTTTTTTATCTTAGACGAATTTGCAAACATTGGAAAAATACCAGACTTTGATAAAAAAATATCAACATCAAGAAGTAGAAAAATATCTTTTAGTGTTATCTTACAAAACATAGACCAATTAGAAGCTGTATACGAAAAATCATATGAAACCATCATGGGAAACTGTGATACACACGTATTCTTAGGAAGTAACTCCTATAAAACTGTAGAATACTTTTCCAAAGCTTTAGGAGAAAAAACAATTGGAAGAGATAGTATATCTATCAATCGTGATAGGCAAAACTGGAAAACAGGAAAATCTGTATCTGACCAAATAATGGCGAGACCTTTAATGACACCAGACGAACTTCGAAGAATGGATAATGACCAATGTATCATTTATGAAAAAGGAATCAAGCCAGTAAAAGCTCCAAAATTTTATTATTTCAAGCATCCAATGGCAAGAAAAATGGCATCATTAGAAATTAGCCATAATGACATAGGAGAAAAAGACAGAGGGGTATGGAGAAAATATAATCCATATAATCCATATGTAGAAGAAAAAGACAATAAAAAAGAAGCAGAGAATCTAAAAGTAGAATCATTAGATGACCTATTTGATGATATACCTGAGTTAGTCAATAACAAAGAGGAAAAAACAGTAACAGCAGCAGTAGGAACAAAAACAGGAGAAAATAAATTAGCACAAGAAGAAAAAATAGAAGCAATAGAAAAACCAAAATTAAGTTTAGACTTAGATGATTTTCAAGAAGACGAAAACATAGCAAAAGAAATAGAAGCACCAATGTTACCACAAGAAGAGGAAGACATCTATGATTTGCAAAAAGAATTAGAAGCTAAATTTGATGAACTATTTGGACCTATTGATTAAAAAGTTATAAAGTAAAAATAAAAAAGTCATTTTCATAAATGACTTTTTTGTTGTATAGAAAAGCAAAACCATTGTCAAAAAGCAAAAAATAGTATAAAATGGCAGAAAAGAAAAAAGGAGAAAGAAATGAAATTTGTACATATAGCAGATACCCATCTAGACAGTCCTTTTGTGAACTTGTCAGACAAAGGAATTTTAGGAAATTTAAGAAGAATTCAACAACAAAAAGCCATCAAAAAAGTAGTAGAATATATAAAGGAACACAACATAGAATACCTATTCATAGCAGGAGACTTATATGAAAACAAATATGTCAGAAGAAGTACAATTGAAACCATAAATAACCTATTCAAAGAAATTCCTAATACCAAAATATACATTGCACCAGGAAATCATGATCCATATACCAAAAACTCCTATTACAATAAATTTCATTGGAGTGAAAACGTCAAAATATTCACATCAACAATTGAAAAAATAGAAGATGGCGAAGTCAACCTATATGGATATGGATTTGACGACTATTATTGTACAGATAGTCAAATTGAAAACTTAGTAATAGAAGACAAAAGCAAAATCAATTTATTAATCATTCATGGGACTTTAGATGGTGCATCCATAGAAGAAAAACAATACAATTCGATGACAAAAAAGATGTTACAAGAAAAAAATTTTGATTACATAGCTTTGCGGACATATACACAAAACAGATTATACTAGCAATTTAGTTTATCCAGGATCAACCATTTCTTTGGGATTTGACGAATTAGGAGAACATGGAATGATAGTAGGAGAAATAAAAAAAGGATATCAACAATTAGAATTTATAGCTTTAGATGATGAAGAATTCAAAGAAATTGAAATAAATATAACAAATGTATTATCCAAAGAAGAATTAATTGAAAAAATAAATCAAATAGAAATAGCACAAAATCAGTACCTAAAAATTATTTTAACAGGAAGTAGAAACTTTGAAATTAACAAATATGATCTAATTAAATATATCGAAAATGAAAGAATCATAAAAATAAAAGATCAAACAAAAATAGCTTATGACTTAGAAAAATTAGCTAATGAAACCACATTAAGAGGATTATTTGTGGAAGAAATGTTAAAAAAAGCAAATCAAGAAAACCTTTCTAAAGAAGAAAAAGATATTATTGAAAAAGCAATGGAAATAGGACTAGAAGTACTTTAAAAAAGGAGGAAGAATACTTGAGAATCAAGCAACTAAAAATCAATAACTATGGAAAATTAAAAGATCAAGAAATCAAATTAAAACCAAATATTAATATCATCTATGGAAAAAATGAAGCGGGAAAATCTACCTTATTAAATTTTATTACCAATACATTTTATGGAATTTCTAAAAATAAAAATGGAAAAGAAATATCTGATTTTGAAAAATACACACCATGGGTGGGAGAGGAATTCTCAGGAAAACTAACCTACCAGTTAGAAAACAAAGAAGAATATGAAGTATTTAGAGATTTTAGAAAGAAAAATCCCAAAATATATAATGAAAAGATGGAAGATATTTCAAAAGAATTTAACATAGACAAAGCAAAAGGAAATGAATTTTTTTATGAGCAAACCAAAGTAGATGAAACCCTATTTTTATCTACTATAGTAACAAAACAGCAAGAAGTAAAATTAGAAAAGCAAGAGCAAAATATATTAGTACAAAAAATAGCAAACTTAGTAGGAACAGGAGAAGATAATGTATCATATAAAAGAGCAATGGATCGAATCAATAGAAGAATAGCAGATGAAATAGGAACAGCAAGAACACGAGAAAAGCCAATTAATTTATTAGAAAAAGAAATCAATCAATTACAAGAAAAAAAGAAAGAGTTAGAAGAAGTTGTAAGTATAAAATATGAAATAGAAGAAAACAAAAAAAGAAAAACAGAAGAAATTGAAAATTTAGAAGAAAAAATAAAACAGCTAAAAAAAGTAAAATTAGAAGAAGAAAATGCGAAAATTGAAAAAGAAAAGATCAATTTAAAAATCAGTCTAAAAAATGAAAACCAAGAAAAAATGAAAAACATAGAAAATCAAATAAATAATATTAAATCAGAGAATAAAAGCATATTTGAAAAAGGCAAAAAAGTACAGATAGATAAAAACAAGCTAAATAAAAAAGCAATCATACTATTTCTAGGAATTATACTAATGAATATTCTGCAATGGGTAACTCTTACCAATAATTTTTTTAAGTATCTTATTTTACTTACCATACCAGTAACGATTGTTTTTATAGTTCTATTGAAAAAGAAACAAAAAAACAAACAAGATAACTTAAAAAACAAAATAGAAAAAGTAGAAACAAAGATAAAACAATTAAATTTTGAAAAAGAATTATTGCAAAAAAATAATCAAGAATTAGAAAAAGAAATTAGTGATGGAGAAGTAGAAAAAAAGGAAGAAAACAAACTAGAAAACATCAATTGGGAAATACAAGAATTAGAAGATAAATTCAATAGCAAAAAAGTAGAATTACATACATTACAAATTGATTACCAAAATATTGAACCAAACTTAGAAAATTTGTCAAATATAGAAGAGAAACTAGTTAATGCTAAAAAAGAAATGGCAAACTTAAAATCGTTAGAGCAAAGTATGTATTTAGCCAAAGAGGCATTAGAAAATGCTTATGAAAAAATGAAAAATACTATTACCCCTAAATTTACAGACAAGTTATCAGAAACAATTGCTAAAATTACCAAAGAAAAATATAGCAAGGTAAAATTAAATGAGGAAAATGGTTTAGTAATTGAATTAGAAAATGGGAATTATTTACCAGTAAATAGGTTGAGTTTAGGAACAATTGATCAATTATACCTTTCTTTAAGACTAGCTTTAGTAGAAGAATTATCCGAAGAAAAAATGCCAATCATCTTAGATGAAACATTTGCTTATTATGATGAAGAAAGATTAAAAAATGTATTGATATATATAGCAAAAAGATTTCAAGATCATCAAATCATTTTATTTACTTGTACAAATCGTGAAAAGGAGATATTAGAAAAACAATCGATTTCCTTTCATTGGGTGGTTTTAGATAAGTAATGTTAATACTAATAAAATAATAAAAGAGATCTACCTTACCATAGATAGATCTTTTTCATTTTTTAAAAAATTACTTTAAAACTTTTTACATAAATATCAATAGAGTCACCTGCACCTCTTGAAGGTCCCATTGGAGCAAATCCTATATAGAGAGGTTCTTTGATATTATCCAATGAAATAGTTGTAGTATAATAGTTAGTCCAATTGTGGTCACCAGTATATTGTATTATTGTGCTATCACCATAGATTTGACTATATGGTTTTGCATTCCAACAAGGTTCTCCAGTGGGAGCAACACCTGCACCAAAAAGATAAACATCAGCATATACTCCTGCTTCGTCATTTCTAGCAAAATATGTTGCTTCAACAGTTGCTTTTTCACTCAAAGCTGGAATGGTCCAATAAACAGAGCTTAAGGAACCAAAACCATTAGCCCAATACAATCGAAATAGCCAATTGTTTTTTGCTGCACTTGTCCCAGGTTGGGACAAAGTATTAAAATATCCTTCTGTCCCACCAAATGTCACATTTGTATGTGCTAAGGTAGGAGTTTTTTCGCCCATATTGCCATTTTGAATTAAATGCATTTCTAATGTTGACTTAATGCCATGACTAGAAATAGTTTCTAGTTTATTTCCAGCAAAATCAACTGATAAAATATGCAAATAATATGTTCCTGCTTTTGCACAATTTAAGGTTAAACTACCTTCTGATCCATTTTCAAAAGTTTCTGTATATTTTGATTCATCATCTATTCCAATAGATGAATTATCTGTTGTAAAAGTATATTTACAATTTTCAATATCAATTCCACTTAAACCATCACTTTGTTTTATAGTTGCAGTTACATTTTCTCCAATAGTTACAGTATTGCTACTAAAAACAATTTCTGCTTCATTTGGAGCAACTTTATCAATATTGCTTACATTGCCTGTTGCCTGACAAATTGTTTCATATAAGTTATTTACTAATCTTGCATAAATTGCTCCATTTTCTTCCATAGTGATTTCTGTTCCGATAT
>CAMXLV010000010.1 GCA_947244675.1 uncultured Clostridium sp. | reverse complement strand
GGTATATATTTTATTGCATATACAAAATTAGAAGTGTCGGGTAATAAGACATTTTTTCTTTATTGATTCCTATTTTAGGTAAAATATCACATTTAATAAATACGGTATAATAATTGTTACTATGTATTTTTTTATTGGGACAATCTATTGCTTTATCCATGTTTAATATGTTACTATGATAATCTGCCTCTTTAAACCATTGGTATAATTCGTTTTGCTCTGTTTGATTTCTTTTGATTGTCAAACGCTTTATGGTGTTGTCTTTGTCTAATCTAAAATAGGTTCCTTCTTTGGGAGTATAATTGTCTAATACTGCTTTTTCCATATTTTCTGCCTTTTCAAAAATTTTTAATAAGTCATTTACCATGGTTTCCTCCTTTTTTTTCATTACTTGCTAAATAACCACATCCTATTGTGTTTTTCTCTAATGCTCCTGTTGCTTTCATAAAAAATGCTAGATCTTGTGATAATGTATCACTTTTTATTTCCATCATAAATTTGTTACCAATAAGATTACCGTTTTTATAAGGTATTTTTATGGCTTTACGATTTGTTTGTGCTATGGATTGAATAAAAATAGTTTCTTCTGCTATTTGTGTATTAAAATATTGGTTATATTTTCTTACTGCATTTTTACACATTCTAGTAGTTAATTCTGTTAATCCATCTTCTTTTTTCCAATATTTGTTTTCTTTTAGGGTTGCTACAACTGGAGATAAGGTTGTTAGTTTGTTGATAAACTCTTGTGAATAACTTTTTATTTGTGTACTTATTATTTTAGAATTTTCTTTTGCTAGTGGTAAAACTCTCTTTAGCTTTGATAAAAATAATTTGTTGATACTTCTGATATTAAAAATGTAAATTCTGTCTTTTTTATAAATTTTGTCTTTTTCAATTGGATTGAAACTACTATATGTATAAAACTTATACTCATTTTTTTCATGCATTTTGCTAAGATCTTCATCATATAACATACTATTATTAATTAGAGTATTTAAAAATTCATACATTTTATCGTTTGTTATTTCTTCTTTTAATTGCAATGTTACGACTAATTCATGATAATGCATTTTCTCACCTCACTTTTTTATTTTATAAATTTATGTTATTTTATCACTTTTAATTAGATTTTCCTATCGAACATTGTCGAAATTTTATTTTTTTTGAAATAAATTGTTGAATTCTCTCTTTCTTCACCAAATCTGTTTTATATGATTAATTTTACATCCTTTTTCATTTATAATATAAACTTCAATAACATCCATCCTAACAGGAATTTCTTTTCCAATATTATTTTTATAAAGATAATATTTAGTTGTTTGTCTTAAATGTCTTTGTTTTTGATGATTTACCGCTTCTGCTGGATTTCCATATCTTAAATTAGAACGTGTTTTTACTTCTAAAAAGACAAGCTCTTTATGATAAATGTCTTTTGCAATAATATCAATTTCTCCTTGATGACATAAAAAATTTCTTTGTATTACTTGATAACCATTTTTTTCTAAATATTTGCAAGCTAAGTTTTCGCCCCATCTTCCTATTTCTTGTCTAAAATACATCGATATCCTCCTACTACTTTTTCTATATAACCTTCTATTTCAAGCATAAATAATGTATTATTAATTTTAGCTATTTTCATAGGAACTTTTTTATAAATTTCGTCTAATGTTATTGGCTCCTCTGTAATCCAATTATATACTTGATTATAATTTTGATTATTACATATTCTTTTTCCTGTAAATTTTTCTTTTGGAAATTCCTGATAGGATAAAAATGAAAATTCATCTATAATATCTTTTACACATGTTACTATTTTAGCTCCTTCTCCGAATTAAGCGATTGGTTCCAACTCCATGAATATTGGTAACTTCATGGGGAATAGCAAATATCTTTTTACCTTGTTCTTTTGCTAGTCTAGCAGTAACACTTGTTCCGCTTCTATAGGCTGCTTCTACTACTAAAATTCCCATGGATATACCACTTACAATTCGATTTCTTTCTAAAAATCTTTCTGATTTTACTTTTACTTCTGGTGGATATTCTGTTACAATTAATCCTCCTTCTTTAAGGATTTGCTTATAAAGTGATATGTTTTCTTTTGGAAATATGTGTTTTAATCCATTGGCTAATACTGCTATGGTTTTTCCTTTTGCTTGCAATGTTGCTTGATGTGCAGTTGCATCTATTCCTACTGCCATTCCACTAGCAATTGTAATATTTTGATTTACCAATTCTTTTGCAAATTGATGTGCTAACTTTTTCCCACTCTCTGAGCATGCTCTTGAACCAATAATGGAAATAATATTACTTTTTAGTAATTCTGTATCACCTTCTAAATATAACTGTTTTGGTGGATTTTTTATATGCTTTAAACTATCTGGATACCTTTTATCTTCTAACATTATGATTTCTAATCTACTCACCTTCTTTTCTTTTTTAATGCTTCCAATATTTTCTGTCTAAATTTCTATATTGTATTGCCTCTGCCAAATGTCTTTCTTGTATTTTTTCTTCTTCCTCTAAATCAGCAATTGTTCTTGCTACTTTTAAGATTCCGTTATAAGCTCTTGCACTTAAACCTAATTGTTTAAATGCTATTTCCAATATTTTTTTACTTTTTTCATCTAGTTTACAAAATTTTTCGATTAATGGCGGAGTTAGATCTGCATTAGCATAAATATGCTCGTTTTGATATCTTTCTCTCTGAATTTTTCTTGCCTTGTTTACACGATTTCTAATTATTTCTGAACTTTCTTCTTTTTTTCTTTCTCCTAATTGCTGGTATGGTACAGCATTTACTTCAATATGGAGATCAATACGATCTAATAATGGACCACTTACACGACTTATATATTTTTTTATTTGTTCTGGCTTACAAGTACATTCTTTTTTTCTACTTCCATAATAACCACATGGACATGGATTCATACTAGCAACTAACATAAATTTACATGGAAATGTACTAGTTATATTGCTTCTATGAATGGTTATTTTTCTTTCTTCTAATGGACTTCTTAAAGATTCTAAAGCATTTCGATTAAATTCTGGTAATTCGTCTAAAAATAATACGCCTAAATGAGATAAACTAATTTCTCCTGGTTTGGGAATTTTTCCACCACCTACTAAAGATGTTGGTGTGATGGTATGGTGTGGACTTCTAAATGGTCTTTTTGTTTTTAATGAGTCTTTACTTGGTAATAATCCTAATATACTATAGATTTTAGTAACTTCTAAAATTTCCTCTATTTTCATATCTGGTAAAATGGTAAAAAGTCGTCTTGCTAACATGGTTTTTCCAGAACCAGGTGTACCGAATGAGTAAACAATTATGCCCTCCACTTGCTGCTATTTCTAAAGCTCTTTTGACACTTTTTTGTCCTTTTACCTCAGAAAAATCAACTTCATAGGTTATGTCTTTTTTTGGCTTGCTATTTTTTCTGATTGTTTCTTTGATTGTATAATTTCCATTTAAGTAATTTACTACTTCTTCTAATTTGTTTACTGCTAAAATTTCTATTCCTTCTACTATGCTAGCTTCTATTTCATTTTGCTTAGGAATAATGATTCTTTTGATTCCTAATTTTTTGGCTTCCATACATATTGGTAAAATTCCATTTGTTTTTTCTATGTTTCCATTTAATGATAATTCTCCAACAAAAATAGTTTCTATTAGTATTTCTCCGAAGTCTTGGATTTTTTATTATTTTATTGGCTATTAAGATTCCTAATGCAATTGGTAAGTCAAACATAGAACCTTCTTTTCTGGTATTGGCTGGTGATAAATTGACTATAATTTTTTTACTTAAGAATGTTAGATTAGAATTTCTAATTGCTGTTTTTACTCTTTCTTTGGATTCCTTTACACTAGCATCTGGTAACCCAACAATTTGAAAATCTGGTATACCATTGGATAAATCTACTTGTATGGAAACTAAATATCCATCTAATCCTTGTAGAGCCATACTTTTTACAATTGCTAACATAAAAAGAGTTCCTTTCTACTTATATAGCTTAAATATCTGAGGTCAATAAAAGGGAATAAATTTATGGTAAAGTAGAGGTAATACTTGCCAAGTTTTATTTTTATAAAATTTTTTTGGGGATTTTTTGATTTTATCAATGAATTGAAATTATGGTCAATTTCGGATTACAATGATTTTTTGACCTCAGATATTTAAACTATATAAGATTCTTTTTTGATTTTAATTCACGATTTAAAATTTTTGAATGAATTGTTTGTTATTATAATACCATTGTTCTTTTTTGTCAATATTTTTTTGAAAAAAGTTTAACTTTTTATGTATCCTTGTTTTGTTTTTAATTATGATAAGGCGAAAGATTTCTTTTTCTTTCGCCCCTAACATTATAATTTTGAACTAAGTGAAACATCTAATTCACTATTATAATTTTCTATGCTATTTTCTTGTATTTTTCTAAAGAATATATTGTAATTAAGTGGTGTTAGCATGGTAAAGTGATAAGTTTTAATACCATCTATTTGATTATGTGTTTTTAAATAACGATTGATTTCTTTAATTTGATCTACTCCAGCTCTATATTTTCCTATATTTTTAGCTGATGGATCTTGTATCTCAGAATTATCTTTAATTTCAACTACTATTATTTTATCTTTTATTTTTAAGAAGAAGTCTGGATTAAATTGATCATATCGAATGGCTTCTCCATGTCTTGGGTTCTTTTTCCAAGCATATTCAAATGAATAAAATCCAGTAGCTGGTGATTTGATCCATGCTTCTATTTGCTTTGCATTTTCTGTTTCTAGTAATTTTAATATAAACCTTTTTTCTGGATCAGATGTAGCAATTACCATTGACATCGGCGTTTTTAATAGATTTTTATTTTCTATTTTTATTTGATTGTACCCGTTGTTTGGATCTATTATTTCTTTAAAAAATATTTTCTCTTCATCTGTTAGATAATTGATGGTATCATCTGTCCAAAATAGTGTATGATCTTTTTTTAATAAACTTGCACTTGTACTATCCATTCTTGTCATATCAGTTTTGCTACTAACTAAATAATACTTATCTGGTTTTATATTGTAATCTACATATGCATTTCCTTGCCTCCAAATAATAGAGATTGCTGACATAAATCGATTTGATAATTTTTCTGTAATTACTTTATTATTTGATTTTTCCAAAGAGGTTTTAATCACTTTTTTTAGTTTTTCAACCGTATAAAGTTCTTTGTATTTTTGGGCTAATCCTTCTTCCTTATCATCTGGTACATCACTAAATCGATCCCACATTTTTAATGCCATTTCATCAACAGTTAGTGTTTTATGCTTTATGTTAGTTTCCCATTCTCTATTGTCATTTTTTAAGTTTTTAAAGTTTACTTCTATTTTTTCATTTTCACTATCAGTTGGGATTTCAATATACCCTTTTTCAAATAATTTGTAGGTTTTTCCATCCATTGTACTTTTGGATGTTTTTGATCTTTGTTTGTAATTCATATTTAAAACTAAAAAATGGGTATTAGCTTCTGGTACAATTTTAGTTGCAATTCTCTTCTCAATTTCTAATACTTCGTTTACTAATCCTTCTACTCGTGGTGCCCAACTTGCATGGTTAAATATGGTTACTTTTGGTTGCCCATATTTAGTATAATTCCAATTTTCTGGTATTCTTAATCCTCTTCCTAATACTTGTGCTATTAATAATTTGGAATTAAAAGCACGTTCTTCATCTGGTACAATTTGAAAAACTCTTTTTACATCCCAGCCTTCTGTTAACATAGATACTGAAAAGATCCATTCTACTTTAGAGTTTTTGTCATCTACACTTTTTAGTTTTAGTCGATCTCCTGCTGTACTAGATTTAGAATGAATAATTAAAACTCTTTCGTTTACTTCTTCCTCACTTAAGTGGTAAGTTTCTTTTAAATAATTTTTAAATTCTCTTGCTTTACTATCACAAGTTGCTGTTTTGTCTGTTATGACAATTGTAATTGGTAAAATTTCTAATTTCTTTTTTATGTCATTATGAGAGTTGATGACAACTTGCCATTTTTCATTCTTTTTGCTTGGTACATTTTCTTCCGAAATATATTCAACTGTTTTTACTCTTTGCTCTTCAATTGCTTCTTTTAAAGAATAACGATAAATAACATCTACAAAATAATCATTATCACTATAATAACAGGTTCCTGATACACCAATGTTATAACGAAAATTTATTTTTTCAATAAATTCTTTCCATTTGTTTTTTTCCGAATAATAAATATGATGTGCTTCATCTGATAATACTAAAGTTCTTTCTCCCTTATTCGTTAAACTATCTATAATTGAACTTCTTACATTGTTATAAATAGCATCTCTATTTTCAATGCAAATGCTTCCCTTTACTATGCTTTCTGTCCCATTGATAATTTTAGGTGGTATTCCCTTTAATGTTTGGTTTAAATTAGTATTTGATGCAAACCTTTTAAATTTATCTGTCAATTCTCCTTCAATTGTTATACTTGGTACTAATACTAAAACTTGATCTACTAATCCTTCTTCTAACATGATTCTTGCAATAGCATATAAGATCCAACTTTTTCCACTTGCTGTTGCTAGATCAATATTCGCAGTGTATTGATGAGAAAAGTTTAGGTTATTTAAAAAGTTTGTGAGTGTAGTGAATTTTTCTTGCAAATGTATGTTGTTTTTAAAGTTTTCTTCTGCTAATTCTTTTGTATTTTGGTATTGTCCGCCACACATAAATCTTAAAGCTGTTAATATTGCTTCTTCTTGGTTAATTTTTCTATAAATTTATCATATTTACTTTCATCCCACTTTGTTATATCTACATTTTTATTTACTTTTAATACTAGTTCTTTTTCTTTTAGACTTATTTTATCCATTATATACCACCTTTTTTTCGTTTCCTGCACTATCTACAAATATAAACATTGTTTTCTTTGTGATTCTTTTTTCATCTATTTTGGCTTTTCCTTCTTTAAAATCTTTACTGTATAATACTTTATCTAATTCAAATATATCTTTTGTGTATTCATAATCAATTAAAACCATGGATAATTCTGTTTCTTTTTCTCCTCTGATTCGACTATTGCTTTTGAATTTTTTGATGATGAGTTCATCTTTTTCTATTTCATATTCTATGGTAGGAGGTTGATTAAAGTCAAATCCTACTGATTCGATTGCTTCATTTATGCTATCAGCATCTTTTGGTTGTAACGGAATCGTAAAATTTTCGGTAAATTTAGCTAACATTGAATATGGAATGCGCAAAATATGGTAAGTTCTATCTTTGATTTCTATTTCATCTTCTGCAAAGGCAAATTGCCCCTGTGGTGCTATGATAAAGATTTCGTTACCTGCTAAGTTTTCAATGGTATTGTCAATTGCTTGTATGGTTTCTATCGAAACTTTTGCTTGTAGCTCTTTTAATTGATGTGGTGTATATATTTTTACTAAGTTTCCTTCTTTTTGTCCATCAAAACTAAGCCCTTTTATTGTTTTAGTTATTGGCGTACATCCCCATAATTGCATAGCAAATTTCTTCCAGTTTTCTTCATCAAAATGGTTTAGTTTTTCTACATCATATAGTCCTGCTGAATATTTCATAAAAGGCTTGATTTTTATTTTTTTCTTGGTTTTATAATCTGTTAGGTTTAATAATCTTTTTTGCATGGTATAAATTGCTATTTTTCCAACGTCTATTGCAATCCATCTTCTTTTTAGTTTTTCTGCAACAGCTGGTGTGGTACCACTTCCAGCAAAGCAATCTAAAACAATGTCTCCTTCATTAGAAGATGCTTTTATGATTCTTTCTAATAAGGCTTCTGGTTTTTGGGTTGGATATCCTGTTTGTTGGTTAATTAATCTTGCAACTGGACTTATGTCTTTCCACCAATCTTCTACTATTTTTCCTTGTTGTAAGTATTCTTGTTTTGATTGTTCATCTAACCCTTCCCCGAATTTTGTTCCTCCCTCATTGATTTCTTTATAAGGAATTCTGACATCGTCTGCATTGAATATGTGTTTTTCTGTTTTGGTGTAAACTAATATTATATCATGTTTTTTAGGAAAGTTCCTTTTTTGGTTTGCTGGTGATGTGTAACACCAAACAATTTCATTTAAGAATTTGTTTTCTACAAATATTTCATCCATTAATGTTTTTACGTAATGACATTTTCTATAGTCTAAATGCACATAAATGGTTCCATTGTCTGCTAATAGTTCATGTAAGATAACTAATCTTTTTCTTAGCCATTCTAAAAAAGTTACTCCAGCTAGTTTATCAGAGTATGCTTTTTGCTCATCTCCTTTGGCTGTAAAGTCTTTTCTAGTAGAGAATGGCGGATCAATGTAAATTAGCCTTACTCCATTGGTACCATCTGCATTTTTTAGTTTTCCTTCCTCTTTCATTTCCAATAAGTTTTTTAAGACAGGTAAGTTTTGCCCTGATATTAGCTTGTTTACCCATTGTCCCTTTTTCAATTTTGTGCCAATTGGAAATATTCCATCTTCTTGCAAAGGATTTGACATGGTATTGGATAAGATGGATTCTCGACTTTCTTTTCCATAATAGGTTAATTCATATTCTCTTTTTTCTGGTGGAAAAAGTATGTGGCAAAATTCATTTGGTATGTCTTTACCATTTTCAACATACTTTCTAGCTTCTTCTAATACTTGTAATATTTTTGAATCCATTTTTTGTTTCCTTTCCTTTTTTATGATTATATCATGCTTTTTGGGTTAAGTAAAGAAAATTTGTTTTCTTTTTTACTTTTTTAATATCAATTTTTTTATCTAATTTTTTATTTTAATAAGTTTCTTTCTTTCTAAGTATTTTAAAAATTCATTGATTATTTTTTCATTTCTTTGTTTCATATCTTCTTCCTTAAAGTCTGTTTTTTCTGTAGCAAGTTTTCTTAATTCTTTTATTTTAGTTCCTTCTTTTTCTACTCCTCTTGCATTAATAAAACCTTCATAATATTTTTTCTTATCCATAAAACGATAATCAGATGCTCTTATATTGATTCTTTTTTCTAAAACTGATTTATTTCCCAATAATTCTAAATTATCTGCATTGGTTAAGATCTTTTCATTTTCTTGCCTATTTTTAGCAAATATATGCTCTATTTCAAAAGTATCTGTTAATGGCAATAATTCTTGACTTTCGTCCTGCAATGCCCACCATACAAGCATTGATTTAGTTACAGGTCTTTGGTTAAAAAATCTATAATTTTCAATGGCATTTTTCATAACTATGATGTCAAATTGAAATTCATAAAAAGTGACTTCTTTTTGTTGTACAATATTGATCATTTCGCTATATACTGGTGTTCTTAAAGCATTAACACCCGGATTATAGATAGCATAAGCCCATATGAATGAAATAATTGTGTCTAAAAAATTATAAAATTTTTCTTCTTCCAAGTTATTTTTATCATCTTTATTTTGCATAAAATATACAGATACAAAATAATTCCACATACCATTTGGAGCATAGTTTAGTACAAATAGTTTTCTTAATATTCTTTTGGAAAAACGATCTTCTTCTTGATTTGCTACATCATTCCAAAAGTCAGCTAAAGCAATTAAATTATCCAAAGTTTCCTCTTTTTTTAAGATAGCATAATCGTCTCTTTCATAAAATTTTCTTAATGCTTCTGTAGTAGATGATTTGATTCCTTGTTTTGCTCTTTCAAAATACATATATCTTGTAAATAATTCATCCATTGGTGTACTTGATTGTGGCTTAAATATTTTCTCACACATTTTTTCAAGCTCTTTCCATTTTTGAATAAATTGGTCTTTCTCACCTTTAGCAGAATAATATTTATAAAATTGTGCTTTAAAAATATGTCTGCATCTGATAAAGGTAATCCTCTATCGTTTAAAGTTGAAAAGATTCTTAGTGCTGTATTTTGATTATCTGCTTCAATAGGAAGTAGAATACAATTATTTAAGATTCTTGTTGGTAAATAAGAAAAATATCCTGGAAATTCGCTCAAAAATTCGTCGATTAATTTTTTAAAATATCTATAATTATTGGCATATTTACTTTTTGTATTCTCCTCTGCTACACCTGTTCTTAGTATTTCTAAGAACTCCTCTTTGTCATTATCTGTTGCAACTTCTGAATCTATTTTTAATTGTTCTTTATTGGGATTTCCAAATTCATCTGTTTTCCAAATACATTTTTCAATATTTTCTCTTGTTTTTTTTGAGTTAGGATCTTCCATTCTACTAAATTTAACGTAAAATGCTCTTAACAATAACATCAATGTTGTTAATCTTTGTTGTCCATCAATTACTTCTAATTTTCCATTTTCATTTTTATAGGTAACAATAGAACCTAAATAATATTCCTCATCTGCTTTAAATTTTGTACAGTCATTGCCTGGGAAAGCAAAGGAAAATATGTCTTCCCACAAAGTTTGACATTCTTCCTCTGTCCATGCATAAGGTCTTTGATAGTCTGGAATGATAAAATCTGATTTTTTATCACTTAATAAAGATCCTATACTTTTTTGATCTACATTTAATTTTGACATTTTATTTCCTCCCTTTTTATCCTTTTTTTATGTGTGATAGATTTTGAATTCATCTGCTTCTACTTGCCCACTACTTATTAATTCTAATTCTAATTTTTCTCTTCTGTTATTACTTATTTTTATTTTTTCACTTTGTTCATTGCTCTGTAATATTACATTATATAGACCTTTATCTTCTTTGTCTTGAAAAATAAATAGATTGTTATACCCTTCTAAAAATGGGAATTTTTCTATTATTTTAGGTGATAATTCTTTCCAATAATAACTGACACTTTCATATCCTCTTCTGGGTTTATCGGTAATGTCTGGAATCATCCAATCTCTTCCTTGTTTTTTGGCAGTTCTTATTTTTCCTCTTCTTATCCACTGCCTAACTGTTATTTCTGTAACATCATATAGTTTGGCATATTCTGCTACTGTCATATATTCACATTTAACACTCAATAGTGTATATTCACTTGCAAATGTTGCTCCTACTACTTCGTCTTTTTCTATTTCTAATTCTTCACAAAAGCTTAAATCTAAATCAATAGAATCGTTTTTTAATAGATAACTATAACACCACCAATCATCTGTTAATCTCGGTAAGTTTATTTTTTTTAATTCTTCTAAAAATTTTTTACATAGTTTTACGTATTTTTCTTTTTGTTCTTTTGATTGTCCTTCTAATTCATCATTTTCTTGGTAATATTGATAATGACTTTTAAATTCTTCTATGATTTCTTCTTTGGTTTGTGAGTAATATTCTTTAAATATTTGCTCTTTTTTCATGTTACTTTTCTCCTTTTTGTATTTATTCAATACAATTATTGTATTACATGAATACAATTTTGTCAAGAATATTTATACAAATTATTTAAAACAATTATTTTGTTGATTTTTGGAGACTTACTTAAATTTACGATTTTTGAATATGAGCTAAAATTTAAAAGTGGGCAAAAGAAATTTTTTGATATTCTTTCTTCTTTCCCACTTTTTATTACATTATTTTATTTAGTTCCATAGTTATATCTGGATTATAAACATATTTGTTATTAATTTTTTCATATACTTCTCCGACTTTTGCATAATGTATGACATTTTAACTCAGCTTGTCTAATAACTGTTTGAACTGCTTTTTCACTTTTATTTGGTGGATAGTTGTACTTAATTAATAACTTTTTAATTTCAATTCTCATTCTTGCTCTAGCATCTTTTCTGATGTCCCAGTCAATCGTCATATTTTTATTTACAGTTTCAACCAGTTCTTTTGCTATTTGAACTAATATATCATCTTTCATCAATTCTTTCACTTCTGGATCATCTCCGAAGAGCATCAAAAAATGCTTTTTCTTCTGAAGATAAATTGTATTCATTTCCTGCTTTTAATTCTTGTTCTATTTCATTTTTTAAGTTAATCATTTCTTGAATAATTTTCTCTAAATCTTCTACACTTGTTCTTTCATTATAGGTTGCTACTATTTTTTGAAATTTAGTAGAAAATTTTTCCATTAAAACAATGTTTTCTCTTCCAACTTGTTCTACATATTCTTTTAAAGCTTTATTTAAAATTTCTACTGCAATATTTTTCTTTTGCATTTTTGCTAATTTATTTAATATTTCATCACTTAATAGTGAAAGTCTATTACTATTATGTATTTCTCCTATTTGTAGTATTTCGTCATTTTGTATTGCTCCCTCCAACATTTTTGCTACATTTTTATTAATTTCTTTAACATCTATTCTTTCTCCTGATAATTTTGATATAAACGATCTAACAGATATAAAGAATAGTATTTCATCTTTTACTTCTTGCGATAATATTCCTGCACATAGAGAATATAGACTTTTTACGTCATAACTATATTTCATAAATACTTTTTTAGTTTCTTCTGTTTTTAGTATCCAGTTACTGCCTGCCATAATAATTTCATATTTATCACTATCTGTCGTTGCCCCAAAATGTGAATAATGGAAGTTTTTAAATATGTCTCTTATTAGTTCTATTTTATCCATTAATACTTTTACTAATTCGCTATTATCAACAACTTTGCCTTGATCTCTTTTCGTATAGGTTTTTAGTGCATCTAACAGCCATCTTTTTAATCCTATATAATCTACTATAAGTCCACCTGTTTTGTCTTTATAGACTCTATTTACTCTTGCTATTGCTTGCATTAAGTTATGTGCTTTCATAGGCTTGTCTATATACATTGTACCAAGTTCTGGAACATCAAATCCAGTTAGCCACATATCAACTACAATTGCTATTTTAAAGTCTGAATTCATATCTTTAAAGTCCACTTCTAATTGTTTTTTATCTTTTTTTGAACCGATTGCTTTTTGCATTTCTTCATCATCTTTGTTGTTTGATGTTATTATCATATTTACTTTGTTTTTCCAATCTGGTCTTAATTCTAAAAATTTATTATACATAGTATAAGCAGATTGTCTTGAATAAGCTACTACCATTGCTTTATTAGCAACTGTATCTTCTATTTCTTCATAATGTTTTATAATGTCTTCTACTATCATTTCTAATCTGTCTGGATCTTCTATTATTTGTTTCATTGTTGCCATTGTTTTCTTAGATTCATCTATTTTATAATCTTCTACACCTTCTTCGGTTTCAAGATACTGATAGTAATCATCAATTTCATCTAGTAACTTTTGGTTTAGCCCTACTCTTGCCATTCTAGATTCATACATAATTGGTACTGTAGAACCATCCATTATGCTCTGAGTCATATCATAGGTATCTATAATATCTCCAAATACATTTGTTGTAGACTTGTCTTTTGTTTCGACAGGTGTTCCTGTAAATCCTATGTATGTTGCATTTGGAAAAGCAACATGAAGATATTTTGCTGTTCCAAATTTCTTGTATGCTTCCATTTTCTTTTTATCAAATTTGATAGTTGCGTCTAATCCATAATGACTTCTATGTGCTTCATCAACGGCAACTAAAATATCATCTCTTTCGCTGAATAATCCTGTTTCTTCTTCAAATTTTTGAAGGGTTGTAAAGAATATTCCACCTGATTTTCTGCCTTCTAATTTTTCTTCTAAATCTTCTCTACTTTCTATTTGTATAGGTTCTTGTTTTAAATATTCAGAACATTTAGCAAATGTTGTAAATAATTGATTGTCTAAGTCATTTCTATCTGTTACAATTACAATACTTGGATTGTTTAATGCTTTAATCATATTTCCTGCATAAAATACCATAGAAAAGCTTTTTCCACTTCCTTGTGTATGCCATAATAATCCTGCTTTTCGAGTTCTATTATTAATTGCATTTTCTGTACTTGCTATGGCTTTTTTTACTCCGAAATATTGGTGATAAGCTGATAATATTTTGTTGTCATCACTCCATAATATAAAATTATTTATAATGTCTAATAATCTATCTTTTCTTAGCATTCCATTAAATAGTGTTTGATGTGTTGGCATATTTTCTTTTACTTCATCTGTGTCTTCGGCTTTCTTCCATTCTGAAAATCTACTCCATGGACTTGTGATTGTTCCTACTCTTGCTTGCACACCATCACTTACGATTAGAAATTGATTATAATAAAATAAACTTGGTATATGTACTTCTTGATAGCCTTTTAATTGATGATAGCCATCTTCTAATTTTACTTCTTCTCTTACTGTTGATTTTAATTCTACTACAACTAGAGGCATACCATTTATAAATATAATTATGTCTGGTCTTTTTTCACTATGTTCAATGATTGTGTATTGGTTGATTGCTTTGAATGTATTGTTAGAAATGTTATCAAAGTCTACTATTTTTACTGTTTTGTATCTGGTTTCTCCATTTTCTTGAATCGGTACAGAGATTCCTTCTAATAAGTACTTTGTAAATTGTTTGTTATTTAGTATTGTATTATTGTGGTCCAAATTTCTAATTAGTCTTACTGCTTCTTGTATTTGCTCATTTTTAATATCTTTATTTATTTTTTCTATTGCTTGTACTAAATCGTCTTCTAATAATACTTTCGAGAAGTCCCTTCTTTCCATTTCGTATCCATTAATACATTTATATTCTAATTTTTCTAACATTTCTCTTGTTACTTTTTCAAGTGTTTGTTCATTGAACATATTCTTTCTCCTTAATTTATAATTATTTTTGAACTAATTTTTTTCTTTCATTTTTTATTTTATTAACTTCAATCGTTCTTATTGCATGAATCATCATAAGAAAACACTTATCGTACCACCCTATTAGTTGTTCATCTGTAAATAGTTTATTATGGTTCTTCTTTTATAGGATGATTTACTCCTATTTTGTTTACTATTGTCCCTATAGCATTATCAAGTTCTTTATCAAAAGATTTTATATTAATATTTTTTTCTATATATAAATCTATATTTTTTAATATTTTTTGCTTCGTTTTGATATCATCTTGAATTCTAAAATCGTTATACTCTAATAATGTACTAGCCATATCTTTGGGTACATTTTCTAATATAGAGTCAACATTTGCATTTTGTTTTGTTATTATGATTTTATCATTTAATTCTTTATTTTATAATTCATCTTTTCTAATATTCTTGGAATATTTTCAATTGCAGCAATTGTTGCACGCAATAATTCTATTTTTCTTTTATTAGTGTCATCAATTAATAAAACCATATTCAGAATAAATTCTAAATAATATAAAAACTGTTCATAATTTATATGATACTTTAGATAATCAATTACATCTATATTGATTCCTATATGTTGTAAATATTCATAAACATCTAAAAATGTATCTCGATATTTCCATTCCAAAAATACAGTCTTGTTTATAGCAGACAAAAGAGTTCCATATATCCTTGAATGATATTTTTCTTCGTATATTGCTACATTTGAATTTTCTTGGAACTATCAACTAACTTTGAAAATTCCTTTGGTATATCTAGTCGGTTTTCGATTTCAAAAATACTTTTCATTTCTTCCCACCTTTATTCATTTTTCAAATAATAATTCGTATGATTAAATTTCTATATTCTCTAAATCAATTTCGCCATTCATTAATTTTGGTAGTAATGTATCTCGTAGTTGCTCTAATACTAGATTTTCTTTAACATATTTTTTAATTTTTTCCATTAAAGGATTTATTATCTTTGAAAATTCGATTAAAACACTATCAGTTGGATTTACAAATTCAAATTCTTTTAATATTTCTGTTTTTAAATTTTGAAATACACTACCATTTGCCATATTTACTAATTTATCTCTAAAATTTAACATCAAAAAATAAATAAAATATTTATAATAATCTTCATATTCTGATAAAACTAACCATCCGTCGTGTACACAAGTATCAACCTCTATAAATTTTGGTATTCCAGGAGTTGCGCTATTTGAAACAACCAAAGTTCCTTTTTCTATATAATAACTTTTACTTTTACCTTCTTCTTTTATTTTTTCCTTTATATTATAAATATAAGGTTCTGTAATTCCAGTTACATCAGATATTTTCAACCAATTAATTCCTTCATTACAAATGTAATCTTGAATTGGTCTTGGTGATGCTCCTCTTTTTATTTTGGTTATTTCTTGTACTTTACAAACATTCCAAGTATATGGTATATTTCCTAAAATAGATTCCTTCATTTTATCATCTTTATTTGGATAATTATATTTAATGAACCATTCTTTATAAAGATTTTTACAAAATTCATGTAAATTATTATTTATCTGATTATTTAATTCTATCTTTCTATCTATATTTTCAAGTATATTTACAATTTTATGCTGTGCTTCAAGATCTGGTAAAGGAATTTCTAAATCATAAAATGAAGAATGCTTTAAATCTGGTATTGTAGTCCCAGATGCTACATTTAACATTTTTTTATACATATAATTATTACTTAGAGTATAATATAAATACTTTCTATATATTTTTTTATTTGGAACCACTTTAAAAAAATTATTATGAAAGCATCCTTCTACATTAGTTAAAACGATTCCTGTACTCCCTGTTCTTACAACCAAAATATCTTCTTTCGTACATATTACACTTTCTTTTGGATTTTCAATATAATACTCTTCTGCATTTCCTTTTAAAAATTGTATAGTTATATAAAGATATCTATTTATTGCTTTTTCTCTAAATCTTTTTGAAATCGGTATCTGTAATCCTTGATTTACAGTACATACTTCCTTTAATTTCACCTTTTTATATTCCATACCCAATAGCCTCCAAGTTCTTCCTAATCTCATCTTCCAACTTATGAGACTCTTCAAATTGTGACTTTAATTCTGCTGTTAATGTTTTCATCTTCTCTTCAAAAGGAATTCCATCATCTTCTTGTTCTTCTGTACCAACATATCTTCCAGGAGTAAGTACGTAATTATTTTCCTTTATATCTTCCATTGTAGCAATTTTACAAAAACCTGCCATATCTTCATAATTTTCATTATTTTGGTAATTATGATAAGTACTAGCTATTTTTTCTATATCATTTTCACTTAGCTCTCTTAGTTTTCTTGTAACCATTGTTCCTAAATTTCTGGCATCCATAAATAATATTTTTCCTTTTTGCTTTTTAGATCGGCTTAATATCCAAATACTGCAAGGAATTGTTACGGTATAGAATAAATTTGATGGCATTACTAATATGCAATCTACTAAATCTGCTTCTATTAATTTTTTTCTAATCTCTCCTTCTCCACTTGTATCACTAGATAATGAACCATTTGCAAGTATAATTGCTGCTTTTCCATTGATAGATAATTTGGATACCATATGTTGAACCCAAGCAAAGTTAGCATTTCCCTTTGGTGGTATTCCATATTTCCATCTAGCATCATCGACTAATTTTTCTTGTCCCCAATCTGATATATTAAATGGAGGATTTGCTAATACAAAGTCAGCTTTCAAATCTTTGTGTAAATCGTTATGAAATGTATCATCTGCAAATTTTCCTAATCCTTCATTATTTAACCCTCTTATTGCTAAGTTCATTTTAGCTAATTTCCATGTTGTTGGATTCTTTTCTTGTCCAAATATATTTAAGTCATTAATATTTCCTTGATGTCTTTGTATAAATTTCATACTTTGAACAAACATACCTCCAGAACCACAAGCTGGATCATAAATTCTTCCTTTATATGGTTCGATACATTCCACCATTGTTCTAACTAAACAAGCTGGTGTGTAGAATTCGCCACCTTTTTGTAATTCGTTAGAAGCAAATTGACCCAAAAAGTATTCGTATATTCTTCCTAAAATATCTTTGTCTTGTGCTTCTTTATTTCCTATTTTTACGTTTGTGAATATATCTATTAATTCACCTAAATTTACATTTTTGTAATCTGGACTATTATATTGTTTAATTAACACACTTTTTAAGCTTGGGTTTTCTTTTTCTATTTCTTCTAAAGCTTCATCTATAATTTGTCCTATATTTGCATCTTTAGAATGTGCATTTAAATATTCCCATCTGGCTTTTACAGGAACATAGAATATATTTTCAGCCATATAAGAATCTCTATCTTCTTCTAGTCCATATCCTTCTTCTACTAATTCTTGATACTTTTCTTCAAATGAATCTGATATATATTTTAAAAATATTAATCCTAATACTATAAATTTATAACTAGATACTGGAACAGCCCCTCTCATTTTGTCTGCTGCTTCCCATAATTTATTTTCTAAACCTTTTAAATCTTCTTCTTTCATAATTGCTCCTTAATTTTTATAATTCAATGATATTTTATCATAATAACCTCTTTTTCTCAATAAATTTTTCCAATATTTTCAAGCATTTTTGTCGAATTATATCTAATCAACACTAATACAAGTACTATCCTCTCTCATCCAAATTTTTGCAGTTGACCAAACCAACTATATTATATCAAAGAAGGTGATTTATTTTTACACATAACTAGAAGCTTTTAGAACCCTACATAAAACATAATGTCTTCATTATATAAAAAAGAGACTTTACTTTTTATAGTAAAATCTCTGTATTAAAAATTACACTTAAAGGGACATCCCTTTAAGTAAAAACTTCCAAATTGTTTTCCCTAAATTATTTAAATCCAAACTTTTACAGTTTGGATTTGACTTATTTGGTTGCGGAGGGTAGACTCGAACTACCGACCTTTGGGTTATGAGCCCGACCATTTCCCAGTATTTTTATATTTTAAAAATATTATATATTCTTACTCTTGCAACCATTTCGGAAGTATCTAATACTTCGATTTATTCTATAAATTTATCAATGTCCCTTTCATGTCCCTTAAACTATATTTTTAAGTACAGACATCACATTTTATTCCCTTTAAAATCTCTGGCACTACTTGAATATTATTGATAGGCTCTAGCTTTTCGATTTCTGCTTTATTGGTATCCTCATCATATTCAACATAGTAATCCATTGTTGTACTAGCTAGGGCATGTCCTAAATATTGTTTTATTTGATTTACAGGTATATTTACATCAATACACCTAGTTGCAAATAAATGTCTTAATTGATATACACTTAAATGTTTAAAATTGTGTCTTTTTAAAATCTTATCAAGTGTGTCCCATAAATAATCACTACTTAAAGCATGTCCTAGACTATTTATAAAAATATATTCATCATCTAATTGTTTTTTACTTGTATAACCTCTTTGTTCCATAATATGTAACATATAAGCATACATTAAATTATTTAACCATTTTTGCAATGGTATATTTCTATAACTAGATGGTGTTTTTAAGTCTTTTTCTTCAAATGTAGATTTAATTTTTTCAAAATCATCATTATAATAGGTTATCTTTCCATAATTATCTCTTACTTTTACATTAGAATGTTCATAACTGTAATGTTTCCATTTCATACCACCACTTTCTCCTGGTCTAACACCTGTATTCATTATAAAAATATAGCATAGTCCATTTGTTTCAGAAAGCAATATTTTTATTAACTGTTGCTGTTCTGCTGGAGATATTGTAGGTTTCTTTTTCTGTCTTTGAACTTTTGGTGTACGAATTGTTGGAATCGGATTAAACTTTACTATTTTATCGATTTCTGCATCTGCAAATGCCATATTTAAAATGCTTTTTATCTCTTTTATTGTTTTTGGAGAATATTTTTTTATTCCTTTCGTTTCGTTGCCTGTCGTTAAGTCAGAGAAATATTCTTGAAGAATTAACCTATCTAAAGATTGCATAGAAAACTTTCCTAAATAGGGAATAATGTTTGTTTTTATTTTTTCAATGTACCCTTGTAGAGTTCTAGGCTTGACAAACGGTTTTTTATGAATACGAATCCATTTTTTTAGCCATTCTTCCAATGTAATTTTGTCTTTTTCTACATATTCATTATCGTTTGCTTCTTGTTTTGCTTTTATCATTTCTTGTACTAGAATTCTCTTATCTTTATTAAATAAAGATATTTGTTTTGATTTTCCATTTACTTTTATTGTTATTCTACCTTCATATCCACCATTTTTAGGTCTAATAGAACCCATTCCTCTGGTGTTCCTTTTTTTCTTTACAGACTGATTTTGTGAAGTTTTTACCATAACTTTGCCTCCATTCAATATAGAGAACATTAAAAGTAAAAGCACAATATTTAATATTCTCTATTATAGGGCAAATTTCATTGGAAAACAATGTTAAACAAAAAATCTTCCAGAATTTTGATCAAACCAGTCTTGTAATTTTTTCTTGTTAATAACAATTCTTCTTTTAAACTTAATGCAAGGAAAATCAGGGTACTTTATTAATTCACTCATTAAGTTTTTACTAATGCCTAACATATTAGCTGCTTCGCTAACATTTAGACCTATTTTTTCATTAAAATTTTCATTCATTTATATCACTTCCATATATAGATTAGGCACATTTATCATAAACTGCCTTATGGAAGGGCAAATTTTTGGAAACACTATATTATATTTTTGTTAATCTTTTTTCCAATCACATCCTTTCTCCTATATAATTTTATAACCTTTTTTTGTAAATTTCAATAAGCACGCCTAAAAAAATTTTTTCGTTGATATTTAGGCTTTTTTAAGCACTTTTAGTATGGAATTTTAAAATTTTTTGAAAAAAATTTTTATATACTTACAGATACAATGATTACAATAAATATAAAAAATTTTCTTTGAGCATTAACTTTTTTTAATTCTTTTTATACAATTACAATACAAAGGGAGGAGAGAAAAATGCCAAATTACTATTTTACTTACTGGATTGCTAGTCATGGAAAAGATGCTTTTAAAAATTTAGCAGATAAAATTTGTCAAAATATAAAAATACCAACACCGATAATAAAAGCTCTTGGAAAAGATGAGTTTTTAATAGAATATTGTATTGTTGTCTATAATATTGTAGCTTTAAATTATTTTGGATTAAGTACAAACCAAATATCTTTTATGTTAGATTTATCGCTAACGCCTGGTACAAGTAAAGTATTTCCTCCAAATGAAATTTTAGAAGCACAAAAAGAGATAATACCAGAAATTGAAGAGTATATTAGAAAAGATTTTAACTTTTATAAGAAATAGGGGAGAATTGTTTATTGATTTTTAACGAAAAATAACAGGTTCTATTACCTGCTATTTTTGTTTTTTCTCCTATATTAGGTATTGTTATCAAATCTGTTTTCACTTTATACTTACCTTATAACATATAGTTTGTAACTATGATTATATATAGATATTTTTTATATTATCAGTCTATTGTATATAAACATTTAATCCCAATAAGACTCATCTGCACCACCAATTACTTCACCTGTTGTTACATCTACAAAAATTGATTTTGAATTATATTTTTTTTCATTATTTGGATCAGGTTCACCTTGTTTATAATGAATATTTACTGTCCAAACTTTTCTTGCTATATTTTGTACTGTTTGATATTCATTATATCTTACAGTGCTTCCATCTGCTTGTTTTTCTTCTTTGAATTCAGGATATTTTCCTCCATTTTTCTCTAATAAATAAATCCAAGAATTAATTTGTCTAATTTGCTGTTTTGTGGTAATCCAATCTACTTCATTATCTGTTATTTTTTTATCTTGTTCTAATGCAATTTGTTCGGCTTTTTCTTTCGTAATTTCAACTGGATTGTCCTTATATTCTACATTTTCATTTGCTATAAAAGCACTATACACTTTTAGTTGATTATCTACTATTGCAAAGCTAATTTCTACTCTTTCAAATTGATTTAATGCTTCTCCATAAACCTTATAGTATGTTACATTCCACTTTTTAACCACCTCATTATTTTGAAAATAGTGTGGTACTTCTTCAACTTGATTTATTTTATATTGATTTTCTTTTAGCCCAAATAAACTATATATTTCATTTGCTTTTTTTATTGCCTCTTCTTTATTTAGTTGATTTGCTATCAATTTAGTATATTTCAAGTTTTCATCACTAAAACACACACACTTTCCATTCTCCGCATTAATTCCCACATGAATACCTTTATTTACGTTGGTATCTGTTGTAAAATAATATACTAATTCTGCTCCCATTACATAGTTTTTCTTTAATTCTTTTGTAGCGAATTCTTGCTCTTTAATTCCAAGTTTATTTAAAAATTTATTAGCTTCAACAATAGCCTCTTCCATATTAACTACTTTTTCTTTATCTTCCTTTGTAACTTCTTGTGATCCTTGACTTTCTTTAATGTCTTGAATTACTTCTTCATAAGATTCATATTTTTTTGGTTCTTTAAAAACTTTTTCATATACCATTGTTCCTGCAAACACAACACTTGCTGTTAATCCAGTTGTAAGTAGAAAGGTTGCTACCATTTTTCCTGTTTTATTTTTTACCATTTTTGTATCCTCCTTTTCAAAGTTGGATATAGCTATTTTTCTTTTTACTTTTTTTAATATATTTTTACTTAAATTTTCATTTGTCATACCTATATCCCTCCTTTTCTAAAATTTGTTTTATTTTCTTTCTAATTCTATATAGCCTTGTTTTTACTTTGAATTCTGTAATATTTAATTGTTTGGCAATTTCTTTTATTTTTTTACCAGCATAATAAAATAATTCAAAGATATCGTTATCTTCTTTTTTCATATTTTCTAATGCTTTTTCCATTATTTTTATTTTATTTTGATTTTCATAAATATTGTCTACTTGATTTTGTTCTTGTAAAATGTTTTCGTAATCTTCAATGTTAAAATTTGCCTTTATTTCTCTTTTTTTCTTTTTAATAATATTGTTTACTACTCCAGATAAATAAGAACTTATTTTGTCATTCTCGCTTATTTTATAGGCATTTTTCCATAGAACAAAAAATGTATCTGAAATCATTTCTTCTATATCCTCTTGTGTAAATTTTTGATTAGATATATTTTTTATAATTGTATAGATATATCCACTATAATCATTAATAATTTGTTCTATATTTAGTTCGTTCTCTTCTATATAATCTTTTAATATTTTGTTCTGTTTCAATTTAGATCTAAATCTCCTTTTTGTTTTTTAGATATCTTACTCTTATAATACCAATTTTTGAAAAAAGGTTACAGCTTTTTAAAATTTTTTATTTAGCAAATAAAAAATCCAGTATTTATTATTTTACTGGACTTTATGCTTTTTATTTTATTTTTATTCTTTTACAAATATTTTTGCCCTATTTATTTACTCAACAATTTTTCAATCTCCTCATTAGAAGTATATTCCACTTCGTAATCAGTTAAGTCTGGAACATTTACATCTTCATTTGTTACAATTCCAAATTTATATTTATATTCTTGTATCATATCTTGTACTTCTTTTACAACTTCTGTTTCTGGGAAAAATTCCGTTATTCCTTCTCTGTTTATCTCTTTTATTGGTAATCCTGTTTCTTTATCTATCCATATTTCCCAACGCCCTGATTTTTCAAATTGATTTTTTAATACATAATATTCTCTACCAACCTGATAAGTATCAGTATGAATTGACATAATGAAAGCAGTTCCTAAATTTGCATATAAACTCTGTCTATTTGGTATAAATGGTACCCATTTTAAATTTGATTCTTGATTTTGCATTTTTGCAAAGTTTCCTTTTATTATTGTTGCTTTTTTATGATTTGCATCTATTGATATTATTTCATCTGAATCTACACTAGCATATTCGGTCATATTATTTTTTATTCCTTCATCAGAATATATTTCTGAAACTCTTTTATATTTTCCATCTTTATAATATTCTTTCATTACCGAAGTTTGATTGTTAGACAAACTTTGTACAGTTTCTTTATAGAAATTATTAGTTTTTAATGACTTTTCTGCTTTATTCATAAAATTAATTACTGTTATGACTTTATGCGAATATATAATAAAACACAACATACAGATAATGCTAATTGCCATCAATATTGATTTTATTTTACTTTTTCTTCTTATCTTTTTTAAGTAATCAATTTCTTTTTGTTGATTATTTTCATTTTGTTTAATGTCTTCTTTTATTTCTTTTAATCTTTCGATGCAATTTTCACATTCTATTAAATGCTTTTCAACTAATCTTTTTGATTCAGCATTTAAAGTATCATCTACATATCCAAGTAATAAATCTTGAACTATTTCACATTCTATTTTCTTTTCCACTTTCATTTACCTCCCTTATTTTTTGCTTAGCACGATAAAAATTAACCCTTGCCCAATTTGCCGTTTTTCCTAATACTTCTCCGATTTCTGAAAAATCTAAATTTCCAACCATTCGTAAATAAATTAACTCTCTTGATTTTTCATCTAACTTTTGCATATCCTTAAAAAGTTTTAATTTATCTTCATTGTTACATACAATATCTTCCGTTGTTTCAACTGCTTGTATTTCTCCTGTAAGTCCTTCTAAAGATATACTCTCATTTTTTCTATTTTTCTTTAATTCCTTATACCATAGATGTTTTGCTATCTGACACAACCATACTGATACTTTGCAATTCCCTTTGAATTTTTTAATTTCTTTTACTGCTATGGCAAAAGTTTCTCCGAGTTAAGTCTTCAGCTATATCTTCATTATGCGTTAAGCAGAATAGGTATTTATAAACTGTATTACAATATTGTTCATATATTTGTTCAATATTCTGCATAACTTTTACCTCCTTCTATTTAATAAGAGTCTTTTTTTGTTATTTTATTACAGAATTTTAAAAATTTCTACAAAAAATAAGAAGGTTTCCCTTCTTACTAATTTTATATATTAATTATGTGCTTTCTCTAGTTCTACTATATATGGCTTATCTTTAAATAATACTCTTACTTTTAATTTATCTGTTGCTGTATAAGTGGTTAAGCCAAAAGTTTCATAAAAACTATATTTATTGCCATCAATAAAATTGCCATCTGCCCTTCTACTTGGACTCATAGTAGATTTAAATTTTTCTCCTTTTTCATTTTCTATATATGTTACATTTTCAATACTTTCTTCTAGACCACAAATATGAATCGCATTAATTGTCACTGGACTTCTTTGTTTAAAATATTGTTCACTTGCTTCTATCAAGTCTTTTTCAGTATTAATTTTTCTATTGTATTCATCAATATCAATTTTGCCATTTGAATATTCTTGCCATAAATCTTTTAATATTTGTGGTTGTTCTGGTTTTTCTATATTAGATATAATCATCCCAAATTCGAATCCTGTATCAGTAAGTGTAGCATTAGTTATTTGAAAATCTGAATTTTCACAACTTACCACTTTATAGGCTATGGATTGTCTGTTATACATTTTTTTTGGTACATCTAAATCTATATTCCAATTACCTTTTAAATTTACTATACTGTTTTCATTTTCTAGCCATTCTTCTCTTTTTAATTGTATTTGCGTAAATTTAAAATTCAATTTCTTACTTTTTGGAAAACTTGCATCTCCTGTATACATATTATAAGTGAAATTTATAATGCCATTTTCTTTATCGTGATTTACTATAACAGCATTTAAACCACAATTATAATAATTATCGCTAAATTCTGTATATTTCTCATCTATATTATTTTCCTGACAATATTTTTCTAATGCTTCTTGATCCATGCAATATAAAATTTTATTTTTTTCATCAGTTACTATTAAATCCTTTAATTCTATATGATACAATGTATCTAGGTCAAAAGTTTCATTTATTTTCGTGTCCAATTCAAAAGTAAAATGAGTACTAATATTTAAGTCATCCATTAAAAAATCTTCTATTTTAGCATTTACATTAATATTATCTAAAGTAATACCTGTTATTTGGTCGGTTGCAGTTGTGTTTGATTCTATATAATCCATATCTGGATTTGCTATATATCCATTTTGTGCTGCGTCATCAAGTCCTTTCCCTAAGAAAAATGTTTCTACAATTTTATCATAATTAGCTGCAAATGCTACTCCTGATATTAATATAAATCCTCCACATAATCCTGCAATTAATTTTCTTTTCAAAGCATATTTCCTCCATTTTATTTCTTCTTTTAGGGTATGTTTATTGGTATATTCATTTTTAAATTGATTAACTGCCACATTTATTTTGAATTTCTTTAATAATTCTTGATTATCCATTTACTTCATACCCTCCTTTTTTTAAGATTTTTCTTAATTTATTTCTTGTTCTAAATAATTTTGATTTTACTTTACTTTCTGACATTTTAAATATGATTGCTATTTCTTTTATTTTTCTTTCTTCATAATAATAAGCCATAAAAATTTCTTTATCTTCTTCCTTCATTTTTTCTAATTCATTGATAATCAAATTGTTTTTTTGGCTTTCCACATAATCTAATTCTATATTTTGTATGCTTGTTAATCGTTCTTGATAATCGTCTATATTTTCTATATATTTTTTTTGTCTTATCTTTTTTAAAATTAAATTTTTAGTTATTCCTGCTATATAAGCTGTCATACTTTTGTTTATATCTAACTTTTCTTTATTGCTCCATAAAGTAAGATACACATCTAATATAATTTCTTCTTCATCTTCTTTTGAAGGCATAATAGAAGAACGATTTATAATAGTATAAATATAATGATTGTATTCTTTCATAATTGCTTCTATTGCTAATTCATTATTTGTTATGTAGTTATATATTTTATCATTTACTTTTTTCAATTTAGATCTAAACCCCTTTTAAGATATCTTCTATATCTATATTACCACTTTTTTTCATTTGGTTGCATTTTTTATACAGAAAATAATATTACATAAATCTTGTTCAACTAACAATAATATCTTCTTTCTTTATCAATATATTGTTCCAAATCTACCACATAATAATTAGCATCAGGTAGTTGTTTTCGTAATCTCGTTTCCAGTTCTGAATTACAAATAATATAAGCTCTTTTAGTAGAATTCTCCCTTATAAAATATTTAATTCTTGTAATCTTTTCAGTATCTATAAAATAAAACATATTAATAAATTTATCTTTATTATTTGTATATTCACAGAAACTATATTCAGATAAATAAGCTCCTTTATAGCATTTATCTATTATTGCTTTCCATCTTATACTATGTAAATATTTTAGTTTTTCTCTGTTAATCTCATTATCTTCAATGACTAATATTCGATTTAATCCAAAAGCAAAATCATTCAAATTAATTCTATTTATATCATCTATTAAAATAATAATATTTTTATATTTAATTTCTTTTTGTATATCATAAATTACAGATTCGATATATTTACTATCATGCTCTTTAAGAATTCGATAAGAAAGGTATTCAAATCCGTTTATATTAAATATTCCTATAAATCTTCTACCTGTTGTTGTAAATATTCTTTTATCTTTTATTGCAAACGATGGTATAAAATCAACAGTATTACAGTTATGATAAAAAGCAGCTATGTTACTTAATTTTAATAATCTTTCTCTATATTTTGCATTTTTATTTGACTTGTTATATTCAAAGTTTAATAATTTTACATATTGGATTCCTGATTTACCCAATACTAACATCCATCTAATTTTTCTTAAAAAGTTTTTATCTATTAAATTTTTAATTCTATTTCTATAATACCTACTACTATTAAAGAAGTATTTTGCATCACTTACATTTAAGTACTGATACTTTGCAATAAATTTTATCAAAGAAATCTCTTCTTCATTTGTCGGAAAATAACTCACTTTTATCACCTCCAATGCCAACTAATAATTTATCAATAAATTGTCCGTTGGTAAGATATTCGATAGCATACGCTATCGCCTACTTACCTCCACTTCAAAAACTATATCATTAAAATTATAAAACACTTGAAAAATAAGCATTTTCTTGTAATCAAAAATATGCCAAATTTCTTTATTAAGAAAATCTAATTTTGCTACATTTTTTGTAACTATAAAATTCACATTTTTTTCATTTTGTACTACCATTTATGATAGATTTTTTATAATAATTTAATAAGTTATCTGGATTATTACTCAATGCTAAAAGATATAAATTTACTAAATTTTCTCTACTTACATTTTGCAGTATAAATTGAAAATTGTTATTATATAAATCATACAAGACATATATAATATCTTTTATCATATTAATTTTATCTTGTTTCATATATTCAAGCATATAAGAATTATAATTAAAATCTAATCTGTCAATAATTGCGAAAAATTTTTTTGGAATTTCGTTACTATTATTTATAATTAAATAAAATAAATCATCTATATTATATTTTATATTATTATCTTTAACAATTTTGTTAATACCCTCTTTACTTTTTGGTATATAGGGGTATTGATTTTTTTGATAATAGGGTATATCTACAATATAAATATTTCTTGATACTATTTCTTTATTTTCATTTCTTATAACTTCTGTTTCTATATAGCCAAGTTTTTGTAAATGCGAAATCCATCTGCTAACTGAGACGGCTGTTACATTATATAAATCTGCAAAATATTTATTTTGAGCATAACAATAACCATTTTTATTGGATAATGCTGTAATTTCTCCATATAATAACTTTTCTGCATATTTTAAATTAGTGTCATACCTAACTGTTGCTGGTATGATTGCATAATAATTGGGTTGTTCTTTTTGACTCATATTATGCACCTCCATATCTTTTCATTTTGCTGAAGGGCAAATTATAAAGTATGAAAGTGTTTATAAACGAAAAAACGAATTTGAGAATTTCCGTACAAGATAAAAAAAGAGACTTTACTTTTTATAGTAAAATCTCTGTATTAAAAATTACACTTAAAGGGACATCCCTTTAGGTAAAAACTTCCGAATTGGTTGCGGGAGTAGGATTCGAACCTACGACCTTTGGGTTATGAGCCCAACGAGCTGCCAGCTGCTCCATCCCGCGATGTTTCATTAAATATTGTGCTTTTTTTGTCCCTTTAATGTCCCTTTATCATTTAATTTTTAATCATTTTTATTAAGTTTTAATAAACTTAAAAGTTTTATTAAAGGTTAGAGCAAAATATACAATTTTCAATGTTTTGGTGTCTTATCAACGGTTTTGGACTTTAGCAATTCTTCGGTGCTACTCTGTTTATGAGCCCAACGAGCTGCCAACTGCTCCACTCCGCGATGTAAAAACTTTTTTTATTATACTATGCAAAAATAAGATTGTCAAGCATTTTAAGAGAATCCATAAAAATTTTTATTATCTTTTAAAATGCTTTTACCATCTTATCTTATTATATGAAAATAAAAACAAAAATATGCACATTTCTATTTTATCGTAAAAAACCATTTATAATCTCTTCTTCTGCTTCTTTCTCAGAAAGTCCCAATGTCATTAATTTTATCAATTGCTCTCCTGCTATTTTACCGAATAGCTGCCTCATGAATTAAATTTGCTTCTACATTATTAGCTGTTATCTCTGGTGTTGCAGTTACTTTTGCTTTGTCTTTAATGATAGCATCACATTCGCTATGAGCAAAACATTTGTTATTCCCATAAATTTTTGAAACAAAAAGTTGCTCTGATTCGTCTGTTGCTACAGATCTTGAGGTAACATGTGTGCTA
>CAMXLV010000009.1 GCA_947244675.1 uncultured Clostridium sp. | reverse complement strand
TTTGCAATTCTTTTACTTTTTTAAAAAACTGTCGGGTAATAAGACATTTTTTCTTGTTACCCGACAGTTTTATAAGATTTAGTAATTACTTTTTTACATAAAATTCGTTGTTTTTTACTTTTTGAAAAAACTGTTGGGTAATAAAAAACCATGAAAACTTATTGACATAATAGTTTTTATTGTTATATTAATTTAATAGCAAAAGAAAAAAGAAAGGGATAACTATATGGAAAGGAAATCTAAATTAAAAATAAGAAAAACAAACAAAGGTATTACATTAATCGCATTAATAATCACGATTATTGTATTATTAATTTTAACAGGAATTGCGATTGCTAGTTTAAGCCGGAGACAATGGAATTTTAACAAAAGCAGATACAGCAGAAGAAGAAACAAGAGGTGCTACGGTTGAAGAAATCGTTAATTTATGGAAAACAGATAAAACAACTAATCATATTATAGGAGAAAATACTCAATTAACACTAAAAGAAATTTTAGATGATTTAGAAGAACAAAAATTAATTACCAAAGAAGAAAGAATCATTGTTGAAGATACTGGAGAATTAACAATTGGGAGTAGAACCATTATCTTTCAAGAAATCAATCCTATTGATAAAGTTGAGAATAAAGTAAATCAAAATATTGATGAAAATGGTACTATTGATTATGAAAAATTAAAAGAAGATTTAGAAAATATAAAAGATGTACAAGGAATTCCATCTGATTTAGCACAAGAAGATTTACCCTTAGTCATAAAAGTAAAAGATGAGTTTATCCAAATTAATCAAGATGGAACTGTTGAAGAAGCAAAAGAAGTAGATATTTTTGAATTTGCAACCAATGCTAATATCACTGATCTTAATGAATTAGGATTAAATATAACCTTTAATAATTGTGAATGGTCTTCTACTACAATTGGTAATATTGGTGGAGGACATGGTTCTGGTTATGCTAACTTTTCATATGATATTACTATGGATTTAGAAAAGTGGACACATAAAAAAGAAAACTGTACTATTGAAGCTACTTTTCATCTTTATGCTACTGCTGGATATTATCGGAGGAAATCCTCGGGCCTGCTTATGGTGGTCTTTATGTTGAATTTTTGGATGGCACATCCAAAGAAGTATGGACACCCTATTATGTTGTTTCTTCAAGTGAATATAATGAACAAGGATGGGAATATGCTTGGAGATATTATAGTGTAAGTGAACAATTTGCTGTCTCAAATGTTAGCAAGCTCTTAATTCGTGGTAAGGGAATTGATCCAGACTATAGTAGCACAAATAGTTATTTAACAAACCTAAAAATAAAATTTGAATAAAAACTATACTTAACTATATCCTTAACATTTCTACAAAATACCAATACTTTTTTCTATAATTTTATGGACAAGTTTTAAGTCTTATTGTATAATAAATATGTATTATTTTAATTATAGAAAGAGTGAAAAATTATGTTAGATAATCATGATAATCGAAATTTATCTGATGTATTTAAAGAATTACAGCAAATGCAACAAAAAGCACAAGATACTTCTCGTGATTGTTCTTCTGTTTCAGGCTTTAAAATGAAAACTCCAAAATTTAAAAACTTTACATTTCCACGTTTTCATTTTAATCGTATGAAACCTCCTCACAGAGGTTCTGATTTAAGACTCTCACATATCATAGTAGGTTGTGGTATCTTAATTGTTGGTTTAGCTGTTTTTTTTCCAAAAAACACTTCTTTTACCCAAAGTTATGCTAGAGAAGAAACCATAGAGGGAATTTCAGAATATGAGTTAAATCGTCATCGTTTAAATATGCAAAGCATTATCTCAGAAAATACCCAAATGGATAGAGTAAAAGAACAAGTGGTAGAAGAGCGTGAAGTTGAATTTACAACAGAATATCAAAACAACCCTTCTTTGCCAAAAAGTGAAGAAATCATCATTCAAGAAGGAAGCGTTGGAAAAGAAAATGTTACTGCTGTAAAAACCTATGAAAATGGTAATTTAGTAGAAGAAATTATTTTAGAAAAAGAAGAATTAGTAGCACCAATCCCTAAAAAGATAGATCTTGGTACTTCCGAATTTTTAGCAAAGCATAAAGTACATATTGGAGATACTATGTATTTTGTTGATACTGAAAATTTAAAAGAAGAAGCAGACATGACTTCTAAAGATATTGCTGAGGTAAGAAAAAGCTTGGATGTTAAATTATTAGAACTTACCAGTGAAGAATGGTGCAAAGTGTCTTTTGATAGTTTAGAAGGTTATATAAAAACATCTAATTTGACATCTTCTTTCACAACACCAAACATTGTTGAAAAAAATCGAATTCAAAGAATTCTAATAAAAATAAATATTGATATGGAATTAAATCGAACCAGTGGTTTAACTTTAAATGACTACAAAAAAATATTTACTGGGCTTCCAAAAGACACAAACAAAATATTCCAAAACAATTATACCGCTTTTTACAATGCAGAAAAAAAATATAATATCAATGGTATTTTCTTAGCATCTATTGCTATTCACGAAAGTGGATGGGGAACCTCTCAAATTGCCAATGATAAGAAAAACTTATTTGGTTATGGTTCTTATGATGCTACTCCTTATGAATCTTCTTTTGAATTTGAAGATTATGCCGAAGGAATTGAAACTGTTGCTAAGTCTTTAGTAAAATATTACCTAAATCCATCTGGAACCAAAATTTATGATGGTGAAATGGCTGCTTCTTGGTATTATAATGGACCTACATTAAAAGGAGTTAACACTAGATATGCTAGTGATCCTGAATGGCATTTAAAAGTGTATAGTTATATTGAAACTTTATATAATAGGCTTTCAAATTAAGTATTTTAGACGAAAGGATTGGTTTTAATGAAAAAATTTAAGATAAAAAATGAAAGACTTGTCTTTACCATTTTAATTCTTGTTGCTTTTATTGTATTCTTACTCTATTACAATCTTGTATTTTCGGTTGTAATGGCCAGAAATGCTTTTGCTGATGAAATGATCCAAATTGCTGACGAGAATGAAAATACTATTTTCAATATTCAAAAAATATTGTTATATAGTAATGCAAATGCTATTGATAATTCAAATGACCAATCTTTGCAAAATATGAGTATTTGTCAATATACTGACATTTCGATCTATATTGATAATACGAGTACTATTTCTGAGTTAACCGATGAAAATACCATCAAAGAATTATATATTGATGATATTGTAGCAACATCAAATGCAGATAAAGGAACCAAAATTTTAAATTATAAAAACCCTTTAGATTTTGGTAAGTTTAAAATGATAGAATCTCCTAACAATAACCGTATTGATTTTAATATTGTAAATACCAACTCAGAAAATGAATCTACTGATTATGCAAATCCTACTTTTTATACTGACTGCTCTAATCCTATTTCTTTAGGTTATATGAATAAAGATATTTTAACAAATTATTCTGTTTCTAAAGATAGTAGTTCTGTTTCTTTTAATGGAAAAGTTTTAAAAGAGGCTAATATTAATTTAGAAGATATTAATTATACTTTAACTTTCAAAATTCATATTGTTAATAATCTAAATCAAAAATTTGTTTACCAAATGAAGCTAGATGTTGGTTTAGATGATGATAATGGTGGTATTTATAATGGCTATATTTATCGTGGAAAAAATATTTCTGGCAATGAGTATAAATTTTTTAAGTGCTAACTATCAATAGTTGTAAAAATTAAATAATTAATATGGCAGAAGGCGAAAACCTAAAATTAGGTTTTCGCCTTCTGCTTTAAGGTTATTCTGGAATTACCAGATTAACCTTTTTCCAAAAAACCTTCCCGTTCTGCAATGTATTTTAATACACGCATAACGTTTCGGTTTCCGGCATACCTTTTAAGTTGCTTCGCGGTGATTTCCAGTTTACCTGGAAAACACCTATTTGCAAATTCTTCTGTTCCTGGAATGCAGTTACCAGCATTCCAGCTATCCTCTTTTTTTATAACCATTTCGTCTGGAATTACTTCCAGAACTTTCTGGGTATTAAAGTCAGATAAGAAGTATTTCAATTCACAAAATACTTCGCTTCTGACTTTCGATGAGATTCCTTTCCAGACCGCTTTACAGTCTTCTTTTTCTTTCATAAAGAACCTCATCTTAGGTATTTCAAGTTCATACTCAACATACCTAGGTTCGTTTTCCAAAAGGGCTTTGATATGGTTCTTAAAGCCCTCTGCTTCTTCTTTAGACAGAAATCGGGCAACTTGATCTGTCTTTCTCATATATTCCGTTGCCCTATCTTTCCAGCCAACAATATATACTTGCTTCTCTTGAAGCTTGTATAATAAGTTGGGCTCTTCTATTTCCCATCCATAAAATGGATGGGTTACTTTTTCACAAGGGTCTTCTTCAAGGAATTCCCTTGCATAATAAGTATTAGCTATTCTGCTAATACTTACAAATTTTCCACTCTTGCTTTTGCTTTTAGCAATGTGAAAAATTCGGTGTATCCTATCATCTGATGGATACACTATATAATCCTCTAGGAGTTCTGTTGCAAACTCCCAGGGATTGTAGCTTCTTTCTCCAAAAAGATTGAAGAAATTAATTTCTTCATCTTTTTGTCTTTCCCACAAATCTTCAGGATTTACAAAAGATCTCCTGAGGATTTGTGGTTCTTGTATTAGATCTTCTCCTCTGAGGAGAAGATCTAATACCTCATTCATGTTGGTATAAAAACCAACATAAATGATCGTTCTACAACCTTGCATAATTACCACAGGGTAGTTATACAAGGTTTCCTCCTTTCTTTCCTCATGTGTCACATAGGGCAACATGAGTTTTATATCTTCACCCACCTCAATAGGTGAATGATGCTCATTATATACTGTGTCTACCCGGTAGTATCCTACCGGGATAAGTCGCCCAAACTTCTTAATAAAGCCTGAGCCACTATTTCCACTTCTGGAAATGTAGTAGCATCTGCCACCACATTCCTCGTGGATTCTTTCATAGTCATATTCATAATCCAGGACTTCCCAAGTCCCGTTTTCTGAATACTCCAAAAAGAGATTCGTTTCTCCATTTCCCCAGCCCAGTTTTTTGCTATCAATTTTTTTGTTCATATTTCCCTTTCCCTACTACCCACTTAATGTGGCGTTCGTTCCCAAAACATAAAGTTGGGTACTTTATGTTTCTGCTTCCTCAGCAGGGCATTTCTTTTTTGTTTTTTTAATTTATGTGTACAAGGAAAATATCAATTTTTTTCACTTAATCTATTGACTTATGTTTGTTCAATATGATAGAATATTATTTCACTGTTATAAAAATGATTTTAAATATTTTAATAAATTCTTCAATACAAATACTTTAAGAAAGTTTTATCTTCCTTTTTGCTTTTGCCTTTATTCTATTTTTTGAAATGATAAAAATATTAATATTGTTTTAGAACATTTACACTTTTATAAACAAGAAATAAATAATGAAAAAAATAATTCCACAATAGATGTTAATGAAATTGCAATTGAAAATACTGCATTCTTATTTTTAAATTAAAAAACAAAGAAAAAGCGAGAAAATATTGATATATCAATATTTTCTCGTTTTTTCTTTGGAGGCTATTACCTACAAGAGTAGCTTCCGCATATAGCTTATATCAAGTAATCCAATCATTTCAAAATATTATTTTGTTACATTTTTGTCACATCTATTTCAATTTTATATAATGTACTGTAATACATAATACATTTTTTCAAAAATCACATTTGACAAATCAAAAAAAAAATGCTATTATAAAGTTACAATGAACAAATTGTCTTGAATTCGGAAGATGTTATTTGTTTTGAGTATGTGTACCGTAAACAATGCACATACTATTTTTTTGCATAAAAATACAGGATAGCTCCGTAAAAACTACCCTGTCTTGATGACATTATGTATTGCTACATTTGTCTTTCGCCTTGTCCTGTTGTTCCTTTGCTTTCATAGTTTCTTCTTTCTGTTTTAAAAGCATTTCTACTAATCGCAAAATCAATTCGGAATTTGTCATTTGTTTCTTCCCCCTTTCCATCTTTAAGTAAAAGACTTACCTTTCTGACAGTGAAAAGGTTGGTATTATATTACAATATTTTATGACATTATTCAAGCGAACATCATAAACTTTTACATGATTTTTAACACACAAGGTTTCAGTTTTTGATTTGCAAATTTGTGAAAGTACTGATTTTATTTTTAAAATCAAAATACATAAAAACAAAACATCTAAATTAATTTATTAATCTATGTATTGTAATATTTTTTTACAGACATTAATGTTATGTATGATTCTATTTGGATTCTCTTTATCTTTAGTATAAAATATTACTTTTTCAATTACGTATATGTATAATGTTTCCAAAATTAATGTTTTATCTTCTTTATAATATTTTGCAACTAATGAAATAATTTCTTCAAACTCACATTTATTGTCTAAATTAATATTATCTAATTCATTTCTTATAAACTGTGAAAGTTCTATTACTCTTTCTCCAATTATTCCATGAGGATCTATTGCTTTCCACCCATTTTCTGTTTTCAATATATTTTTGTAATGCAAATCATTATGCAAAATATATTTTGGTAAATTCATTTTATATATTTTATCATATATTTTATTAGCTTTATCAATCATCCCTAATATATCTAAATATTGTGATTTATTTTGGTAAGCATATTGTATTTTATTTTTAAATATATCATGAAAAGTTAAAAATGGTTCTTTATCTTTTACGTTTTCTATAGGAATTAATAAATTACTTGATATATCAATAAATACTTTTGTTCTTTCTTCAAAACTTTCTAAAATAGACAAATTATATCCTGGAAAAATCCTCTCTAATATTATTACTTTATCTTCTATAGAATAATAATAACATTTTGGAAAATATTTAGGAGAATAATATTTTATTGCATTCATTTCAGAAATTATAGTTTTACTTGGTGCTCCTATTTTTATTACTATGTTACCAAATTCAGGCGATTCAGCAAATAGTACAACATTGATGCTTATGTCATCAACTAATCTAATATTTTTTAGCATAAATTGTTTTTTATATTTCTCAATTATATTATCTATACTATTTAGCCATCTGTAGCCTTCTTTGCCATATCTATTAATAATTTTTGTTTTAAATTTATCTGGTAAATTTATCATATTGTTCACCTCTGCTAATAGTTTACATCTTTATCTTGTTTTTTCAATATTTCATTATTATCAATTTGTAAAATGGGCTTTTGAATTTGAAAATAGCAATCCTGAAAAAGATAAAGAACTTAATATAAAGAAAATATTACAGAAGTAATTTCTCATAATTATGTTATATTACAATGTATAGATATAATATTAGGTTCAATCAATTTTAGGCTAAACAACTTCCATAAAGAAAAACTTTACAAACATATATTAAATAGAATAAAAGAAATACATCCTAATTTTAATATTGGTATATCAACTGGTTTACACGATATGAATACTTGGACAATACCTTATAGACATTGGAAATTCATTACAAGTAATTCCATGTATTATAGAAAATTAACTAATGTGATAATTATAAAAACAGCATTTATTTCAAAACCTTGAAATATGCTGTTTTTACTGTTTGATATTTCTTTGGAGGCGAGTGTGGGAGTCGGACCCACCATCAGAGTTTTGCAGACTCGTGCCTTACCGCTTGGCTAACTCGCCATATGTAATTTTCTATTTTTTAATATCTTTGGAGCAGGTAACGAGAATCGAACTCGTAACTAAACCTTGGCAAGGTTTCATTTTACCACTAAACTATACCTGCATATTATTTTTTATCCTTACCCCTCTGCCTTCCTTACCAAAGTCATGTTTTATTATTTCTTTTATAAGTCTATTCATATTTAATATAATATATTCCTAAGGCATTAATAATGATACCAAATTTATGGATTATTGTCAAGAAAAAAGGGAAAACTTCTGCTACTTGAAAATTACTCTAGCAACTTTAACAAGTAAATATATGGCATGATAAGTTGTTTAGAAGTTTATGAATATTTCATCATGCCATACCTAATACTATTGTAACTACTACTTTTTTACTCTTGAAATAAATTTTTTCATACCTCCTGCTTTATATTACATTATCAACTATATAATTAATTGTAAAATATAAAACCGCAACTATGGCTAAAGTAATCAATATCATAATAAATTTTCTTTTCGTATTACTTTTGCTTTTTTTCAAATATACTATTATCCCTATTAATAAAGCTATTGGTATAACAAACATTTTACAAATATTCCATATATTATTAACTAAATTACTTCGTACTGGATCTGGTTGTTGTACTCCATACATAGGAGTAGGACTTATTCTCAGCATTGAATCACTTATTGAAAATACTTTTGATGGCAATAATAACAAAAATACTCCTATTCCTATTAAACCTTTTTTTATTTTTTCTATCACTTTCATACATACCTTCTATTGTTTATTAATCATATTATAAATACATTTATTCTGCTCATTATTAGTAAAATTCCATGTGTGGAAAGCACCACCTAAGCAATATTCCCAATGTTCACATTTACTACATTCTTCACATTTTGTTCTATCTTTATTTCTAAATTCTTTATACTTACTATTCCATACTTCTTTAAAATTATCTGTTCTAATATTTCCTTGTACAAATCTCTTTATTCTAGGTACATTCGGACAAACAAATAAATCACCATTGTATAAAATACTTGCAATATTTATACCAGTTCTACAATAAAAATAATGTTTTCTTACTTCTTTTTCATAGTCTAATCCTAAAAAACTAGGACAACCATATGTAAGTTCTAATCTTTTATTATTTTTCTTTGACTTTATAAAATCAAGTAATTGTCTTATTTCTTTTTCATTAAGCAATAAATCATTATTTTCATTGGCTCTTCCTATTGGATCCATTGAAACTAATCTCCACGAATCCAGTCCTAAATCTATCATTACATTGTATAGTTCATTTAATTGATTTATATTCTCTTTATGAAAAACTGTAGTAACTTGTATGTGTTTTACATATCCAGTTTCTTTCAATTTCTTTATATTATTGATTATTATATTATATGAACCAGGAACTCCTCTGAATTTATCATGTGTTTCTTGTAAACCATCAATACTCACAGAAATAGTTTCCATATTAGCTCTTCTTAATTTCTCAATGTTTTCATTATTTAATAAAATTCCATTTGTTGTCATTCCCCAATGGAAGCCTAACTCATTTGTTGCATATTCCATTACTTCGCATAAATCTTGCCTAACTAGCGGCTCACCACCTGTAACATTTATTAATATTTTACTTGCCTCCATATCATTTGCTATTTGTTTAAAAGCTGATTTAATTTCTTCTGTCGACAATTCCCCCTCATATTTTTTCTTTTCAGCACTACTTCCACAATGTTTACATTTAGCATTACACGTTAAAGTACATTCCCAGAATAAGTCAATTAATGTATGATTTTCTCTTTCTTGTTCTTTATAATTTTTCATTAAAGTTAATTCGCCTAATTTATATATCTTTTTTAACATTTTTATTTCACCTTATATTTGACTCTATTGAAGTTATTATATCATCTATTTCCAAAAATTTCAGCATAAATTCAAAAAAGATGAACTTGTAATTATATTTTACAATTCATCTTTATCTAATCTATAAATTATTTTGCTTTTTTGGTAGTTTTTTTTCTTGTTCTTTTAGTTGTTTCCTTTTTCACATCTTCTGCTTCTTCTGGATTCCATTTTTCTCCTTCTTTTGGTTTATTCCAAGAAATATAATCACAAGAAGCTGGGTTATTTTCACAAATATAATAATTTCTTTTTCTTTTCGTTTTTCTTACCTGCACAGTTGCTCCACATTTAGGACATGGTACATCAATTGTTTCTATAATTGGCTTTGCATTTTTACATTCTGGATATCCAGGACATGCTAAAAATTTACCATATCTTCCATATTTATAGACCATCATTCTTCCACATTTTTCGCACTGCACATCTGAGACTTCATCTACTAACTCTACATGTTCTAGTTCTTTTTCTACTTTTTCTATCTCTTTTTCAAAAGGTCCATAAAACTCTCGAATCATTTTTTTCCATTCTTCTTTTCCGATTGGCTATTTCATCAAATTCATTTTCTATTTTAGCTGTAAATTCTACATTAATGACATCTGTAAAATTCTGTGTTAAAAGTGTATTAACAATACGCCCTAATTCAGTTGGTGATAATTGCTTTTGTATTTTTTCAATATACCTTCTATCTAAAATAGTTGTTATGGTTGGTGAATAAGTACTTGGTCTTCCTATCTCTTTTTCTTCCAAAGCCTTTACAAGGCTTGCCTCTGTATATCTTGGTGGTGGTTCTGTAAAGCTTTGCTTTGGATTTAATTTTTTTAGTTTTAACTCCTGCTTTTCTTTTAAATCTGGAAGCATTGCTTCCTCTTCTTGTTCTTTTTGGTCAGTTCCTTCTACATATAATGTCATAAATCCTTTGAATTTAATCATTTGCCCATTTGCTTTAAAAGTATAGCCATTTGCGTCTATAGCTATTGCCATCGTATCATAAATAGCTGCCGCCATTTGACTTGCCATAAAACGATTATAAATTAGTTTGTATAATTTGTATTGATCTTTTGTTAAATAATCTTTAATTGTCTCTGGTTCTAAATCTGCATAAGTTGGTCTAATACCTTCATGTGCATCTTGTGCTTCTTTACTCGTTTTATAATATCTATTTTCATAATACTTTTCTCCATAGGTTGCTACAATATGATCTTTTGCTGATTTTCTTGCTTCTTCTGAGATTCTAGTTGAGTCTGTTCTCATATAAGTAATTAAACCTACTGTACCCTTTTCTGGCATTTTTACTCCTTCATATAATCCTTGTGCAATTGACATGGTTTTCTTTAAGGTAAAACCCAATTTTCTTGAAGCTTCTTGTTGCATTGTACTCGTTGTAAATGGAGGTGCTGGATTTCTTTTCTTTTCTCCTTTTTTCACCTCTGTTACAATATATTTTGCCTTGTCTAACTCTTTTAAAATTTGATTCATTTCTTCTTCGGAATGAACTTCTTGTTTTTTTCCTTCTTTTCCATAGAATTTTGCTTCTAACTCTTTTTTGCTTTTTGGTTCTTGCATAGTAGCATATAAATTCCAGTATTCTTCTGGTATGAATTTTTCAATTTCTTCTTCTCTATCTACAATTAATTTAACAGCAACTGATTGGACTCTTCCTGCTGATAATCCTCTTTTTACTTTTTTCCATAAGACAGGACTCATTTTATAACCTACTATTCTGTCTAATACTCTTCTTGCTTGTTGGGCATCTACTAAATTAATGTCAATATCTCTTGGCTCTTTGATTGCCTTCTGGACTGCTCCTTTGGTTATTTCATTAAAAGTTACTCTTGTTATTTTATTTTTTTCTTCTTTTAATATTGTTGCTAAATGCCAAGCAATAGCTTCTCCTTCTCGGTCAGGGTCAGTTGCAATATATATCTTTTTTGCTTGTTTTGCTTCCTTTTTTAAGGATTTTATTAAATCGCCCTTTCCTCTAATATTAATATATTCTGGTTCAAAGTCGTGTTCAATATCAATTCCCATTTTTGATTTTGGTAGATCTCTGATATGTCCCATAGAAGCTAGTACTTTTGTACTTCCTCCTAAGAATTTTTTTATGGTATTTGCTTTGGCTGGTGATTCTACTATTACTAACTTGTCTGCCATGTAATCCTCCTTATTTTTTGCTTACTTTAGTATTCTAGTCTAATTTCTTACAATTTGCAAGCTTTTGTTTTTAATTTTGTATTCTCATATCTTTGATAATATATTTTAATGTTACAGGTGTTACTTCATTTTTTTCTAATTTATTTATTATGTTTTCTATCTGTTCCTCACTATTTGATATATGTTCCTTTTTCTTTTTTTCTATTTTCAAACCTTCTTTTTTGTATTCCTTTTTTACTATTTCAATGCCATATTTGGCTTCTTCTTTCTTGTTTTGGTCTTGCACTATTTTGTAATATTCCAATTTGATGGGATGGTAAATTCCTTCTCTTCTTAATGGTTCTTCTTGCATAAAGGTGCTACTGAAAAAAGTTCTCATTTTTATCCCCTTTCTTTTTTCATCCGTTTCTCATAATACTACGTTTTATTAGAGTTTTCAAGAACTTTTCATCGCAAATTTCATGCTTTTTGCTTTTTATTTTACATTTTTCCCTCTTTTTCGTCTTTTACTTATTGTCTGTTTCTTTCTTCTTGCAAGGTTTTATATAATTCAGCAATTGTTGCTGCATTATAAGGATTAATATAGAATATACTTAAAAGTCCAAAGGTTAAAACTGATAAGAAATTCCATCCAAAAAATGACATATCTAACATAAAAGTCTTAAATTTATTTCCTTTCATCATCTCTTTTGAAATTTGAAAGGCTTCTTTTCTTTTTATGGTTGGATTTTCTGCTAAAATGTAAGGTATCATTCTATATTCATAAGTTTTAATAACGCCCCCTATTATTGTTAAATACCAAAGTGCATTGAAAATGTTGCGTAAAAACATAATCATAGCTATATTAAACCAGTGCTCTTTGTAAAAAACATCAGCAACAATTCCTATTTTTACATTGTTTTCTTCTCTCGCTTTTAGAAAATATTTTTTTCCACCTACAATCAAAGGATCTGCTATAAAGACTGTAAAGGCAAAAGCCATTACTGCCGCTAAACAAAGAACTACTCCTAGTTTTGTTTGCTTAAAGGTAAATAAATTAATAGCATCCCATATTTTAAAGATATATTTTTGTGACTTCGTAGCACTATTTAGATTAGCTTCTAGTGCTTCTAAAGCTTTCAATTCTGTTTCATTTAGTGTATGCTCTAAATTTCTATTGGTAAAATAATTATCTATTTCATCATTTTTTTGATGTGATACATAATTGGGATCCATAGAGTCTTCTGATTGCCATACTCCTACTATAGATGTACCAAATTCTCCTGTGAATAGGGCAATTAAAAAACATACTACTATAGCTGTCCAGTAATTTTTATAAACTACTTTTTTGGCTTTGTTTTTTAATTCTTTTCTTTTCCACATTTATTTTTCTCCTAAATTTTGTTTTTCTTATTATAAACTAAATGTATTGGATTATCAAGTAAAATATATTGGATTTTTTTACTTATTCTTTAAATTTTAACATATTTTCTACTTTCATTTTTCCTGCTCTTGTAATCATGTTATATCCATATTTTGTTTTTAATTCATCTACTACCTGATCTAGTTTTTCTAACTTCTTGTTTTGTTCATTTTTAAATAGTGTTAATTGCTCTTCTTCTTTTTCTATTAGGTTGTCCACCCTTACCCCAATTAGTCGAATCTCCATTCCTTTTTGGTAACTTTGCTCTAAAAGTTCTTTCGCCTTTTGATAAATTTCTTTGGTAAGTGCTGTTGCATTTTGTAATTTTCCTTGATGTGATGTGTCAATAAATTCTTTCGTTCTTAATTGTACATTTACTGTATTAGCTAATAATTGGTATTTTCTTAAGCGATAGGTTACTTGCTCTGTTAATGCTAATAAAATTTCTTCTAATTTTTTTATGTCTGCTATGTTTTGTGGTAAAGTTACAGAATTTCCAATTCCCTTTGGCTTTTCTTCTTGAAATTTTACTTCTGTTTCATCAATTCCATTGGCATATTCCCATATTAATTTACCATGTTTTCCTAATTTCTTTTCTAATCTATTTTTATCTGCTTTTGCTAAATCTCCTATGGTTTTTATTTGCATATTATATAGTTTTGGTACTGTTTTTTTTCCTAACATAAATAAGTCTGATACTGGCAATGGCCACATTTTTTTTGGTATTTCTTCTTGATATAAAGTATGAATTCTATCTGGTTTGGTAAAGTCTGATGCCATTTTTGCTAATAATTTATTGTTTGCTACTCCAATATTAACAGTAAACCCTAATTCTTCTTTTACTCTTTTACTAATTTCTTTTGCTTTGTTTAATAGTGTATCTTTCATAAGGTAGTTTGTCATATCTAAAAAACATTCGTCAATACTAAATCTCTCTATTTGATCTGTATATTGCAATAATAGATTGCATAATGCTTCTCCATATTTTTTATAGGTTTTAAAGTCTGCTTGGTAAATTTGCAAATTGGGACATTTCATTTTTGCTTGATATATTGTTTCTGCTGTTTTTATTCCAAATTCTTTTGCTTTCATACTTTTAGCAAGAACGATCCCTGATCTTTTGCTTTCGTCTCCTCCTATTATGGATGGTATTTGCCTAATATCTATTTTGCTTCCGTTTTTTAACATTTCTACTGCTGTCCAACTTAAAAAAGCATTGTTAACATCAATGTGTAATATTTGTTTTTCCATATTATCACCAAATTTATTATAGAATGTTTGTTCTGGATTTGTCAAGTTTTTTTTGTTATCGCTCTAATTTTCTTTTTTGTACAAGATATGTTATTTTACTAATCCAACTTGTTGGTATTAGTTTTGCTCCTATTTTCGCTAATTTTACTTCTATTTTTGGCACAATATAGAATTTTCCTTGTTCCATCTTTTTGATTGCATATTTAGCAATTTGCATACTATTGGCTTCTTTTATATGAAATTTTACATTTGCTACTTTACTAAAATTGGTTTTTACTGGTCCTGGACATAATAAACTAATTTGTACCAAAGATTTTTCTTTTTTTAGCTCTTCTCTTATCCCTTCAGAAATTCTTACAATATACGCTTTTGTAGCATAATAAGTAGCCATTAATGGACCTGGCATAAATCCTGCTATAGAAGCTACATTTAATATTTTTCCTGTTCCTTGTTTTTTCATATCCATCAAATATAGTTTCATTAAAGTATGATAAGCTGTTATATTTGTATTTATCATTTTTATTTCTTTTTCTAGTGATGTTTTAGAAAAATTTCCACAATCACCAAATCCAGCATTATTGATTAAGATATCCACATTTTTTACTTTTTTGTGGATTTCTTTGCAGTTTTCTACCTTTGATACATCTTTTACTATAATTTCTACTTCTATTTTGTTTTTTTCTTTTAGTTCTTTTTGTAGTTTTTTTAATTCTTCTTCTTTTCTACCAACTAAACTTAAATGATAGCCTTTTTGAGCAAGAATTTTGGCCATATCCTTTCCTATTCCTGATGATGCTCCTGTTATTAATGCTTTCATAATTTCCTCCTTTTCTTACAATATATTTATTAAATTATTAATATGCTTTGTTTTTGTTCTCCTGCGAAAATGTATTTTAGTTGTATTGGTAAAATCTTTGATTTTCCTGATACAACTAAAAAGGGACATCTGTCCCTCTAATTTCTTTTAAATTTATTTAATAAAATACCTACCATATGTACGATTCCTGTTGATTTACTATTAGCAATTCCTTTTCCTAAAGCCTTTCCTCCTACTGTTAATGCCGCAACTAAAGCACTCAATAAAAATTGTAGATCCATTTTAAGTCCAAATTGTTCTGTGATTTTCATAGCAATTAATGCACTAATTGCTCCACTTAATACGCCACAAATATCTCCAATAACATCGGCACAAATATTGGCTACTTTTGGTGCATTTCTAATTAATTTAATAGAATCTTTTGATCCTTTTACTTTTTTGGTTGCTTTAGCATGAAATTCATGTTCATTAGCTACGGTTACTGCCACTCCTATAATATCAAAAAAGATTCCTATTCCAATTACGATTATTAAAATAAAAACAGCAGATATTAAGTTTAGGTGTGATACTCCATTTGCTGATATATAAGAAAATATCATGGATAATATAAAAGTCATTATAAATACTTGTATAAACCATTTGATATTTCCATTTTCTTTTTTTGTTTTTGCTTTTTCTTTATTTTCCTGTGTGTTATTCATTCTGTATTTTCTTCTCCTTTTCTTTGTCTTAATAAAACAAAATGGGCATATTGGAAATTTTTTTCCTTTTAGATTATTTGTATGCTCCGTTTTTGTTTGTTTATGAATTTTCTATATTAGAAAGTCAGCATGACTTTCCTAATATAGAAAAACAAAGTAATAGGTTTTCCCATCACTTTGTATCATTTTTGAATTGTTAGATGGTAAAAGCCTAAGTAAATTTTACAGTTTAGGTCTGGTTGAATTTCTCTATTTCCCGCTTAGCATTACTGCTATAGCCGTTTCCGTTTAAGGGAAATATCTATTTTGTGTTTCTAATAGACACCAGATCGCCACTTAAATCTGTACCTTAATCCCTAGACCTTCTTGGCTATTTTCATAGCAAACATTCTAGAAGTTTTCCTTAACATACATTCCATCTTTACTAGTCTCTTTTGCAAAAGCAATTTCATATTCTAAAAATAAAATTCATTTGGCCAAAATAAATTTTATTTCGGTTTAAGATAATCCCAATACTTTCACTCAAGACAGGCTACTCTATGTATTTTGTGTCTTGGCACGCAACATAGGTTTCACTTAAAACTTTTTGTTTTAAGCCTCCGCGAAATTAGGGTTTCCTATGTATGCCATTACATATTGCCCTAATTCCTTTACTCCCTGTACACACACAAAACTGGCATTTCGCGCATATACAAGAAACTTCAACGATGTGCCCTTTAGTGGATTTTTAGCCCCACCCTCGTAAAGTTTGTATGACTAGAATAATGCACCATCGATATATATTATACAATTTTTGGATAAATATTCCAAGTTTCTTTTCGTTTGTTTTCGTCCTCTTTTGGTGTTTTCTTGTTTCATTTGTTTCCTTTGTTTGGATTTATTCTTATTTTTTCTTGTTTTATCTCTTTTTTTCTTTTGTTTTTGTTTATATATGTTTTCTGACTTCTTTGTATATTTCTGCATGAATTTCTTCAATGCTTCTAATTTCATTGTTTTTCACACAATTAACTTCATACCATTTGTATTTCTTTGCTACCTCACAAGCAGCTTCGTGAGCGTCCTTTAAATGATTTTGATCACTTTCATGAATATCTTTTTTATTATCATGTGTGAATTTGTTTTCTCTGTTTTTTATTAGCTCTACTGATTTTTCTACTGGCATATTTAAAAAGAATACTTCGGTTGGTACTGGTAATCCATATAGGTTGAATTCAAAATCCCATAACCAATCTAAAAATTTTTTTCTTTCTTCTTTGTTTTTTATTTTTCCTGCTTGATGTACCATATTGGCAGTTGTATATCGATCAGCTAATATGATTCCTCCTTTTTCATAATAGTCTTGATAATTTGTTTTAAAAGTTGCATAACGATCTGCTGCATAGAATGTAGATGCTATATAAGGACTTATTGTTTTGGCATCCATTCCAAATTCTCCTGATAAATACATTTTTACTAATGATGAACTTGGACTTTCATAGTTTGGAAAACTTACAATTTTGTATTCTATTTTGTCTTTTGTTAAGCTTTCTTTTAGTTTTTCAAATTGTGTCTGTTTTCCACTTCCATCAGTTCCATCAATTACAAATAGTTTTCCTTTTTTTTGGTTTGCTATCATTTTGTTTATATTCTTTAGGATATCTTCTGCATTTTCATCAAATTCATCTTTTACTAGGTTAAACATTTTTTTCTCCTTTTCTTTCTACTACTTTGAAGAAAAAATAGTAGAAGCAAACTATAAAAATTATTTCTATTATCTTTTTTTTGATTTTACTAAATTCATGTTTAAAAAGCAAGCCTGATATGAAATTTTGTATTAAAATTTTGCTATAATATTAAACTTTTGCACTGTATTTTTGTGAATCTTAATTAGACTTTTTCTTATTTTTGTTATATAGTATATTTCGAGGTGACATTATGAAAGATTTATTTAAAAATTTTGCTGCTAATCCTAATCATACTAATTGGGAAAATATTGTTAGCAGAAAAAAAACATTATATGTTAGAGATACTGATGTTAGAAGTGATTTTGAAAGAGATTATAATAGAATTATTCACTCTAATAGTTATCGTAGATTAAAACATAAAACGCAAGTGTTTTTTTCTCCTGGAAATGATCATATTTGTACTAGAATTGAACATGTTACTCATGTTGATTCGATTAGTTATTCTATTGCCAATTATTTAGGGCTTAATATAGAACTAACCAAAGCTATTGCTGTGAGTCATGATTTAGGACATAGTCCTTTTGGACATAGTGGTGAAAGAATTTTGTCTAGTCTTTCTAAACGTGATTTAGGCGTTCCTTTTTGGCATGAAAAAAATGGATTGGATTTTGTTGATTCGATAGAATTATTAGAAGATAGTAACCATTTTAGACAAAACTTAAATCTTACTTATGGTGTTCGTGATGGTATTATTTCTCATTGTGGCGAAATTGATGAAAATGGTATTAAACCTAGAAATGAATTTATTGATTTGTCTTGCTATACACATCCAAATGAATTTGCTCCTTTTACCTGGGAAGCTTGTATTGTTAAGATTGCCGATAAGATTTCTTACATCGGTCGTGATATTGAAGATGCTATTACTCTTGGTATTTTAGATAAACATTTGGATGAACTCTATTCTTTATTAAAAGATACTCTAAAGGATACGAAGTTAAATAATTCTAATATTATTCACTGCCTAGTTGATGATTTGTGTGAGAATTCTTCTCCAGAAAAAGGTTTATGCTTTTCTGATAGTGCTTATGATTTGATTAATAAGATTAAAGAATTTAATTATAAAAATATTTACCTTTCTAATAGAGTTATGCCTTCTAATCGCTATTTTGACTTAGTTTTAAATGAAATTTATGCTACTTTAAAGGGTTGTTTTGATGGTAAAAGTGCTTTTTCTTCGATTCAATCTTTACAGAAATTTTATCCTAAGTTGCATGCTTCTTTTTTAAAATTTTGGTATAGTTTTTATGATTACCCTAATAGATCTTCTTCTGCTTTTAAGAATTATGTTCTTTTTGCAGATGATAATGTGTCTCATTTTTATCAGGCTATTTTGTTTTTTATTTCTGGTATGACAGATCATTATGCAATAGAGATTTATAATGAGATTGTCGGATTTTCTTTGTGAGAGCAGATTAGTAATATTGGTAAAGAAGAGTTCGTAAGTATATTTTTTATCTAATTGAAGTAATATTGTTTTTTCTTGTTTTTTAGATAGATATATGATGGACTCTTTTTTAGTTGTTTTCTACTTTTTTTATGTACTGTGTGTCACAGTTTGACTGATGGTATGATATTTGCCATTAATGAGTTGCAAAGATTAAATATGCTTATGTTCTAGTATAACTTAGATAGCTTATCAGGGGAAGCAACAATTACTGAATTTAAATACACTATATGTTCTAGTATAACTCTGCTGGAGCATAGAAACATTAACCGACCTACTAATTTAAATACACATATGTTCCAGTATAACCAAACAAGGAACAGCAATAGCACAGTCAAAACAAGAATTTAAATACACTACTATATATTCCAGTATAACTTCACAGTTCAAAATTTAATGTTTTCCAACTATGTATTTAAATATACTATATGTTCCAGTATAACTTAACTTCATTCTATTACTTATATTGAGCTGAAATAAAACAATCCTAATTGTATATATAAGAAGACAAGCCCCAAACTCTTTCGAAAATGGGGCTAATAGATATGACGATATAAGTATCGACATATAGAAGTGTTAAAAAGGAGAATAGGTTGGATGCTCTTCCAACTCTTTATTGCGCTTTCTCTTCATTTGTTCTACAAATATAGTATTTGTATGTGTTACAATTGTTTTGGGAAAGCCCATTTCTACAAACATCGAGTCAGCCATAGAATTGGAAGTATCCAGAGTTTGAAAAAAATTTTTTTCATCATAAAAGTTGACTCTGTTTGCGCATCCCTTCCGAGAAGGGCAAGATGTGCAATACTCTTGCTTAGTACATATTATTGCCCTGATAAAATCCAACATATTAACACTCCTTTATATTTTATAGTATATTGCTTATATCATAATTTAACATAAAAGTCAAATTCGGTGTGAATTTATGAAACATATCCAAAAGAACTATGTTCCAATTGCAAAAACAGAAAAAACTGTATAGAAAATTTAAGAAAAAGATTGGACAATAGATTAAACTGTTGTAGTTATATAAAGTATAACTATAACAGTAATGGGAGGGGAAAGTACATATAGAAAATTTAGGTATACTAGATGTTCTGGTATAACATTGGAACATCTGGCTGTGGTTCAACAAGTACATCGATTTAAATATACTATATGTTCCAGTATAATGGAAAATGAAATTTATTAAAAAAGTGCTTATCTATCTAACACATAGACAAGCACAAAAACAAGATAAAGTAAGAAAACAACATAATCGAGAATAAATTAAATTAATCTTACAAAACTTGTAATCTAGAGAATGGATTCCCTCTCTTGTATAAATAAATTATATAGTATATATTTAAAAAAATCAAGAGAGAATTTAAATACACTATATTTTTCAGTATAACCTTAATGTGGGGACTTATTTTATTTTATTACCTTTATTTAAATACACTATATGTTCCAGTATAACATAAGAGGAGAAAAGCCAATTATTGATTATAAGTAATTTAAATACACTATATGTTCCAGTATAACCATATGCTTGGCTAAGTTGTTCCATTGCTACTGATATTTAAATACACTATATGTTCCAGTATAACAATTCTGTAAATGGTGCAGAAAAATATAAATTAAGATTTAAATACACTATATGTTCCAGTATAACGGATGTTGCAATTTAAACAAGATTACAAATTTAGACAATTTAAATACACTATATGTTCCAGTATAACTATTTGGATTTTATTCTCGTGATTTCCTCCCAAATATTTAAATACACTATATGTTCCAGTATAACTGAAAACAATATTGAACCAGCAACAGAAATGTCGATATTTAAATACACTATATGTTCCAGTATAACTCTGTTAGATCTTCAACCATTACATATTCTTGACTAATTTAAATACACTATATGTTCCAGTATAACCTCTGCTGATTGCAAGGCAGATTTCCTCGTAACTGTATTTAAATACACTATATGTTCCAGTATAACGACACAACAGGATTAAGTCCTTTTATATCTACGTTATTTAAATACACTATATGTTCCAGTATAACTGGGATATGTTTGTAGGTTTATTTGTTCCAGAAAAATTTAAATACACTATATGTTCCAGTATAACATAATTCTTTTTAGGTGATGCGAATGATAATAGAAAGATTTAAATACACTATATGTTCCAGTATAACTTTATGAAACAATAGCAGAAATAAAGGGAAGAAAAATATTTAAATACACTATATGTTCCAGTATAACTACATTTTGTAATTAGAATAAAAAATGGAGGAATTAATTTAAATACACTATATGTTCCAGTATAACGTATAGACACCATAAATTCCACCATCAAAATAAAAATTTAAATACACTATATGTTCCAGTATAACTATGTCTGCAACATTGGTAATATTTTCATAGCCTAATTTAAATACACTATATGTTCCAGTATAACTCTTTTGCAACTGTTATTGTATCAGAACATACGTCATTTAAATACACTATATGTTCCAGTATAACTATGCTATAATTTTTTTGAAAGGGGTGAATTTTTTATTTAAATACACTATATGTTCCAGTATAACAAGATGCTACAACAGAAGAACAAGGGGTATAGCAAATTTAAATACACTATATGTTCCAGTATAACTTCTTAAGGTAGATGAGTTAACAGACAATGGAATTTAATTTAAATACACTATATGTTCCAGTATAACTCAACACAGTTTAATTATTAAAGACTTGTAGAACTATTTAAATACACTATATGTTCCAGTATAACAGAAGAATGGCTAGATTCTTTAAAAGCCACCTATAAATTTAAATACACTATATGTTCCAGTATAACGAGTTGGTTTAGGTTCTTGGGGTTTAGTGCTGACCAATTTAAATACACTATATGTTCCAGTATAACCACCGAAAAAGTACATACTTTTCCTTAAAATAAATTTCCATTTCCCATCATTTTTCAAGCATTCCTTCAAAACTTTCCAAGCACATTCATTTTACATTCACTTCTTATAGTCCACTCATTTCAATACTCTTCGCAATTATAAAAATCACACTTGGAAAATCATAAAAATAAACTTTCTTGATTTTTTTCATTGGTACCTATCGTTTCTTCCTCAAAAGAAGCTCGATTTATTAACTTTATAATTGTTATAAAATCTTCTTTTTTATTAATTACTTTTTTCAATTTTGTTTTCAATTCAATCAAATTACTAGGTGTTATATGTCCTCTAAAAACAGAATTTTGATGATGTACTAGATATTGTTTACAAATTTTAAATACCTTATTAACTCTTCTTTCCTCTATATCATAAAACACAAAAACATAATTGTAATTATACTTTTCCTTCATTCCTTTTCCTCCATATCAAAAGGTTTAAAAGCTTGCTCTTCTATGATATTTTTTATTAGTTTATAACCATCTAATTTAATTGCTTTTTTATAGGTTATTTTTCTATGTAACTTACTATGCAAAAACGTTTGATTCATTCTATCTTCAAAAGCCTGTACAAATACCTTTCTTCCTTCTTCATTTAAAATACAGTAATTCAATTCTTTTATAAAATGTTTTTCAACTGTAATCTTTTTATTATTAACACAATCAAATATTGTTTTATATACAATAATTGGTTTAAATACTTCAGATAAGTCTAAGCAAAGCGAAAATCTTCCCTCACTTGGTTCATGTAAAAAAGAAATTTCTTGATTTAAATGCGTTTGATAAATTTGGCTAATTGTTTTTGTATACAATAACGTATTTCCAAAAGATATCAAAGCATTTATCGGATTATCTGGTGGTCTTTTCACTCTTTTATTCATAATAAAATCTTTTGGCAAAAAATATTGAAATGTATTGTAAAATTTTGCCCATATTGTTCCTTCTACATATAGTATCTGATTTATGTTTTTGGCTACTTTTAATAATTTTGATACTTCTTTTTTTAACCAATCTAAGTATCCCTTTAGTTCTTTTTTTCCATGTCTATAGTAATGATAAAGTGTAAAATAGATATTATTAGCAATTCCTTGTACAATTGATTTGGCTATCATTTCTCTTTTTTCTAGGTAAACTTTTGCTTGTTTTACGGTTAATTCCCCACTTATTAAACATTCCTTTGGATAAAAAGTTCCTGTATAATATCCATAATAGTTGAAGAAATGAATTACTACCCCTGCTTTTCCAAACAACTCTAATAGTTTTGTGCTTATTGTTAATTCGTTAAAGCAATACAATTCTTTTACATCTTTTATTGGCAAATAATAATTCCCTTTCTCATTTTTAAACTTAATCGAAAAATCTTGCCTATTTAAATCTCCTTTTGAAAAAATATATCTCGTTTCTTCCTTCATATATTTCCTCCTATATATTACAATATTCATTATAAGCACATTTTTTACACTTATTCTCACTTTGCTTTTTAGGTGGTATTTTCTTATTATATAACTCTTCTATTTTTTCTTTCAGTTCTATCATTTCTTTATCTATTAGATCATTATTTTCTATATAATGTATTTTTTTATTCTGTTTGTTTTTCTCGAATATTTCTATCTTTCCATCTCTTTTTATTCCTTTTTGGTTTAATATATACATATAATATTTTACTTGCATAATAGTTGCCTGTAAGTCCGCATCTGATTTTTTATATTCTATGATATATTGATTGGTTATCTTGTCTGTTTTAATATTATCAATTGTTATTTCTGAACGTTCAGTATTATTTTTGTTTTCATGTAATACTCTACCAATTCTTACTTCTTCACTATTCTCTTCCAAATTAATTTTTTTCATAAATAGCCAACATTGTCTTTTACAATGTAAATAGTAATTTACAATTGTTCCTGTTATTTTTACCAATAAATATCACCACACTTTTGATCATATCTTTCTTTACTAAATTTTCCTTCTTCTATTAATTCCTCTCCATTTTCAATGTATAAGATATTTCCGAATTCTTCTGTGTAATATTTTTTGCCATTATCTTTATCATAAATTGTAACCGAATACATAAATAAATCCATTATTTCTTGTATCTTTGCTATTTCTATTTTTCTTCTAGCATAACTTAATTGATCATCCAAGCAAATTTTTTGATACTCTTTCCAGATTTCACTTCCTACCATTTCTTTGTTATCTACCATAATGGTTCGATTTAAAAATACTTGCAAGTTCATTTGATCAATTAACTTCATTTTTTTATTGATTTGCTCAAATTGTAGTGTTTGTACATCTTCTAAAAAATTCAAAAAATTGTTCTGGTTATATTCTTCTCCTTTTTCATTCACTTTTTCTAAAACTTCCTGATAGTATTTTTCAAATTCTTTTGTTTCTAGCATTTCTTTGTATTTATCTTCTTTGATATTATAACGGTTTCTAATATCTTTTCGATAGATTTCACAAGTTGATGTATAATCGAAAAAATAAGCTTTACTATTTTGTTTTTTACAAGAACGGTTAATTCTTCCCAAAAACTGCTCTTCTGATTCAATTAGTGATATATCTTTAAATCCTACATCCATATCAATATCTACTCCTGCTTCTATCACTTGTGTACAAACTACAATAATATCATCCGTATTTTGGATCTTTTCTAAAATCTTTTTTCGTGCATATTTGTTATCATCTCCACTTATTTCTACGATCTCTTTTTTTATATTTCTTTCTTTTAATAATCGATAACATTCTCTTGCTTCCTTCTTTTTTATAAATTCTATCAATAATTTTTCTTGCTTTTTCTCTCTTTTTTTTATGATATCTACTAATGTTTCTAAATCCATTTTTTGATTCAAATATTGTGTGTCAATCTTAACTCTACCTTGAAAAAGTGGATCTTTAAAATATTTTTCTTTGCTTTCAATTAAATTCACTACCTGCTTATTTTCATGAATTAATCGATCTAATTTTGGCAAAGTAGCAGACATGATAATTATTTTGATATTGAGTATTTCGCTATATTTTTCTAAAAAATTTATCATTTCTTTCCAAATAGAATTTTTATATGCTTGTATTTCATCTATAATAATAACACTATTACTAAACCTTGCTAAAATTAAATTATCTTCTTTTTTATTTCCAAATAAAGCTGAGAATAGATTAACATGTGATGTTAGCACTACGGGATAATGCATAAAACTATAATCTAAATATAATTTTTCATAATCTACTTCTTCGTCTTGCTTTTGTGTTATTGCAATACTTGAATTGACACAAATAAAGTCTTTTTCATAAGTAAATATTTTTTCAAAAGTTTCTTTTGTTTGTTCTATTAATGTATTGAATGGAAATATGTAAAATACATTTTTTATGCTTTTGTCTTGTTTTAGTATATTGAGTGCTAAATTAATTGATGTATTGGTTTTTCCGCTTCCTGTTGGAGCCTCTAAATAAAATAAGTGCTTATCTTGATTTTTCTTTAATATCTGCTCTGTTTCTAAAAATATATCTGTTCTTAATCGATTAATATTGTTTTTCTCTAATATATTTTTATCTTCTTTGTACTTTTCTATTTTTTGATAAATGGATGTATTTTTATATTTTTCCCATATTGTTTCTATACTATTGATGGTTTCTATTTCTACCTCTTGTGAATTCATATATTCATAAGTAGCATAATAATCACAAGCTATTATAAGTGAATATAGCAGTTTGTTTAGGATAAAGAATTCTATTTCTTTTACTTGATATTGTTTTAATGTTTTATTTTTTTGCAGAAATACGTTTTCTTCTAAATCTATTTGTAATAATCTATCTTTATTTTTGTATTCTATGTATAATTCTTCTTCTTTTACTTTTTCTAATTTATTTAGAAATTCATTTGCTGATACATTCTCTAAATTTGAGTGATGTCTTGCTATTTGATAAGCAAAACAATATAAAATCGTCTTTATTAACTTTTTGTTTTTAAATCTATTAGCCTCTTCATTAAATATATCTATGAATATAAAACTTGATATTAATGAATGTTCACTTGTACAAGTTTCTATCTTTTTATATAAATTATTTTTCATTTTAGCTTTTTGAAACTTAGGATTTATTTTTCCTAAATCATGCAAATAGATAGCATTGATAAATAATTGATATATCCATTCCTTCTCTTCTGGTGTTATTCTCTCAAAACAAAATGTTTTTTCTATGAGATTTTTAATATGTTTGTCCATTTCTTTTTCTTTTGCTATTTTTTGATAATATTTTAATGTTCTTTCTAAATGTTCTTTTAATAGTTCTTCCTTTTTCCCTTGCTTGGTATGTGCGTAAATTTGTTTATAATTTTTTATTTGTTCTTCTATTTTTATTAACATTTTTACTCCTTTTATCAACTATTCATTCTATCTTCTAATCTAACCTTATAAAAACTTCAAATTCAAATTTCCATCTTGATAACCATCTATTTTATTTTTTAAATAATAATTTGTATAAAGAAAAGATTCATACTCATAAAAATTATATTCTTCTTGTAACTTAATTGGTTGAATTTCTTTTACTAAATATGCTAATTCGTCTACAGAATCAAAATCATCAATTGCTATATCTTCTGTAAAAATAGAATCAATATAATCTAATTTTGCTTCTCGCAATTCTATTTCTTCTACTTCTGTAATAGAAGCTGGATGGTCATTTTTTCCCAAATAAGGAAGATAAATTGCCTTTTTCTCTAATAAGTATTTCGTCAATTTATCATATAAATTTTTCTCTACCATTCCATCATTATAGATATAAATTGTCCAAGATGGATTCTCTAGCCATTGTTCCCTTACAATTAAATTCCCAGTTCCTTCTTTAGAAGCATATCCTACACTGTTATTAAAAGTTTGAATTTTCTTGGGATAAATTCCTTTTAACTTTTTATCTGGTACAATAGCTACTTTTAGATCTTTTAACTTTTCATAAAATTCTGGATATTTTGCCTCTTGTTGTTGATTATATCCACCGAAGCCCTAGAATAGCTCCTAATATACCTAATAGGGCTATTTTATGAATGTTATTGTATGTAAAATATGCATATTCGTTTACTTCTGGCTTTTTAAAGAAAGCGGTTTTCCCAAAAAGCTTAAATTTAATGGCTTTTTGCATTTTCTCACCTTCCTTATTCTTTTATATTTTCAAATATGTCATAAACCTCACATATGATTCCTTGTGTATCTATTTCAATTGTAATTTTATTATAATAAATTTCTACTTTTTCAATTTTGTCTTCATTTTCTTTTATTAATTCTTTTAATTTTTCTATATGAATTTTGTCTTTTCCTTTCTCATTTTTCTCAAATGTAATGTATTGATCTAAATTTGCTAAATATAAATCACTATCTTCTTTTGCTTCTATAAAGATGGCAAATTCATTTTCACATCCAGATTTACTATTGGTATTAATAGCAGTTGCTGATACAAGACTTGCCTTTTTAAATTCTTGATAAGCTTCTTGCGTATATCCTTCAAATCCTGGTAAAATGTCCTTATAATTTTTGTAATTTTGTGGATTAACAGAAAAAGGATAAACATAGTGACATTCATCTGCTACGATTTTAGTTCCTAAAGTAGATGCTTCTGCTCCTTCTTTATTGGAGTTTCTAAATGGTGATAAAATATCTTGTGTTTCTATATTACTATTTTCATATTTATTAAATCCTTGTCCGATTTGAACTGCTCCTGTAATACTTAAATTTGCATTTTTTCCAGCATAAGTTGCACCAAAATTAATAATATCAATTGCAGAAAATAGGTTTTTTAATACTTCTTCTTGTTTTGTTTTCTTATCAATTGTTTCTCCAAATACTTTTTCATATCGTTCATCTAAGTCAAGTGGTTGTATTTTTTCTCCTGTTTTTTCGTCAAATTTGTAAGACTTGATATAAATTACTTTTTTTCCTTCTTCATCCCACATTTTTTTCATTGGGTATTTTAATGCTTTATCACTTCCAAAAATTTGTGTTGTGCTAATTGTTTTTGGTCTTCCTGTAAAATCAGCATTCCAATTGGCCATTAGTGCCTTTATTCCAATTACTCCATATACTTTATTTTTCTTTTCCATTTTCTATTCCTCCTCTTTCTTTCCTGCATAGATCATATTTTTTGAACATATTCCTGAAATGATTAAATCTTGGTAATCTGTTGCTTTTGAATTTGTTTCATATCCTGTTACCATAGCAATTAAATTTTTTGCTCTCTTATCTGCTAACCTCATTTTGTATCCATATTTTTTAAACATGGTTATGATAGCTTGTTTTAATTTTATTGATGTTGATAATTCTAAAAATGGTATTACTAGTGCTAGTGTTTTATTTTGTGCCTCACTTTGACTTACTAAATACTCAATTGCTTGTCCTGCTGCAAAATAAAATTCTTCATCTGTTTGACATGATACTACTTCATCTCTCTCTATTTTTTCCTTTATTGTTTCATACAAGGTTGTATTTTTCTCTCCCATATCTTCCTTTCCCCCTATTTTATAGTATTTTAATAAATTAAATCTAAAATTTTGTGCATATGCTATTTCTTTTAGATTGATATATTGTTTATTCCTAAATTTTTCTACCATCATTTGTCTTGTCATATTATCAATACAGGATTGAAATCCTGTTTCGATTCCTTTTTTAAAATAGTCTTGCATGGTTTGTTTGGTTACCATTAATATATCTACTTGTCTGTCACTAAAAACTCCTATTTTAGCTTTTATATCGTTATTATAATAATTTTTTCTTAACTTATTATCATAATAATATTCGTCTATTTTTGCTTCTAATATTTTTATATTTTCTATGTTCTGTTCTTCAAAATTTTCTATCTGTAAATAGTTTTTTATTTTGATTGGTTTCATTTCTTTTCTACGATTGATTATGGCAACATCTTCTATTAGTGGATCTCCATTGTTGGTTGTCTTATGTATGTAAAAACAGGTATTACTTTCTACATTATTTTCTGTTACTTTTGTATTAGTAAATTTAAAATCTATTGGAAGATAAATATCATTAATCGGCTTCCCTTCCTCATCTACTAAACTGTTAATCCACTCAAAAAATTTTTTACTAATTAGGGCTTCTTCCAAAGAAATTCGATAAGGTACTTTGAATTTTGTTGTTTTTAACTCTAAATATGTTTTTTTACTATTCATCCCCATATTACTATTGGATAATCCCCATATTTCTCCATTTATTTCTATATTGTAATCATTTTTGTTGAAAATTCTTGGATAGCAATATCTTTCTTCTTCTCTTCGATAGTCTTTTGTATCTTTCTCTATAAAGATTTTGATATAATTTTTATCTGCTAAGTTATTTTCTTCTATTTCTTTTATTATTTTTGGTATAGCTTCTTTTATTCTTTTTTTGCAATTTTCTAATTCTTCTAGGTTAATTTCTTTTAATGATAATGTTTCTAAAATTTGTTTCGTTTTTTTATCTTCTTTTTTCTTTGAAAGTGCATTAAAATATATTTCCAATGCCTCATCTAATTGATCTTGCGTTAACATTTTTTCTTATTACCCGACAGTTTTTTTGAAAGGTGAAAAAATTCTTAAAAA